>JAIFNG010000059.1 GCA_020047815.1 Anaerolinea sp.
TCTATTTGATCTCCAGGAGGTATGACCATGCAAAAATCGCAAGACAAGAATTCCATTGTTGGAGGGTTGGCGGCAACCCTGGGGCGGATACTGATTTCATTTTTTGTACCGGTAATCACTTTCCTTGTGCTGTGGCAGGTTTTCATTTTCCTGCGCGACAGCGAAGCCCCGCAAATTGTGATCGTGCTGGTTGCCATTATCTGGGGCGTGGCTGGAGTAGCCCTGCTTTATGTTGTATCCAACTGGTTTGTGGAACAACTTCCCAACCCCTGGCCGCAGCGTTTACAGCCCTTTGTTTATGTCGGACCTGCTGTAGTCATCATGGGCTGGTATCTGGCTGTTCCGGTGTTGCGCACGCTGGTATTAAGTTTCAAAGATGATATTGGCGTGAAATGGGTCGGATTCGACAATTACATTTTTGCGTTCACTGACCGCATCATGCTGGAGACCTTCCGCAACAACCTGTTGTGGATGATCGTTGGCACCTCATTCAGCGTGGGACTCGGTTTGCTGATCGCGGTTCTTGCAGACCGCACCCGTTTTGAATCCGTCTACAAAGCGATCATTTTCACGCCCATGGCTATTTCTTTTGTAGGCGCCGGCGTAATCTGGAAGTTCGTTTACACCTACAAGGGTGAAGGCGTTGGTATTGAAGAGATCGGCTTACTCAATGCCTTCGTATTGGCAATGGGTGGACAATCTCAGCCCTGGTTAAGTCAACCGCCCTGGAACAATCTGTTTTTAATCGTGATTATGGTTTGGCTCCAAACAGGCTATTCAATGGTGGTCATCTCCTCCGCGATCAAAGGCATTCCGATGGAATTACTGGAAGCCGCCCGCATCGATGGCGCGACTGAAGTGCAGGCATTTTTCAAGATCATAATTCCTTATATCAAAGGCACTTTGATCACAGTCATCACGACCATCGTCATTTTCAGTCTCAAATTATTCGACATCGTGCGCGTGATGACCGGCGGTAATAACGGAACAAACGTGATCGCCAATGAGTTTTACCTGCAACGGTTTACCTATGGAAACACAGGACGCGCATCTGCGATTGCCATCGTGCTGTTGATTGCCGTCATCCCTGTTATTGTCAATAACCTGCGCGAATTCAACAAGGATCGGAGGGCGTTCTAATGAATACCAGCTATAAAGGACAACAGCTACGCTCAAGCCTCGTTATCAACGGGGTCCTCATCCTGATCTGTTTCTTCTGGTTATTGCCGACGCTGGGAGTTTTCATCACCTCCCTGCGCAACAGCCAGGACATCTTCACCTCGGGCTGGTGGACGGTACTGCCGCACAAAGAGAAAATTCAAGCAGGCGAGATCGTCCTCGACGCAGCCGTGGATGTCAATGCGCCAATGCAAATCGAAGGCATCACAGCGACATTCGAGGAATTGCGGCAAGGCCTTGACCTGGCTGACGGACGCACGTTGACTTGGTACGGTAACAAACGCACGCGCACAATTCTGGTCTCCGAAGAAAAATGGGTTGGATTCTTTTTCAAGCCATTGACTCTGGATAACTACAAAGATGTCCTCACTGGAAAAGAGATCAGCTTCACCGATGCCAGTGGAAACGAGATCACCCGCAAGGGAAACAGCCTCGGAAGCGCATTCCTCAACTCGATTGCAGTTGCAGTCCCAGCCACCATCATCCCCATCCTGATTGCAGCCTTTGCCGCGTTCGGTTTTTCGTGGCTAAACTTCCCCGGGCGGAGCGTTATCTTTACGATGGTGGTCGCAATCCTCGTTGTTCCTTTGCAAATTTCCCTCGTCCCAATTTTGCAGGACTACACCAAGTTGAACTTGAACGGCACATTTCTTGGAATTTGGCTGGCGCACACAGGCTTCGGCTTGCCTCTGGCGACGTACCTTTTGTTCAACTACATGAGTACCCTGCCACGCGACCTGCTGGAAGCCGCCTATATTGATGGGGCTTCCAATTTCACGATCTTCACAAAATTGATCCTGCCGCTATCCGTACCTGCTCTGGCATCCTTCGCCATCTTCCAATTCCTCTGGGTCTGGAATGATTACCTGATCGCTTTGGTCTTTTTAGGGGATAAAAGCCGGGTGGTCACATACGCACTGGCATCCATTGTCGGCGAAAAGGGACAAGACTGGCACCTGCTCACCTCTGGGGCTTTTGTCAGCATGCTATTACCGCTCGCGGTTTTCTTTGCCCTGCAACGCTTCTTTGTTCGCGGATTACTTGCAGGCTCAGTCAAAGGTTAAACACGAAAATGGACTGGGCAACCAGTCCATTTTTTATACGATCCACACTCTAATTATGACAAATAACCTCTGGTACAAAAACGCTGTTTTTTATGAGATATCTGTCCGCGCATTCAAGGACAGCAATGGCGATGGTCATGGCGACTTGCGCGGAATTGCAGAAAAGCTCGATTACCTTCAGGCACTTGGCGTGGATTGCATCTGGATCATGCCCATTTACCCCTCACCGTTGAAGGATGACGGTTACGACATCGCCGATTATTATGCAGTAGACAAAGCCTTCGGCTCGCTGGATGATCTAAAGGAGTTAATTCGATCCGCACACGAGCATGGCATCCGCATCGTCATGGATCTGGTGTTGAATCACACCTCTGATGAACATCCCTGGTTTCAAGCATCACGATCCGACCGCAATTCACCCTATCGCGATTATTATGTCTGGAGCGATACAGACAAGAAATATAAAGACGCGCGTATCATATTCGTGGATACTGAACACTCGAACTGGACATGGGACGAAAAAACAGGTCAATATTACTGGCACCGCTTTTATGCCAGCCAGCCTGACTTAAATTTTGACAATCCAAAAGTTCAGGAAGAGATGCTCCAAGTGGCGCGCTTCTGGCTGGACCTCGGAATTGACGGCTTCCGCGCTGACGCAGTCCCCTACCTGATCGAGCGCGAGGGCAGCAACTGCGAAAATCTGCCTGAGACACATGACTATTTGAAAAAGCTGCGCTCTTTCATGGACCAGCACTATTCTGGGCGCATTCTGCTATGCGAAGCTAATCAATATCCCGAGGATGTGCGGCCGTATTTTGGTGATGGTGATGAATTCCACATGGGTTTCCACTTTCCCATCATGCCGCGCATTTACATGGCACTTAAAAAAGGGCGCTTCGAGGATATGGCAGAGATCATGCATCGCACGCCGCCCATCCCTGAGAATTGCCAATGGTGTACCTTCCTTCGCAACCACGACGAACTCACATTGGAGATGGTCACACCTGAGGAACGCCAGTGGATGTGGGAGCAGTATGCACCCGAACCGCGGATGAGGCTCAACATGGGCATCCGGCGCCGATTTGCCCCCCTGCTTGATAACGACCGCCGTAAAATGGAACTTGCAAATTCCATTTTGTTCACCCTGCCTGGTTCGCCCATCATTTATTATGGTGACGAGATCGGCATGGGTGATAATATTGACCTGCCCGACCGTAATGGAGTCCGCACACCCATGCAGTGGGACAACTCACCCAATGCAGGCTTTTCAAAAAACACACCTTTCTCAGATCTTGTAAAAGGCGCGGAATACGAGCGGATCAATGTCGCCGGTCAGATCAACAAGCCTGATTCATTTTTCAGTTCGGTCAAACGGATGATCAAGTACCGCAAGGCGCACCCAGCCTTTGGCGGCAGTAGCATGGAATGGGTGGATACGGGCAACCAGGCAGTTGCAGTATATGTCCGCGAGCATGATGGAGATACTGTGCTGATCCTCAACAACTTGAGCGCATCGGCCGAGACAGTGAATATCCCGGTCAAATTCCAAAAAAGCCATTTGGATCTGTTCACCGGTCAAAAGCTGAACCTAACCGACAAACTCACTCTTCAACCTTATGCCTACTTATGGCTGCATATACAAAAATGAAAAATAACACTCCTCTCTTTGGCGGCATCGAGGGCGGCGGAACGAAGTTCGTATGTGCCATTGGCACAGGACCAGATGATATCCGCGCCGAAACCAGATTCCCGACCACCTCCCCGGAAGAAACAATGGCACAGGCAGTGGATTTTTTCAGACAGCAGGAAAAAAGTCTGGGAAAACTTGCCTCGATCGGGTTCGCCTGTTTCGGTCCGCTCGACCCAAATATTGATTCCAGAACCTATGGATATATCCTCCCGACGCCAAAACCGGGTTGGACCAATGCGAATGTCGTCGGCGTACTGCGCTCTGCGTTCAACATCCCGATCGCCTTTGACACCGATGTCAACGGGGCGGCGCTGGGCGAATGGCGCTGGGGTATGGGACAGGGTTTGCGAAACTTTATTTATCTCACCATCGGCACGGGCGTGGGCGGCGGTGCGTACGTTGAAGGCAAACTGCTGCACGGCTTGCTGCACCCCGAAATGGGGCACATTCCCCTGCCGCATGATAAAACCAGAGACCCTTATGCAGGGAACTGTCCATTTCATGGGGACTGTTTTGAAGGCCTGGCTTCGGGCGTGGCAATTGAAAAACGCTGGCAGCAAAGTGGCAGTACGCTTGCCAAAGACCATCCCGCATGGGACCTGGAAGCGGAATACATTGCAATGGCACTGGCGAGCTACTCGTTCACACTCTCGCCTCAGCGCATCATCATCGGTGGCGGCGTAGGCTCGCTGGAGCATCTACTGCCAAAGGTGCAGGAGCGCACGAAGCAGTACATCAACAGCTACATTCAGTCACCCGCCATCCTTGAGAATATTACCTCCTATATTGTCAACCCGGGGCTTGGAAACCGCTCAGGCATGTTAGGCGCCATTGCGCTTGCTGAACAGGAAATGCTTAAACAAGAGATCTAATCACCATGATCCAAAACCCTTTCGATTACCAGGCACAAAGGTCCCTGCAGCGCATTTTGCCGCGCGTGGAGCAGACGCTAAAAAAATTTATAGCCAAAGATCCGCAAGGCTGGGAGCAGTTCACAGCGCGGCTGAATAAAAACTTCGCCACGCTCTTCGAGTTGTATCTGCAAATTTACGGTTCCCAATATGATTTCTTTTTTCATCTCGAAGATCTGGTTGCCAGCATGGCATGCTCATGGTTCAGCCGCCCGCAAGATCTGCGGGAATTGGATGAAGAACGGGAGCATGATCCGCTCTGGTTCCAGTCAAATCAGATGCTGGGCGGCGTATGCTATGTTGATCTTTTTGCAGGCGATCTGAAAGGCGTTAAATCCAAAATTCCCTATTTTAAAGAACTGGGCATTACCTACCTTCATCTCATGCCGCTATTCAAAGCGCCGGAAGTGGAAAACGACGGCGGTTATGCTGTGAGCAGTTACCGCGATGTCCACCCGCCGCTTGGGACGATGAAGGAATTGGCATCCCTCGCGCGCGATCTGCGAAACGCCAACATCAGTCTGGTGGTAGACCTGGTTTTCAATCACACTTCAGATGAGCATCTGTGGGCAAAACGCGCCAAGGCGGGTGAACAGGAATACATGGATTTCTACCGGATCTTCCCCACCCGGGAAATGCCTGACCGCTATGAACAGAATCTCAGGGAGATCTTTCCCGAAGAGCACACCGGTGCATTTACATTCTTCCCTGAATTATTCCCTGCCTCAACGCCCGCCGGGATGGGAGGCGGCGGCTGGGTATGGACCACGTTCCACAGTTATCAATGGGATTTGAACTACGCCAACCCCGGTGTCTTCAACCGCATGGCAGACGAAATGCTCTTTCTTGCAAACCAGGGCGTGGAGGTTTTACGACTCGACGCGGTGGCCTTCATTTGGAAGAAACTCGGCACAGGGTGTGAAAACCTGCCCGAAGCACATACATTGATCAAGGCATTTAATACGGTTTCAAAAATTGCAGCTCCCGCCTTGATCTTCAAATCAGAAGCCATTGTTCACCCTGATGACGTAGTCAAATATATATCACCGGACGAATGTCAAACATCATACAACCCGCTGCTGATGGCTTTATTATGGAATTCCCTTGCCACACGCAAAACAGAATTGCTCTCGCAGGCACTGGCTACCCGCTTTAAAATCCATCCTGAAACCGCCTGGGTCAACTATGTCCGCGTGCACGATGACATTGGCTGGACATTCTCGGATGAAGATGCCGCCCAATTTGGCATCAACGGCAGTGACCACCGGCGCTTCCTCAACGAGTTCTATCGGGGCAGATTTGCCGGTAGTTTTGCACGAGGCCTTCCCTTTCAGGAAAATCCGTTCAATGGTGATTGCCGGATCTGCGGGACATGCGCCTCGCTTGCAGGGTTGGAAAAAGCGCTGCACGAAGAAGGCGAAAACGAGGTGGAACTTGCCATTCGCCGCATCCTACTCATTCACGGCATCATTCTGACCGTCGGCGGGATCCCGCTGCTCTATCTGGGTGATGAAGTCGGCACGCTCAACGACTATACCTATCGGGACGACCCCGCTCACGAAAGAGACAGTCGCTGGGTACATCGTCCAAAGACAGATTGGGAAAAGGTTGCCAACCGTAGCAACGGCAAAACCGTCGAAGGGCGCGTTTTTCAGGGACTGAGGAAACTGATCGGACTGAGGAAACACCACAAAGTTTTTAGCGGCGGTGAGTTGGAAATCATCCACACTGAAAATGAACATCTGCTGGGCTTTATGCGAATTCACTCTGGTAAACGGGCGGTTATCTTCGCCAATTTCTCTGAAACGCCACAAACCATCCCTGCGCGAATTTTGGAACAATACTCCGTTCATGGGAAAAAGCGACTGCATGGGAAAAGCAGGATTTTCGAGCAGGGTGATGGGGAGATCGAATCTCTTGATTTTTTGGTGTTTGGCTAGGGGATGGATTTCATCCTGCGACCATGCCGGTCATCCTTTTTTTCTGCTACAATTGCTCCACCCTATGAATCATATCTGGTCACCCTGGCGCATGAAATATATCGAAAACCATGAAGGAAAAGAGGAAGGCTGTGTATTTTGCAACGCACACGCCAGACAGGACAGCGCGGCAAACCTGATCGCTTATCGCAGCAGGCATGCTTTCGTCATACTCAACCGCTATCCATATACAAGCGGACACCTCATGGTGATTCCCTTTAAGCATGTCGCCTCGCTTGAAGAATTGGACCCCGCCACCCGCGCCGATATGATGGAACTTACGTCACAAAGCATCAGCGTGCTGCAAAAAATCTACCACCCACAGGGCTTTAACATGGGAGCAAACATCGGCCAGGCCGCAGGCGCAGGACTGCCTGGGCATATTCACATTCACATTGTTCCACGCTGGGGCGGCGATACAAATTTTATGTCTACATTGGGAGAAACCCGAGTGCTGCCGGAAGCCCTAGAAGATACCTACCTGCGCGTGCAGAAAGGTTTTATGGAGACCAGCTAGGCAACCCGCCAAAACCTGTGTTTTCAAAACTGCAAGCTGACCTGCTTGATGGGGGAATGACAAAAACAAGCGTATCCATTATCTTTATCAGTATGGAGACCTTATGATCAACCAAAAAACCCTGCGAGCAATGCTCCTTTTAGGCATTGTGATGATAAATTTACTGGCATGTACCAAAACGGGCGTCCCTACCACAGAGTCTATTCCGACAGAACAACCAACCATCCCATCACCAGAAGCAACCGTCACACCATTATCAACATCGACATCGACCCCAGTGCCGCAGCCTTTGGCAACACCTTCATCTTTTGGCCCCGACCTCGAGGATTTCCCTGCCGGCTACAACCCGTTGAACGGGCAGCCCGTGGAAAATCCAGGTTTGCTTCAAATTCCCGCCATGCTCATTTCGGTTTCCCACTTCCCGCCCGTCGCGCGCCCACAGGCAGGTTTATCTTTTGCGCCCTGGGTGTTTGAGTTTTATATCACCGAAGGCGCCACACGCTTTCTTTCAGTCTTTCACGGCACTTATCCAATGCCCGAAATTCCGGTCACCGGTGATTGCGAAATCCGCACTGAACCTTTCAGGAAGACCTCGCAAATCCTCGGTAACCAGGTTTGGCTGGACAAAAATAATAATGGGCGCCTTGAATCCTTTGAAAATGGAGTGGCTGGTATTTGCGTAAACCTTTATGACAAAGCCGGTCAGATGGTCGCATCCACGACTACCGACACCAACGGTTATTATGGTTTCAATGTTCAGCCTGCAAAATATCGGGTGGAGTTCATTTTGCCAGAGTGGCTGGAGTTTACAACAGAGAATATCGGAGATGAAAATGGGGATAGTGACGCCAACCCGTTATCAGGCATGGCGGACGTGGAGATTGAAACGACCCATCTCCTGCTCGACGCAGGACTGGTACCATCTGAAAACGTGATACCCACCCCGGGCAAATCCGCTCAATTGCCTCCCGCCGAGATCGGTCCGATCCGCTCAGGCCGTTTGCTGTATGCAGACATCGCCGGGTTCTTCCAGGACTCATGCCTTGTATACGCTTTCGCATCGGAGGAGGTTCTGGAAAAACTGCCGCAATGTTCGATGGTTGCGCATGAAGATGCGGGTGGCGGCTCGATGATGAGCCTGGAACGGATGCAGGCAGTCGCAGAAGATAACATGCGTTACTCGCGCCGTGGCTTTAACTATTCAGGGAATCTTTTCACTGAGACCATCCCCGATGGCGGCGTACCTGCGAACCAAATTAATGTTTATGTGGCAACGCTTAATCAATCAGGCTGGACGTATGACCCGCTTTACGGCGCATGGCTAAGGTTCGTAGACAATGCTGATAATGCAACCGTGGGTGAACTACACGCGGATACAGACCGCCTGACGGGGCGTCAACTGCACTTTGAAAATTTCATCGTCATTTTTCCTGAAGTCGATGTGATCTCGCCTACAAATTTGGATATTCACCTTGAACAAGGTGACAGTGGACGCGCATTATTATTCCGCGATGGACTGAAATATGAAATTGAATGGAGCACAATGTCAGGCGAGTTCGAAAAGAACTCAGGTCAACGCAGGCCGATGCAGTTCCAAAACCCCGATGGAAGCCCGGCCGAATTGAAACCCGGTAACTCCTGGATCTTCGTTGCCAGCCCCTATTCGATCGTGTCTAATGAGGGCAGTGGCACATGGAAACTGCGTTACTACGCGCCCGCTGGATCAAAGTAAATCTTAAATTTCGGCAATTCAAACAAAGAAAATTTGGATGCTCTACTCTTTCATCCCCATATATCAAGAATTCGAGATAAAAAATTACCGCTGCATTCATCACAAATGCAGCGGTATTCAAGTCAATAGATATTACTTCTTTCCACCCAGCAAGCCGCCCAGCAGGCCTGCCGCATCGTCAAGCCCGATGCCATCACTTAAGTCAACATTTCCGGAAAGGACCGCATCCAGCTGACCTGAAACCGTGGGCGGCAATTTCTCCTTAAGAAAGTTTAAGACCACATCCACGGATTGTTGTGCCTTGTCTTTGGGGATACCCACCTTTTTCGCAACCAATTCGGCAATTTCAGTTTTAATATTCGACATTTTCCAATCTCCTTTAAGAATTTTGTGCATACTGCCAGCATATCTTATGCCGCATAACGAATTTTACCAGACCCTGGGTGGGCATCAGAATTCTGACAATTTGAAGCAATCTGCCATCATAACCAAGTTGGCGCAAACAAGCAGATCATGCACATTAAGCAGGTTGGAAAAAAAACGAATATTACATCCATGAGATTCTCCGATTCGTGGTCGGGATACCCCAATAACTAACTGCACCGAACCTCATGGATATTTTTCAATTTTCATCCCAAGGTAGAAACCCGGGATAAATAAGATGGATCGGATCACTTTAGAGCGTTAATCTCCTTCAGCACTTTTGTTACCATCTCCTCGGTTATTCCAGCCTGTTTGGCTTGCGGCATGGCAAGCAGCGCCTTTAAGGTCATTCCTTTCGCCAGGCCGATCATGGGATTCCTGGAGACTCCGGGAGCATATCTTTCCAAAATCTCCACTGCGTTCGTGTCTTTCAAAATATCACCAACTTTTGTTTCCAAAGTGTACGCCATTTTTTTTCTCCTTGAATTATTGGATAACACGTCATGTCAAATAATTTATTGACAACCATATTATACGGCGACAACTGAAAAAAAATCACCTGGGTCTGAAGCAGCACAGATCCAGGTGTAATGAGGTGCCGGAACCTCTCTGGCTAATAATAAGAGCTCTTCAAAAACCAACTTAATCCCAAGGATGTATAATCGCGCTCATGTTCAAAAACAAAAACCTCGCTGTACTATTCTTTACGCTCGTTGTTGTTATGCTTGGGTTTGGCATCGTCATTCCCATCCTGCCGTTCTATGTCGAACACTTTGGCGGAAGCGGCAAAGACATGGGCATGTTGATGGCGATCTATTCCATCATGCAGTTCATTTTTTCCCCCATCTGGGGCAGTCTCTCTGACCATTATGGCCGCAAGCCCATCCTGCTGGTGGGTATTGTAGGCAATGTAGTCTCTCAAATTCTATACGGGGTGGTGGGGCAATTTGCTGAAGCAGGAATGTTCACGCCGCAAACCGGGCTCACCCTGTTAATCGCCACACGCGGTCTGGCTGGAATCCTCTCCTCGGCAACCCTGCCAACAGCCATGGCGATCATCGGCGACAGCACCAGTCACCATGACCGCGGCGGCGGGATGGGTCTGGTCGGCGCGGCAATGGGCGTGGGTATGGTTCTCGGTCCTGGCATCGGCGGGATGATGTCTGGCATTTCGCTTTCTGCCCCGTTCTATTTTGCGGCGGCGATCTCGGTGGTTGCCGTCATCCTGACCTGGGTCATGGTCTCTGAATCGCTGCCGAGCGCAGAACGCAGTGCCACGCTTGGAAAGATCAACGGACCCCAATTAAAGGAGATGTGGCAGGCGCTTTACGGTCCCATCGGCTTTTTGCTCTTTCTGGCATTCCTGCACAGTTTCGCACTTGCCAACTTTGAGAGCGTATTCGGGATGTACACCCAACTCCGCTACGATTACAACGCCACTCAGGTGGGCATCGTACTGACGGTTATTGGGCTTGTCTCTGCCATTGTGCAGGGAGCGCTGACAGGCCCTGCCACCCGTAAATGGGGTGACACACTGGTGGTTAAAGTCTCTCTCTTTGCCAGCATCTTCGGTTTTATTTTGATGACGCTGGTGGGGAGTGAACCAGGCAAAATTGCAACCTCTGTCATCCTGACTTCAGGTTTCTTCATGCTGACCAACTCCATGATCCGCCCCGGGTCTTCTTCACTGATCTCAAAGCAGCCAGGTACCAGTCAAGGCGTGGCAATGGGTATGAACAACGCCTTTATGAGCCTGGGACGTATCGCGGGACCGTTATGGGCTGGATACGCGCTTGATGTCAACTTGAACTATCCCTACCTGACAGGGGCATTCATTATGGCTGTGGGATTTGTGTTGTGTATGGTCTTTTTACCAAAAACAAAAATTACCGCAAAGGATCAAGAGACGTCACAAAGGTTGCCTTCATGACCATTTATTCAATTACCTGGTCACCTGACAACTTGTAAAATCCGCCCCCAACACGCATGGACTTTTTCAACATGCAGCTGTCCGCCGTTTACGTGAAATTCATCGTTTGGGTTTAGCAGGTCAACCAGGCGAGTTCTATCTGGCAGTGAGGCAGGGATGTCAAAAGTTACGTCTGTGGCAGCGGCGTTGAGCAGGACAAAGACAATGTCGATTTCTGTATTTCGTGAATAAGCAAATTGCTCTGAGGCAACAAAGACCTCCCTGTAATCTCCGTGCCGCAGGGCAAATGTGTTCTGCCTGATGTGTGCGAGGCGGGCAAGGATCGCGGGCAATCCAGGCTGGGGAGAATCTGCCCGGAGCCGATCCAGATCAAGGGCGGGGCGCAGGTGGTGGTCATCACTTGGGGTACGCACCCCCTCCAATCCCCACTCACTACCATAATATATGGATGGCACCCCAGGCATGGTAAAGAGTAAACAATACAAGGGATAAAGGTGCTGCGGTTTTGCGAGATTGCTTGCCACACGGTTCACGTCATGGTTATCGGCGAAGTTGTAGAGGGTCAGATCACGGTACATGCCGCCCGGACCAAATTGCCGGTTGAGCGAGTAGGCGATCTCAAAATAGTTTTTATCTGCGAGACTGGAATACAATCCCTTGTAACACTCGTAATTGGTGACCGAATCAAGCATAACAGGATTTGCCCAGTTATTGTAATCTCCATGTACGACCTCGCCCATCAGCCAAAGATCGGGGCTAAGCATATGGCAGAATGAAGATAGTTCGCGCATGAATTGCGGGTCAAGACAGTCTGCCACGTCAAGGCGCAAACCATCGATCTCAAATTCCTCAACCCACTGCCGGATGGCATGAAACAAATGGTCGCGTACCTCACACGAATGCAGGTTGAGTTTAACCAGGTCAAAATTATTATTCCAGCCATCATAGCGGAAGGCATCCCCAAATGGACTGCGTGCAGAGAAATCCACACCCTGGAACCAATTCACAAAAGGTGAGGCCTGTTTATTTTGCGTCAGGTCGTGGAACGCCCAGAAGTCACGCCCCACATGGTTGAAGACTCCATCGAGAACGACCTTGATATCGGCGCGGTGCAGTTCCCGGACAAGTTTTACCATTGTATGGTTTGTGCCAAGGCGGCGGTCAACGTGGAAATAGTCGGCAGTATCGTAGCCGTGTGCTGTGGATTCAAACAGTGGTCCGAGATACAAGGCGGTGATCCCCAGATCACGCAGGTGCGGGATCCAATCAATTATTTTTTCCAGTCGGGGCACAGGCACGGAGGTCAGGTCGTTGCGCGCAGGAGCGGCGCACATTCCTAGCGGATAAATGTGATAGAAGATCGAGTCAATTGTCCAATGAGATTTCATAAATTTTCCTTTTGTGTACTTACCAGTCGGTATATAAAATTGATAAAAAAATAGAGGGGTGCGCTCCAGGTGCGAGGCGGTCCCCCTGAATTTCCTATGAGAAGATGCCGTGCATGAACTGGTGAACCGCCTTTTTGACAAGGTTTTCATCCAGTTTGGCGTATCCGTTAAGTCCAAGGGCAATGTAGGTATTGAGCATTCCCAGGAAAGTGGCGGCATAGGCGCGGTGACGTCCCTGCATGTTGCCGTGGTCACTGGCGGCTTGCAGAAACAGGGCTTCAAGGATCTGCTGTTGTCTTTCATTCACCTGGGCTACCGCCTTAAACGTCTCGCTCTCAGCAGGAGAGAACCACATGGCAAGCTGCATTCGGTAAAATGACCGGCGCTTGCGGGCAAAACCAAAGTAATGGCTGGCAATCGCTTCGAGCGGCTCCACCACGTTTCGGTTGTACTCGACTCCTTCGAGGGCAGCGAACAGGTCCACAAAGGTCTCATCCAGTACGGTTTTGAGCAGCCCGCTTTTGCTGCCAAAATAATGATACAGGGTGGGCTTTTTTAATCCGGCGGCGTCCGCCACTTCCTGCACACCCACTGCGTCAAAACCGCGAGAGGAGAACAGGTCAATTGCGCAGGCAAGGATCTTCGAACGGTTATCTTCCATGCAGAACAGTGTACCACTCGGTACATAAAAAGTCAACCCAGACTGCAGGCTGATCACCCCATAACTTTCATCCCTTGCATAAAAATCCATTTATCGTCAATCCAAATCCAAAATCGTAGTTATAATCATCTTCATGCGTTTCAATCCATTTCAACAATCAGACGTTCCTGAAAAATATCGTTCCAACTTCCGGCATTTATTTTTAGATATTGCCTGGTTCGGCGTATTGAGCGGGACATCCGTCAACTTCCTTAATGTATACGCCACGCGCCTCGGCGCGTCTGGCTTACAGATCGGTTTGCTGGCCGCCATGGCGGCAGTCGTTAACCTTTTCCTTGCCATCCCCGCGAGCCGCTGGATCGAAAAACGTCACACCGGACGCGCCGTTTTTTGGTCATCCGTCCTATTTCGGGTCGGCTATATTTTGTGGATCCCCCTGCCCTGGCTGCTGAACGAGCAGGGACAGATCTGGGCGTTGATCATCCTCGCCTTCCTAATGGCAATTCCGCTCACACCAATGGGAGTTGGCTTCAATGCCCTGTTTGCAGAAGCCGTCCCGGACCGCTTCCGCTCGCAGGTGGCAGGCACCCGTAATGTGACATTTTCCATAACCTATATGCTGGCTTCCTTCGGCGCAGGCTTCATCCTTAAAAACATGCCGCTGGAAGCAGGGTACCAGGTGATCTTTGCGATCGGCGCTTTTGGCGCGGCAATGAGCAGCTACCATATCTATCACATCAAACCTCTGCAAGAGGATATCTTTCCGCTTCCATCCTCGCCCCAACCTGATGTCACACCCTCGCTCAATGCTCCCACTGGGATCCGATCTGCACTGCGGTTGGATATTTGGGCAAGCCCATTTCGGAACGTGCTGCTGGGTCTTTTCTTCTTCCATTTGGCGCAATACATGGCACTGCCCATCTACCCATTTTTCAATGTGCGAGTCCTCAACCTGAATGACAACAATATCGGAATAGGCACGGCTCTTTTTTACCTAACCGTTCTCCTCGGCTCAACCCAATTCCGGGGTATTGCCCAGCGATACGGAAATAAGGTTGTAACCGGCTGGGGTGCAGCAGGTATGGCAATTTATCCATTTCAACTGGCGTTCACCCAAACCGTCTGGCAGTTCTATGGGGTCTCGTTCCTCGGCGGGTTCTTCTTTGCCATGCTCAACGGGGCATATCTCAATTATATGCTCGATAACATCCCGCCCGCTGACCGCCCCTCGCATCTGGCGTGGTATGCCATCGTTCTGAATGTCGCCATTCTGGCAGCCTCTCTCATCGGCCCTGCCATCGCGGATGGAACGGGATTGGTCAATGCACTTATTATCGTAAGCGTGCTGCGGCTGCTCGCTGGAATTGCCATCCTCAAATGGGGATGATCGCCTGGCTGCTTTCAGCAAAAGCAGCCAGGGTTTATGTTAAAATCAACCCGTGACAGAAAACATCAAAATCATCGCAACCAATCGCAAAGCCAGTTTTGAATATTTCCTGATGGAAAAATTCGAAGCAGGAATTGTCCTGCAAGGGTCTGAGATCAAATCCATCCGCGCGGGGCAGATCAGTATTCAGGAATCTTTTGTGGATATCCCCAACGCACAGGAAGCCTGGCTTGTCGAAGCGCATATTGCCCCGTACGAACAGGCAGGGCAATACTTCAACCATGAACCCAAGCGCAGACGGCGTCTGTTGCTGCATAAGAAACAGATCCGTGAATTGTGGAACGACATCCGCATTAAAGGCAATACTGTTGTGCCGACCCGCGTGTACCTGAAAGACGGACGAGCCAAGATCGAGATCGCCCTCGCCAAAGGTAAAAAAGCCTACGATAAACGCGCCACCATTGCCAAGCGGGATGAAGCACGGGATAACGAAAGAGCGACGAGAGTCAGATAGATCCTCCGCCTTGAGCGGAAAGATGAACGCTCTTCGGGGAATCCGATCGAAGGGCAAGAGGAAACAAATCACATGTCCCCTTCCACCATTGGCGGTATCAACCTGCTTCCCGAACCCGAAAAACGCGCGATCTATGCGCGCTATATCCCCGCTGCACTGCTGGAAAAATACGAGATCCCACCGCTCACCTCTGCCGCTGGATACAACCTTTTACAGTTCCGTTTTGCCCCTGGATCGTCTGACGTGGAAATGCGTCTTTTCCACAAAATGGATTTCCCAGATCCGATCCTTTATGCCCACCTGACCGACACGTTGAACGGACAAATTCACATCCTGCTTTACATTCTCAATGCACCCGGGACTCCGAGGTTCGATGTGGATAAAATGCCGGACGGCTCACCCACCCAATTCGGCACCCTGCAAAGAAACATCGAAGCGGAGCAAGGCGCCCTATTGGCGGGATTGGCTCCGGGACAGGTACGGCGCGGGTTAAGAATGCTCGGGCAGGCGATCAAATCATTTGAAGATTTTGTCGCCGTACTCGGGCATGACATGTACTTCATTGAACCCCTGTATTATCACAACGCGGTCATCTTTGAACGCTACGGATTCAATTATCAGATGGGCAAGCGCCTGATGAACAGCATCCACGCGGGGTTTCAACCTGGCGGTGATCTGCTGGCGCAGTTGGATGGATCGACCCCTTTCCGCCATTCAGAGGCGGCGAACAGCATCCGCAAGCGCTCATGGGCGATCCATGACGGCATCCTCGGCGAACCATTCACCAACGTGACCATGTACAAGCAGGTTGGGAAATCAGCGGGCATCAACACTACGCCCGATTGTGTATGGTAAAACGGGTTGCCTTCAGCCGCTTATTTACGGACGACGGAAGGCATACAGTTATTATTAAAAATCCTCTTCAGATTCAGTGGAAGAAAACACATTCAGGGTGGATCCAAGGCTGGCCAGCAGAAGCAGTGCAATAATAATGGCTGAACTGATGCACCAGATACATACTGCTTCGATGAGAAAAATCTCCAGATAAGTCAAATAGATCGAAAAGATCGTACCGAATAGCGCCATGCCAAACAAGGCTAAAGGCGCGTAGGTTGAGAACCAGCCCCAGCGTTGACGCCCAACCCACCAGGCTGCGAGGATGGCAATGTAACCAGCCGCGCCAAGCAAGCCCACGGGCAATATGCCCCAAACGCGCGCATACGAACTGGACTGCACTGCATTGCAATCGCCGACCGGACCACAGAACGCCTGCACTGATTGCGTCTCAACATACGTCAGATAAGCAGCAACACCCAGACCGATCAAAGATAACCAGGGAATGGCGTCACGCTGTACGATCCATACGGCTTGGAAATAAAGTCTGCCGATCAGCAGACTTATCAAAGCATAAAGAATGACAATGATCATAAAGGCCATGACAACGGCGGCAAGCGTGAAACCATTGTTTTTAACAGGATCATCCACAGATCCAATTTCTATTGGCGCTTCAACTGCCGTGGCTGACGCCGGCTGAGACGTGGGTGCGGTGAGCACCTGGGTTGCGAAAACCGGTACCGCAGTGGCAGGCAAAAGGTCTACGATCAGCGGATTTGTCGGAAACCCCAACCCGCCACGCTTCAAATGATCCTCCACCAGAACAGGCAGTTGATCTTGCACCTGGTCAGAGCCGACAAGCACCTGGTCACCGATGATCAGGAATGGCACGCCTGTCCCTTCCTTGGGAACTCCATAGGATTCGGCTACACGATATAATAAGTCCACGTCAGGCGTGCCTTTGACCTCGATCAAAAACAGGTCAAACTGTTCACCATATTTTTCCTGCAGAGGCGGCAAAACGTTTTGGATGACATCCTCACAATGCGGGCAGCCCTGCATCCAAAACATGACGGCATGAACTACAGGCTGCTGTGTCTGAGCATGCACGGGTACAACACATAAGGCAGGAAGCAGGATAAAAAAAAGGAAAATGGATTTTATTGATTTTTTCATGATGGGTACGTTGCTCCTTCACCGCAGGCTAACCGATGAGGTAATTTAATCCTGACACAGACAACCGCGAAGCGTGCAACCATTCAAAGCACTCTTCGCGGAAATATTATTTGGTGCAAATCAGTTTTAGCACACCAAGAAAAACATCAGTCCACCGAAACCGGATGGCACAAATGTGATTTTCTCATGCAATCGAGTTCTACGGACAGCGGATCAGTCCCTGTGCCCACAAGCAACCGCCGCAGGTAGGTTGGACGTTTCCAAAACAATCCTCCATATTTTCATTTGCCAGTTCACAGCTATTGCAAAAGACACAGGGTGAAAAATCAAAATCCTCCAGGCGCTTTCGTAGTTTCAAATATTCGGAATCGTTCCAAATATCCAGCAGACTGGTTTGATGAATATCGCCGACAAAAAACTCCTTTGAACTGCGCTTGCGTGTGTCGAGGTAATGCTCGTGCGTATAGAGCAAGGGCAGGCAGGGACTCACCTTGCCATCCTGCCGGACTGCAAGACTGCCCCGCTCGACAAATGGGCATTGATCCCTATTTTGGTTCAATGTACCGCCAAACAATTCAAGGCGATTCATGCCATTCAACACGGCAGACAACGCCTCAACGGTTTGCTCATTGATATCCATCAGCGGAAAATGGATCAAGGGGCTCATCTGCGCGCTTGGAGCGACATTCATCGAACGCAAATAGAGGTTTTCGGCGAGCAGTTCAGCGTTGTGTGCCAGAACGTTGCTGACGGAGAATTCCACCGCGCCAAGACGCATGCCCAGTTTGATGACTTCGTTCAGGTCGTGGATGTTTCGCCGCATGGCAACAAAGGCAATGCCAAGCTTGGGAACCCCTGCCCAGGTGGAAAAACCAAAGGATTTATATTTTTGCATACGCAAGCGGGATAAGTTTTCAATGACCAGGGGCAGGGCATCGCCGAGGCGGACATCCATATAACACTCTGGCGATGCGCCGTCTAATGATACCCAAAGCATATCCAGCCGCAAATCCACCAGTCTTTGGCTGACCTGCTCAGTCAACAATATGCCATTGCTGATCAGCGCAACTTCATGCCCGGCTTTTTTTGCCAGCCTGACCATCTCCAGACAATCAGGGTGTGAAAGCGGTTCTCCATATCCGCCAAAGAAGAGTTCGGGTTTTTGCGGCAGGTTCTCCAGGTTGGAGAGTATCCGTTTGAAGGTGTCAAGCGACATGCCGCCGTACTTAACATCCCAAACGTTTCGCATACAAGTGGCACAATTGAGGTTGCACTTATTGGTGATCTCAACATAGACCCGCTTGAGCGTCGTCAACGGAGAGCGTAAATGTACACCGTGACCATTTGGCTCAACACGCACCGTGTCACCGGGCAAAATACCCAGATCCCTGGCCAGTTCGGGCGGTAAGATGATATTTCCATGTTCGTCAACCTGGGCGTGATGGATTTTAGGCATAGGCAGGGGTCAGCTCCAACTCTGCAAAATTTTACCTGACCAGCTTCTCATCTGGTGGACAAATTTCCTGCACAGCAGCCAGCATTTCCGGCGCAGAACCAACTGCCCCGCCAAAATACCTTTTCTGGAAGAAGAACGCCACATTGACCAAACCGATCATTACAGGAACTTCGATCAAGGGACCAATGACCGCAGCAAATGCCGCGCCGCTTTCAATACCAAAAACCGCCACCGCCACAGCAATCGCCAGCTCAAAATTATTACTGGCAGCGGTGAATGAAAGTGTGGTGGTCCTGGAATAATCCGCGCCAACCCGTTTGCCCATCCAGAAAGAGACAAGAAACATCACAATGAAATAGATCAACAACGGAATGGCGATCCGCACCACATCCATTGGCAGTTCCACGATCACATCACCCTTGAGCGAGAACATCACGACGATGGTAAACAGCAGGGCGATCAGGGTCATCGGGCTGATTTTCGGTACAAAGACCTTGTGATACCAATCCCTGCCCCGCGCGCGGACAAGGAAAAAGCGGGTGAAAAATCCTGCGAGGAACGGAATGCCGAGATAGATGAAAACACTGGTGGCAATTTCGCCGATGGTGATATGTACAATATTGCCCGTCATACCAAACCAGGTTGGCAAAACTGTGATAAACACGTAAGCATACACACTATAGAATAAAACCTGAAAAATACTGTTGAACGCCACCAGCCCGGCCGCATATTCGTTATCCCCTTTTGCCAGTTCGTTCCAAACGATGACCATCGCAATACAGCGCGCAAGACCGATCAAAATGAGTCCGGTCATATATTCGGGATATCCCCGCAAAAAAATGATCGCGAGTACAAACATCAAAATGGGGCCGATCACCCAATTTTGGATCAACGAGAGGCTGAGAATTTTCCAGTTGCGGAACACGTCACCCAGTTCATCGTAATGCACCTTTGCCAGCGGCGGGTACATCATTAAGATCAAACCGATCGCGATCGGAATATTGGTCGTGCCAACGGACACAGCTGCGTTTAATTCTGCCACGGCTTTGGGAAAGAGAAATCCAATCCCCACACCCACTGCCATTGCCAGGAAGATCCATAAGGTCAGGTAACGGTCAAGGGTGGATAATTTTTTGGCGGCGCTTTTTTGGTTGGACATATATACCTTCTTATTAAAGTGGAGTTCAGGTCTGGATCACGCCGCTTCGAGCGCATTTACAACGAACGTGGTTATCTCAGCAGATGAGGGAATACGCCCTGTGGAGACCACCTTCTCATTGATCACCAACCCAGGCGTGGACATGACGTTGTAGGCCATAATATCGGGGTATTCGGTTATTTTAACAACCTCCGCCTCCACACCCATCTGTTCAACGACCAGACGGGTAACGGCTTCCAATTTCTTACAATTTGCACAACCTGAACCGAGAACTTTGATGGTAAGCATGTTTACTCCTTTGATGGTAATGAGAATTAAAGATAATAAATATGTGGGGCTCTGCTGTTTATAAGATCATATTGAACATATATCCTGTCAGCATGATCGCCACAGCAATCACAATAAAGAATGTAATAAGCAGCGGCATTTTGAGCACACGTTTTAAAATCACCGCCTCAGGCAGACTCAAGCCGATAACCGACATCATGAATGCCAACGCCGTCCCCACTGATGCGCCTTTCTCGATCAACGTGCCGACGATAGGCACGATACCCGCCGCGTTGGAATATAAGGGGATGCCGATCAACACCGCCACAGGCACCGACCACCAGGCTTGCTTGCCCAGGATGGAGGCCAGCGCATCCTCAGGGACATAACCGTGAATCCCCGCGCCGACGGCAATGCCGATCACAACATACAACCAAACCTTGCCAACGATCTCTTTTACAGATTCCCAGGCGCGCTCAATGCGGTCAGCCCAGGTCAATTTTTCCTCGACGGCTTCTGCAGTACGGTGGATATTCCAGACGAAATCCTCCACATATCTTTCCATTTTTAGCCGTCCAATGATAAAACCCGCCACGATCGCAACGAGCAAACCCGAGGCAACATATAGCCCGGCGACCTGCCAGCCAAACAAACCAAAAAGCAGGATTATGGCAACTTCATTGATTGTCGGCGCAGCGATAAGGAAGGAAAAAGTTACGCCAAGCGGGATGCCAGATTCCACAAAGCCGATGAAAAGCGGTACGGCAGAACAGGAACAAAATGGCGTAACAATGCCCAGTAAAGCCGCAAAGACATTCCCCACACCTTCGCGCTTACCACCCAACAGGGCGCGGGTCCGTTCGGGGCTGAAAAAAGTGCGGATGATGGAAATGGCAAAGACCATACCCGAAAGCAGCAGCAAAATCTTCGGTACGTCGTAGAGGAAGAATGCCAGCGACTCGCCAAAGTGCGAATCACGCGCGAGTCCCAGGACGGAATAGGAAATCCAGTCGGCAAGCGGTTGAATGATATTGTAGGCGA
>JAIFNG010000090.1 GCA_020047815.1 Anaerolinea sp.
TCCTTAGGTTCGCCATTGGGCATTGGCTTGGGGTCGGGATAACCAAAGTAGGATGTTGAAAAACTGGCAGATGGAGTTGAAAGATGGGTTGCATACACTACGCCCATTACCAGGAATATCAGGGTTAATAGGATGGATAATGCTTTGAGCAGTGGTGTTGAATTCATGTGTAGCCTCCTGAGTTCCAGAAATGATACACAGAAAAGATTAATTCCACCCCTTGCTTTCCATACGCTTCCACTACGAAGTGCAATGTTGAGTGTTTCCCAGGCACGGTGCTTGTGTTGGACTGCTTGCTGTCCATGGGAGATGATACATTAGGGAATACTGATGGGGGGCTCTCAACAGGAAAATTTAATGCGATCAGCTTACTTCTGTAATGATCGTGTGTTTTGCGCCAGCAGAGATCAATGCCCCGGCAACTGCCTGTGCTTTGGGCTGTTCCACTAATGCGATCATGTTTCCGCCCCTGCCGCCGCCGCTGAGTTTTGCGCCAAGCGCGCCTGCCTTGCGTGCGGTTTTCACCAAGTTATCCAATTCGGGAGATGAAACAGTTAACGCCTGCAGGAACTCGTGATTCTGATCCATCAATTCACCGAGTAGCTCGGGCTTGCCGCTCTCAATGGATCGTCTGCCGATCAATGTGATCTGCTCGATCTCGTTAAAGATATTTTCAACGGCGCACTGGTCATGCATTCGCAAGCGGCGCACGCTGCCAACAGATTCTTTTGTGGGGGCAGGGATGCCTGTGTCGCCAATGACGATGGTAAATGGCTTGCCCGCTTTGAAGGTTATGGCGGGCATATCTTTAACAAAATAAACAGGCTTCGCATAGGTGATTACAGTGTTATCAATACCCGAAGGTGTACCGTGATGAAGTTTTTCGATTTCATAAGCGAACTCGTTGACCTGTTCATCGCTCAGCGGATTGGCTGTGTGTAATGCAAGTGCGCGAACCAATGCCACGGAAACCGCCGCCCCGGAACCAAGTCCTGCCGCGACGGGAATGGTGGATTCAATGGCTATATCCAATGCGGGGACGGGAATTCCCTGGCGTTGAAAAAAATTGAGAATCACCGAACCCACTGGATGGCCGTCAGGGAGTGAGTTAAGCTCGGCATCCAGGTTGATCCCCGGGGCGTGGATCCAAATCCCCCGGCGTGATGAATCCAGGACCTCGACATCCACGTGAACTTGTGTGACGGGGATGGCGAGTGCGGGGTGTCCATACACCACCGCATGTTCACCGAACAGGATAACCTTGCCGGGCGCGGATGCTTTCACGAGAGATAAAAGATCGCCAGTACGGCAGCTCCCCACAGGATCATTGCAACTTGGAACGGGCGGTCGGATAATAAAATTTCCTCGGGGGCACCGCCTTCGTGTTTGACCTCGATCAGGTAGAGGTAGCGAAAGATGGTGTAGACCACAAAAGGAATGGTAAGCATCATGCTGTGGTTGTCCGGGATGTTGGGCGCGGAAAAAGTGTAAAGTGAATAGGCGACGATGGTGGTGCCTGAAACGATCATGATATATTGATCTAGGAGCGGCAGGGTGTAGCCGTCCAATACTTTACGGTGCGAGCCTGCGCCCTTTGCCAGTAATGCAAGTTCGGCGCGGCGTTTGCCAAAGCCGAGGAAGAGCGCGAGCAGGGTCATGACCACGTAAAGCCAGGGCGAAAATCTTTGCACTTCGATCAGGGTGACACCCGCGTGGACTCTGAGGACGAATCCTGTGGCAATGACAAGCACGTCAATAATGGGGATGTGTTTGAGCCATTTTGAATAAGCCATATTAAGCAGGAAGTAAATGATCACCACGATCTCAAAGCCCGGTGTGAGCAGAAACGCCAGCCCAAGCGTGAGAATGACCAGGGCAACCCCTGCGAACCAGGCAGCGCCGACTGGCAACTTCCCGGATGCAATGGGACGATTCTTCTTTTCAGGGTGCTGGCGGTCCGCCTCTACATCTGCAAGATCATTAAAAATATAGGCACTGGAGGAAATGAGGCAGAACAACCCAAAGCCGGCAAGGGTCCGCAGGAAAGAATCTGTGTTGAGGAGCTGTTTGTCAAATACAAGCGCGGCAAATATGAAGACGTTCTTTGTCCACTGGCGTGGACGCATGGTTTTGAAAAGGGCTTTTAACATGGGGATATTTTACCTGATACAATACTTTCATGCCGAAAATTCGATTGGATGTTTTGCTGATGGAACGTGGACTGGCCGAATCGCGCTCAAAAGCGCATGCCCTGGTGATGGCGGGGCAGGTGCGCGTGAACGACCAGGTGGCTTTAAAACCTGCTACTGCGATAGATCCAAAATCCACGCTCACGGTTGATCATGGTCCGCGCTTTGTCTCACGCGGCGGCGAAAAGCTGGATGCTGCGCTGGAGGCTTTTGCGATCGATGTTAAAGGCTTGGTCTGCGCCGATGTGGGCGCGTCGACAGGCGGTTTTACCGATTGCATGTTACAGCGCGGCGCTGAGAAAGTGTATGCCATTGATGTGGGCAAGGGGATCTTGCATTGGAAGTTGAGGAACTATGCGCGTGTGGTGGTACTGGAGGAGACCAATGCGCGTCATCTCGCGTCTTTACCTGGGAAGGTCTCCTTTGTAACTGTTGATGCTTCTTTTATTTCATTGAAGATTTTACTGCCGGTCGTTAAAGGTTGGTTTGACTTCCCATCTCCAGCTTCTCGATCAGAAGAAATTATGAAAAAAAAGGCCGAAGTTTTGGCATTGATCAAACCCCAATTTGAGGCGGGTAAAAAAGATGTTGCGCGGGGCGATGGTGTCATTCGTGACCCTGAGATCCACAGGCAGGTTTTGCTGGATATCCTTTCATTTGCGAAACAGCAAGGTTTTGGCTTATCTGGGTTGATCAAATCTCCGCTGCTTGGCCCGAAAGGGAATGCAGAGTTTCTGGTCTGGCTTGACCTTTATTCAGAAGGCCGTTCGGTTGAAGAGTTGGTCAATAATACAATGAAAGAGGAGATTGCCCGCCTGCCCTGTGCCGAACACAGTGCGGTGCAGGAAGTGGACGGTCAAGCGCCGTCCTCGCAGTGAGATAAAGATGAATTGCCCAAAATGCAACGCTGACCTGGTAAAAAAATATTACAAAGGCATGATCGAGGTGGACTCATGCCCCAGTTGCCGTGGGATGTGGCTGGACTTCAATGAGCTGGATAAATTGGAGGATGTGACCTTTGACGACGACATACACAAAGGGTCGCTGGTGCATTTCCAGTCAAAAACCCGGTATCCATGTCCGCAGTGCGGCATGGGGATGGATGAATTTCAATATCGTTTATATGACCTGAAATTGGATTTTTGCGCTGAGAACCATCACGGCTTCTGGTTGGATGCGGGCGAGGATGATCGTGTAATGGAACTCATGCGCCAGCGCGCAAAGGATATTCAACGCAAAGTGGATGCTGAATCTGCATGGGGACGGACTCTGAAAGAAATGCACTTATTTTTGAAAAAAAAGTAGGCTGCCGTTGCTCATTCTGGCAGCCTGAAATATTCATCAGCAAGCAGACGGACTCCAGCCTCCTGCTCTAATCATAATATTCAGTTTGGTAGGGCTGGGTTCTTTTTTTGGATTCTGCCAGAATATCATCAATTGTCATGTTTTCACGGGATTGATCAGCAGGATGATAATGAACATGCACCCGGCCCACATGCGGGATCCTGCGGAGCAGCGTATCCTCGACACAACATGAGATCATGTCCCCTTCGCGCACACTCAAAGCGCCATCAATGCCGATCGTTGTGTTAATCACAATATGGGGACCAAAACGGTGCGCCTGTAATTCCTCCAGTTGTTTTACACCCTGTATATCCTGTAAAAGAAGTGAGATCTGCTCTGCCAGATCGCGGTTTGGGACAACGCCCATTAAGTCGGTGGAAGATTCGCGCAGGACGAAAATGCCTGTCCGCAGGATGAGGATTGCCACCAGCGCCCCCGCCAGCGGGTCCACCCAGGGAAGTCCGCGCTGCCCGAGGAAGATGCCCACGGATGCTGCCATCGCTGAGAACAGATCGTTGCGATGGTCATACGCCAGGGCATTGACAACAGGATTTTGGGTTTCGCGCCCAAGGTTCCGGATGTACCACGTGAGGAATATCTTAATGGTAACTGTCGCAAGCGCAACCCACAATGCAATAGGGTGCGCTCCTCCGGAACTGGGTGGTCCTTCCACCATGTCCCAGATTTTGTCCACAGCATCCCAGAAAACCGCAACTGCTGTAACAATGATGAATGAACCGATCACCACCGAGGCTATGCTCTCCATCTGGCGATGTCCATATGGATGTTCGCTATCGGCAGGTTTTTTGGCGATCTGCATGAAAATGCTTGCCGCTATATAGTAGGCAACGTCGGATGTCGAGTTGATGCCCTCCGCCAGCAAGGCAGGGCTATGCCCCACAACCCCGAATATGGTTTTTATAACGGCGAGCAGGATATTGATCCCCAAACCAAGATTAATGGCTAACAAACTTTTCCGGTCGCGTTCATTGGTCATGGGGTGATTCTACATGATTTTGTTATCAGATATAACTGATGAAACTCCTGTTTTTTAAAAAGAAACTCCCGCACAATTGTGCGGGAGTTTCTTCAAAATTACGCCTTGCTTCTTCGCAAAAAGAACTTTGTGATCTCTTCAGCTACAGCAGGCATGATCGCCAGCCCAAGCACCACACCCCATTCACGACCGGTCAGGAAATGCGTGTTGAAGATCGGCTGCAGGAACGGTACGGCGCACACGATCAGCAGCAGGGTGATTGAAATTCCCACGGCATATTGCATATATTTATTCGAGAAGATGCCGATCGAGAACAATGAAGCGCGCTCCGAGCGGACGGTGTAGGCACGGAATAATTCAGCAAGTGACAATGTAACGAATGCCATCGTCTCGGCAGTCTGGACATCAATACCGCGCCAATCATGCGCAAGGACAAAGGATAGCATGTTCGAACCGGACGGGATAACAGCTCCTGCTTCGAGATGCCACGCCAGCCCCATTATAAATGCGCCCAACACGGCGCCGGTTTGAACAATGGTCTGGATTATGATGCCAAGCCCCATCGAGCGATTTACGATCGGCTCGGATTTGGCGCGCGGCTTTTGATCCATGATGTCGGGGTCGCCTTTTTCCATGGCGAGCGCCAGCGCAGGTGCGCCATCTGTGATCAAATTAAGCCACAAAAGTTGAATGGCGGTCAGCGGTGCGGGCAGACCCGCAAGAGTCGCAAGGAAGATGATCATGATCTCCGCCACGTTTGACGAAAGCAGGAAGAAAACGAACTTGCGGATATTGCTGTAAATAATGCGCCCCTGTTCCACTGCCGCGACAATGCTTGCGTAGTTGTCGTCGGTGAGAACCATGTCTGCGGTTTCCTTGGCCACGTCTGTGCCCGTGATGCCCATTGCCACGCCGATGTCGGCGCGTTTGATGGCGGGTGCATCATTCACGCCATCGCCTGTCATCGCCACGATTTCATCGTTGGCTTGCAGAGCGTCCACGATCCTCATTTTATGCTCAGGTGAAACACGGGCGAAGACATCTGTATCTTCGATGATGCTCTTAAGTTGAGCATCGTCGAGCTCGTCAAGTTGTGCGCCTGTCATCACCTTTTTACCGGGGCGCAAGAGTCCAATTGCTTCGGCAATGGCCTTGGCGGTGTTGGGGAAATCACCTGTGATCATCACTGTGCGGATACCTGCATGGCGTGCATGTTCGAGCGCCGGCTTGACTTCGGTGCGCGGCGGGTCGATCATGCCAGAGAGGCCAACAAAGACAAGGTCTTTTTCCAGATCAGCGGCTTTGATCTTTTCAGGATCATCGGGGACATCTTTTTCCAAACGATAGGCAAGACCGATCACGCGCAGGGCGTCTTTGGTCATCGCGTCGTTGGCGGCGAGGATGCGTTCCTTTGCTTCCTTCGTCAGCGGCTGGGGAGTGTCATCCATGGCCTGGTATTGTGTGCAAAGATCAAGCACAATATCCGGTGCGCCTTTGACTGCGATCACATTCCAGTCTTTATGCTTCTCATCAGAGAAGGGAGAAAGGTCGTGTGGCTGCGGGTCACGCACATCATGGATGGTGATCATGCGTTTGCGTTCTGAATCAAACGGGACTTCATTTTCACGCGGATATGCATCTTTAATGTCCACATGGAGTGCCCCGGCCTTGGCGGCCGCAACCAACAGCGCACCCTCTGTTGGGTCGCCTACGATGCGATACGTTTGCGAAGAATTGTTTTCACCTGTGGTCTCGATCGTGGCATCGTTATTTAATACCCCAAGCCAGAGTGTGGAAAGGATCGCGGGGTATTTATTTACATCCGCTTTTGTACCGTCCACCTGGAATTCCCCAACAGGAGCATACCCCGTCCCTGTCACCTGGATAAATTGGCCATCCGCCCAGACACGGGTCACGGTCATTTCATTTTGGGTCAATGTACCGGTTTTATCTGAACAAATGGTAGTGGCAGAACCAAGGGTCTCCACCGAGGACAGTTTTCGGATGAGCGCATGCCGTTGGATCATCTCACGCATTCCTAGCGCAAGCGAAATCGTCACAACCGCAGGCAGACCTTCTGGAACTGCCGCGATCGCAAGGCTGATGGCAATGATAAATACTTCGGTGATCTGCTCTGCGAATTCCTTGAAATACCCCAGCGGGCTGGTGAATAAATCACCGATATTCGTCTGGTTGATCAGGGCGACGATGAAAACAACCGCAACCAGAATCAACGAGCCAATGCTAAGTGACCTGCCCAACTGGTCGAGTCTGCGCTGCAAAGGTGTTTCTTCGGTTTCCACATTTTGCAGCATGGTGGCGATCAAGCCCAGTTGTGTGTGCATGCCTGTGCTGGTGACCACGCCGCGTCCGCGTCCATAATTGACAAGGGTGCCCATGAAGGCGGTATTTTTCCTGTCGCCCAGGGGTACATTTTTCTCGAGCACAGTAGCCGCGTTCTTTTGCACGGGAAGTGATTCGCCGGTCAGGGAAGCTTCCTCAACCCTCAAATTAATTGCTTCGAGCAAACGCAGGTCGGCGGGAATAAAATTGCCTGCTTCCAGAAAAACAATGTCCCCCGGTACAAGGTTATAGGAAGGCACAGAACGACGTGCTCCATCACGCAAGACTTGCGCATCGGGCGCGGCAAGCTTCTTGAGCGCAGCCAAAGCCTGTTCTGCGCGTTGTTCCTGCACGATTCCCAGCACCGAGTTCAAAACAACAATTGCCATGATTGCGGCAGCTTCGATGTAATCTCCCAGCAAAGCAGAGATGACAGAAGCCACGATCAAAAGGATAACAACAAAATTATTGAGTTGTCCCCACAACAAGGCAAGGAAGCCAGGTCGTGGCGCCTCTTTTAATTGATTGGGTCCGTAATGCTGCAACCGCTTTTCCACCTCGGCAGAAGATAAGCCATCATTTTGTACCTCAAGATGCTTCAAAACTTCTTCCGCTTTTAGTGCGTACCATTCCTGCTCTTTCGTTTCTTCATGTGCCATGCAAAATCTCCTGGTTGTGAAATTTTGATATCCATACTCTTGGTCGCTCTGAAAATTAAAACGAGACCACCACAGCCTCCGTGATGGTCTCGCCAACGTTTCCGAACGTACAAATCGCCGATGGGACGCTATGCGTTCCAATGGAATGACGACGACTCATCCTGCGGGGAAACAAACGGCTACTCCCCAAACGCCCTGAGTGTATCCACATGTAAATGGATTGTCAAGCAATGCCTAAACGTTTTTTTTTGGATGAAGTACAATTCGTGCCATGACCAAACCAAGATCACCCCTCATTTATTTTTCGATCACAGTCATTATGATCGCCTTGCTAACTTTCTTCGGACCCGAGGAGAAATCTCTGGGATCGAATGTGCGGATCGTATACCTGCACGGAGCATGGGTCATGGCTGCTGAAGCTGCGTTAATCGCCGCTGCCCTTGCTGGACTATTGGGGCTGGTTCTGCGGCGCGCCAATTTCCACGCCTGGAGTGCCGCACTTGGACGCACAGGCATTGTTTTTTGGGTCACCTACCTGCCGCTTTCAATGTTTGCCATGCAAACCAACTGGAATGGGTTGTTCCTTGCCGAGCCGCGATTCCGTCTTGCCATTATTTTTGCAGTTACGGGTGTTTTACTGCAGGTAGGTTTGTGGCTTTTCAATGTCTCATGGCTGACTTCCTTTGCCAATATTCTTTATATCATCACATTACGTGTGGTCTTTGCAACTGCTCAAAACGTCATGCACCCGCCGCCATCCCCCATTTTTAGTTCGGGCTTGTTGAATGTGATCGCCTTCTTTATTGGGTTGAACATTCTCGCCTGGGTTTCGGCGTATTTTTTAACCCGCTGGTTTCTGACCCTGAAAACAAGCGAATAAATCATCTTGCGTATCCGGTCCCAGCTCATCACCTTTATGTTCCTCCGCACCATCCTGAACACAGCCCACAGGATGGTGTATCCTTTTCTGCCCATCTTTGCGCGCGGACTCGGTGTGGAGTTCTCTGCCATGTCCCTGTTAATGACAGCCCGCTCCCTCATTGGCTCAGCCAGCCCGATCTTTGCCCCGGTTGCAGATCGGCGCGGACGAAAATTCGGCATGTTGCTCGGCATTTCCGTTTTCATCCTTGGTATGAGCATCGTCGCAATTTATCCGTCCTTCTGGACCCTTGCGATCGCGCTGATCCTGGCTGTGCTTGGCAAATACATGTTCGACCCATCCATGCAAGCCTATTTCGGGGATCGGATCCCATACGCACAGCGTGGGACGGCTTTGGCTGTTACAGAAGTCGCATGGTCAATGGCATTTATTGTCGGCGTGCCTGTGATGGGTTTCCTGATCGCAAAATTTGGCTGGTCGGCACCTTTTCCCCTGCTGACCCTGCTTGGGCTGGTTATGCTCTTTGTGGTCTGGCGCATCATCCCAAGTGAAGATTCTCACCACCAGCTAACCAACAACTCACGTGATGGTTACCGCGCAGTTTTTAGCTCTGTCCCTGCCCTTGCGGGGATGTCAATTGCCCTGTGGGCAAGTGCCGGCAACGAATTGGTCAATGTCATTTTTGGTGTATGGCTTGAAGATTCGTTTGGATTAAGAATTGCTGCCCTTGCAGGTGCCTCCGCTGTGATCGGTCTTTCAGAATTGGGCGGCGAAGGGTTGGTTGCCCTCACAACAGATAAACTTGGCAAGCCGCTGGCGCTTGGGATTGGCCTGGTCGGCAATGCTCTGGCCTCGATCCTGCTTCCGTTCATTGGTCAAACTCAGGTGGGGGCGTTAATTGGGTTGTTTTTTTTCTATATCACTTTTGAATACATCCTGGTCAGCCATATCCCATTGATGACCGAACTCGTGCCTTCTGCGCGCGCCACCATGCTTTCATTAAATGTAATGGGACACTCCATCGGGCGTGCCCTTGGCGCTTTTTTGGCAGCCATCATTTATCAGCAATTTGGGTTCTTTTCTGTTGCACTGTCGGCAGTGGTATTCAATGTCGGTGGTTTGATCGCACTGGGAATTATGCAGAAAAGACAACATAAAGGATGAATAACCATGAGACCGCCTGAACAAATCGAAACCGAACGTCTGCTCCTCCGCAAGCCGCGCATGGAGGATGTCACTGATGTCTTTGACGGTTGGGCAAGGCATCTCGAAGTCACTCGCTTCCTTACCTGGCGTCCGCATGATAGCGTCATGCAAAGTGAAGCACTGGTGAAACGCTCGATGGAAGCCTGGAACGAGGGCGAGAACTTCCGCTACATACTGGAGATCAAAGAAAACGGTTCACTGGCAGGAATGATCGAACTGCGGTTGGAGATCGCCCCCTTCAAGATCAGTGTCGGTTATACCGGGGCGTACGTCCAATGGGGAAAAGGCTACATGACCGAAGCCGCCCGTGCCTGCATTAAATGGGCTTTCCAACAACCAACCATTTACCGTGTCTACGCCACGGTGGACGTGGAAAACATCCCCTCACAGCGTGTGTTGGAAAAAGTGGGAATGCAGCGTGAAGGCATCCTGCACAGGGAAAGCGTCCATCCCAATATCAGCCCTGAACCGCGCGACTGCTACATGTATGCGATAGTAAAATAAACAAGGATACGCTTGAAACCCTGAGGCACCCATGTCTTTTTCCAACAACCTCAAATTGAAATGGTGGATCGAGGTCGCAGCCCTCGCCCTCATCTCTGCGCTGATCTATCTGCTGAGCATCAACCAATTTTCCTACTACCGCGATGATTGGTATTACGCCTATGATGGCTATATTGCGGGACATTCCATATTCAATATCATGTTCAGCTCCGATCGTCCCGCACGCGGAATTTTCTTCGGTATTTATTATTTTTTGTTTGGTGCGCATCCCCTGCCATATCACATCGGAATTTACATCTGGCGATTGCTTGGCGCATACAGTGCCTTGTGGCTCTTTCATCTCTTATGGAGCCGCCAGCGCATTGCCAGCTTTTCGATGGCTTTGCTCTTCCTGGTTTACCCTGGCTTCCTTTGGTGGCCGGAGGGGATTGAATATCAACCTATGGTCGCCAGCGCAGCATTGCATACCTTCTCATTTGCGCTTACGCTTGTTGCGCTCCGGTCAAAGCAAAAGGCCGCACCTTTTCTTTGGGCAGGTTCCATCCTAACGGGTCTGACCGCAATCGCTCTTGTGGATTACGCCGTTGGCATGGAGGCTTTCCGCATCCTTTGCATCTTTTTATTCATTGTCAACACCAGGCAGGACCTTTCTTTCCTCCGCAAAGTCACTCAAACCCTCCGCGCCTCCCTGCTTCCGTTGACCATTCCCTTCCTTTTCATCATTTGGAAACTATTTATCTTTCAAGGGGACAGAAAAGCCACTGACATCACCATTCAGCTCGGTGACTTGCTCCGTGCCCCGCTGGAGACGTCTTTTTTGTGGGGTCAACGCCTTTTTGACAGCACCCTGAACGTTTCCGTCCTGGCCTGGTGGACGCCGCTCCAAACACATTATTATTTTCTTCAGCCGACCGACCTATGGGTTGGCTTTAGTGTGGCGACGATTTCCATTGCCCTGACCTTGATCGCCGCCCGCCTGATTACCACCCCGCCGTCTGAAGAACCAACCCAGGTATTTCCCATTGCCGACACATTCCCGCTCCAGGCCATCCTGCTGGGATTGGCAGGCGTGGTATTTGGCTTATTGCCTGTGGTGATGGCAAACCGCTTTGTCATTTTCAAGGCGTACTCGCATTATGCCCTGCCTGCATCCCTTGCCGGGGTCGTTATGGTTGTCGGGTTGGTCCACGCCCTTTCATCCAAAAAACTGCAATTGATCCTGGTTTCGTTGCTGGTCGGTATCGCAGCGCTGACACACCGTGGACTTTCCATCAAGGCAGCGGATGAACAGGCAACGATCCGTAATTTCTGGTGGCAGGTTTATTGGCGCATCCCCCAAATTCAGGAAGGCACAATGCTGGCTGTCCATTATCCAGCCATCACCATTGGAGAGGATATTGAGATCATTAGCGGGCCGGCAAATTTTTTATATTATTCACAGCCGCAGCCGGGAATAGACCTTGTCAAATACAAACTGGGTGCCACCCGCTTTGACCAGCAAGGGATACAAAATGTTTTGGGCGAAAAGGCAAAGATCAGCAAGCTGTACCGCAGTCACACCATGTTCCTGAACTACCGCAGGACGTTGGTGATGAGTCAGCCCTCCGCTGCATCATGCGTCCATGTCATTGATACGCGTTGGGTTGAACGCTCAAAGTATGACACAGACCAGATCGCTCAGTTGTTCCCTCATTCAAAAATTGCGTATGCACTGACTGAAAATGAAACGAACTCAACACCACTCGATTTTGTATTCGGCGCGGAACCTGGCCACAACTGGTGCTACTTCTACCAAAAAGCTGAACTCGCCCGCCAGCAAGGGGATTGGGCCTTGGTCGCTGCCCTCGGCACAGAAGCTGCCAGCCTTGACCTTGTCCCTGCTGACCCCATCGAGTGGATGCCTTTCCTGCAAGCCTACGCAGTTCTCGGTCAAATTGAAAAAGTGGAAACTCTTGCTGCCCGATTCCAGGATGACTTATTTCACCAAGAACAGTTCTGCAAAAATCTCAATCGACTGGAACAAAACGGAATTGTGCTGGGTGACGACATTCAGGTCAAAGTTAACGATCTGTTTTGCAGGTGACCATCTAAAACACGGAAAGATAAAATTGAAAGAGTATGCATTATAGAATACCCATAGCGTAAGAAAAGAGGCACCATGTCCCATAGAAAAAGACGCCCTTCATCCCACTCCAAATTCCCGATGTCCGCTCCTGTAAATGCGCGGAGTGCGCCTCCGACTCCAAAAGAAAATAAAATTTTGGAAATTGAATCTTTATTACAGGAAGGTAAGGTGGAAGAAGCCCTGTTTCTGATGGATTCTCTTCCTCCTAAAGTAAAAAATGAGCCTTTCATGCGTTTTATGTATGCCACCACTTTATTGGAGTTTGGAGACATTGAGCAGAGTGGTGAAATTTTAATGGAATTGCAAAAGAAATACCCGCATTTTACAGAAGTGAACCTGCCACTGGCGATGTGGTACCTACTGCAAGCGTGGACTGCACACGCAACCCGTGCCGCACAAAAGATACTGAACACGCGTGAATTCGACTTACTGGGAAAGGAGTCCGCGCAGGGTATTATCAACGATGCGAGGATAAAACTCCACGTGTTGATGGAGCAATTAAACCTGCCGCTGGATAAGGTGGAGCAGGCTTGCTGGCATGATGAAAACGGTCAGATGGCAATTACACGTCAAAATTATACAGAGACCGAATATCAAACCCGGCTGGCACTAAAGATCGCACCTCACTGGACTTCGGCGCACAATAACCATGCTTATGCCGGTTATTTTTTGGGAAAATGTTCCGAGGCGATTGGGGAATGCGAGGACGTTCTGGTTCAGGAACCGAATAATTTACATGGATTGAAAAACCTTGCTTTCTTTCACGCTGGATTGGGCAACGAGGAAAAAGCCAAATTGTATGCTGACCAACTTTTTACTCTCTGGGAGAGCGGAAAATATAATGACACGGGCGATGACTTGGACACAGAAAGCGTTGAAATTCTCCTATCCATCCTGGGGATGCTGGAAGACACCGACCGTATCTGGCAGGTATTCCAGAAATATAAGAATTTCCCACGCGAAATCCTGAGTGAATTTTCATGGGATACTTTCGGCATTGCCGCCGCCCGCCTGGGACATTTTAAGGAGGCAAGAAAACTACTGAAAAACGGGGATATTGGGAATGTGCCAGACCAGCATGATATATCCCTGTTGGAGAAAATTGATAAAGCCATTCAGGCAAAGGAAAAGAACCTCGTGTGGACGCCTCCCTATCCTGCGTTTATGATGCTGTTTTCAGACAAAACCCTGTTTGACCTCGTCAATTTGATGGAAAAAATTGAGGAGCATGACAACCTTCCCACACCATCCCAACAGAGGCAGCTCAACGAGATTTATTCAAGATACCCATTTGTTGTGCAAGGTCTCAAGAAAATGCTATGGACCGAAATGACCTCTGGCCTTGGAACGATGGGATTGATTTACGCTAATCAGACTCATGCCGACGCAGAACTCCTGCGTTTTGCCCTGAGCGATTGCGGCGATGATGACAGCCGTATGTTTTGCCTCACTAAAATGAATGAAGCAGGCAGGTATGATCCCAGTGAATTAATGAAATTCTGGAATTCAAGCAAAAAGGAGTGGATGGAGATACGGGTCTTTTCCCAGCGTATCGAGGATTTTGAGCCTGATATCAATCCCGAATCCCTTAGACTCATCCGAAAAGCGTCAGAGGTGAAAAACAGGGAGGAGGGCATCGCCATTTTGCGCCGCTTGTTGGAAAAAGATCCAAATTGTGCCATGGCATGGTACAACCTCGGTGCATTCATCCTCAACCAAGGCAATGAAGAGGAGGGGCTTGCTTATATGCGCAAATCGGTTGAGCTGGATCCGAATTACGTTTTCGCTCATGCCAACCTTGCTCTGAAGGAAGTGCTGGACGGGAATGAAACTGTCGCCCTTGATCATCTTCAAATTGTGCAAAAAGCGAAGGTTATTTCGCCGGATACGGCTTCCATCAGCAGCTACGCTCACATGCTTATCCACATTAACAATGGCAACATGGCGGAAGCGCGGAATATCTTTGAAGCAGCAAAGGAGATACACCCAGATCACAAAACTTTGCACCTTTACGAAGAAATGCTGGAAGATGCGGAAGCATTTTACGAATCGAATAAATTTTTGATTGATTATCAGCATAACAGCCGTCAGCGTTTCCACATGAAAATGCTCAATACAAAACTGACAGTGGAAATGATACTTGAAAAATGCCTTTCCCAACTGACCAATGAAACGCTTTCCGCCGTCTGTGAGTTTTGGCGCACGATTTCTTACGGCAAAAAGGCTGAAATGGTCAAGCGGTTGAATGAAAGAATTCTCAACCCAGATATTTTGGAGGAATTGTTGCAGGAATTCAGCGACAAAGAAATTGAAGCCCTGCAGTGGGTTTTGGGCAGCGGCGGATGGTGCGCATTAAAGGACTTTGCCCAAAAATATGGAAGCGATCTGGAAGAATCCCCGTTTTGGAAATATCACAAGCCCCAAACGATCCTTGGCAGGCTGAAGAGAGCCGCACTATTATTTACCGGCACAGTAGACGACCAGCGCACTGTATTGATCCCGGGTGATTTGCGCGCCTTGCTAACTGATAAGTTGAAATGATGAGCCAGACGGTACTGATTTGCATGCGATCGTGAAGTCACATCTGCCCGTATGGAAGAAAATAAGCCTCCGCTCCAGTTTGAAATGGACAGCAAGGTGGAAATTTGTTTTGCTGATCATTGACCGTGCTTGGTACAGCCAATAGATGATTACAAAACCTCAACCATAAAAAGCGTGGATAGGATAAAATCCATCCGCGCTTTTTATTCTTTACTTTCCACTGGAAACCATGTCTCTCATTACCGTCTCTTCCCTCTCCAAATCCTTCGGCCCCACTGATATTTTCAGTGGAGTATCCTTCAGCGTTGCCAAAGGCGCGCGCATGGCAATTGTCGGACCAAACGGGATCGGCAAGACCACGCTTTTACGTATCCTTGTTGGTGTGGACGACGCCTCGTCGGGAGTTGTCACCCGCTCACGGGGTGTCCGCATTGGGTATCTATCGCAGGAGGCGGATTTCGAAATGACGGGTACGCTCTGGGATGCCTGCGAATCTGTCTTCAACCATTTCAAAGACGAACAGGAGGAATTACATCGCCTTGAAGGGTTGATGTCTGACCCCGTCCAGGGTGAGGAAATTATGGCACGCTACGGCAGGTTGCAGGAGGAGTTTGAACGGCGTGGCGGATATACCTACCTGACGAAGATCCGTCAGGTGCTGACAGGTTTGGGATTCAGCGAAGCCGATTACCAACTTAGCATTGACCACCTGTCTGGTGGACAGCGAACCCGCGGTTTCCTTGCCCGCCTGCTGCTTTCCGACCCTGACCTGCTCCTGCTCGATGAGCCTACCAACCATCTCGACATTGCCGCCGTTGAATGGCTTGAAGGCTATTTGAGTCAATGGGAAGGCGCAGCCATCATCGTCTCGCATGACCGATACTTTTTGGATAAAGCCAGCAATGTTATTTTTGAAATGTTCCCGGGCGCGACCGAGACCTATCGTGGAAATTATAGTGCCTACCTTAAGCAACGTGCCGAACGTGCCGCGCGCCGACAGGAAATTTTCGACAGTGAAAAAGAAAAATTGATGAAAGAGGTGGAGTACATCAGGAAGAATGTGTCGGGGCAGAACGTGCTGCAAGCCAAAGGCAAACTCAAACGCCTATCGCGTATTTTGCAAGCCATTGAGCAGGTCGGCATGGAAGCCGCACTTAACCAAAAGTGGAGCGAAACCGCTGCTGAGATCTCTGTTACCACTTCCATCATGAGCGTGGACGAAGCCGAGCGTCGCGTGCGCGGTATGCAATCGCCTGTGCGCGCCCTTCCCAATTTGCACCTGCGCCTTAATTCGGCGGCGCGCTCGGGTGACATGGTCATACGCTCTGAAAATCTTAAAGTGGGTTACTCGGACAAATTCCTGTTCTCGTCCCCGAATATTGACCTGCGGCGCGGGGATTGTGCGGCATTGATCGGACCGAATGGCGCGGGCAAATCCACTTTTCTGAAAACGGTACTTAATCAGATCCCGCCCCTGGCTGGAGAGGTGACCCTTGGCGCGAGTCTCAGCATTGGGTATTTTGCCCAGGCGCACGAAGGGCTTGATCCACAGAAGACGGTGCTGGAGGAAATCATCGCCGCGACAAATTGGCTCCCGAATCGGGCGCGTGAGTATCTCGGCAAATTTTTGTTCTCTGGCGATGATGCCTTCAAGAAAGTGTCCATGCTCTCAGGCGGCGAACGCGGACGCCTTGCGCTGGCAAAACTTGCCTTGCAGGATACCAACCTGCTGCTGTTGGATGAACCCACCAACCACCTCGATATCCCCTCGCAGGAGGTACTCGAAGCCGTGCTGGACGATTATCAGGGTACGATCCTGCTGGTCACTCACGACCGTTACCTGGTGGATGCCATCGCCACCCAGATCTGGGAAATTGATACAGATGAGTCGCATCTGATCATTTTCAAGGGAACCTACTCCCAGTTGAAGGAAGATCGCGAAAAGGAACTGGCGCGCCAAAGCGCCGCTGAGTCTGTTGTGGCAGATACAAGAAAAAAAGATTTGCCCAAGGCAAAGTCCGCCAGCACAAAAGAGGAACGGCAAAGAATTGCCAGGGTGCAGAAGGTGGAAAACAGCATTGCAGCACTCGAAGCAGAGTTGGGCACGATTGGTTCCCAACTGGAAAATCCGCCCAGGGATGCAGACGAAGTGATGAAACTGGCAAAGGAATATGACCGCGTTCAAAAGGAAATGGATTCTTTGCTGGCAGAGTGGGAAGGATTGCAGGGATAGAATCATTCCAGCATGGAGACCAGTCATTTGAAAAGGTTAGTGATTCTCCCGGAGAATTATTGAATGAAATTACCGCTTAATCAGATCCTAAAAGGCGATTGCGTTGAAAGCCTGAACTCACTGCCTGAAAAATCGATCGATCTTATCTTTGCCGACCCGCCCTACAATCTGCAATTAAAGAACGAATTACATCGTCCCAACATGTCAAAGGTGGATGCAGTAAATGATCATTGGGATCAATTTGTCTCTTTTGAAACCTACGATGAATTTACCCGCAGCTGGCTCGGGGCTTGCAAGCGGGTTTTAAAGCCCACAGGCACCATCTGGGTGATAGGCTCTTATCACAATATTTTTCGGGTGGGGACGATCATGCAGGATCTGGGTTTTTGGACCTTGAATGATGTGGTTTGGGTTAAGACGAATCCCATGCCTAATTTTCGCGGCGTAAGATTTACAAATGCGCACGAGACCATGATCTGGGCAAGTTCAGGGAAGGGAGCAAAATATACGTTTAATTACCAGGCCATGAAAGGCTTGAATGAAGAGAAACAAATGCGCTCTGACTGGTGGCTGATCTCACTGGCGACAGGTTCGGAACGGGTTAAAGATAAAAATGGCGAAAAGGCGCATTCCACACAAAAACCGGAGGCATTGCTGTATCGCGTGATCCTTTCGTCGAGCAATCCTGGTGACGTTATCCTTGACCCGTTTTTTGGGAGCGGTACAACAGGTGCGGTTGCCAAACGATTGCATAGAAATTGGATCGGGCTTGAAAGGGAGGAAAAATATATCAAGGTTGCGCAAAAGAGGATCAATGAAATTCAACTTGAACCATTTGACGCACAGGTTTTAAATGTAAAAAGCAAGCCTGCGCCAAGGGTGGCGTTTTCCACACTGGTGGAGAATGGCTTTCTCGCAGCGGGTCAAAAGTTATTTTTCTCCAGAGACAGATCCCGTTCGGCAACCATCAAACCTGATGCGCGGGTTCGGACGGCGGATGGTTTTGAGGGAAGTATTCATCAGGCGGGCAGCCATTATATGAACGGTGCCCCCTGCAATGGATGGGAGCATTGGTATTTGCAGGAAAAGCACGGGTTGATCTGCCTCAATGATATTCGTCGGAAATTTGGATTGGAAAACGGGCTTTTCGAAGAGCTGTCAAGTTAAGGATTTGATCTGCGTGACTGTTGTACAAATATTGACGGTGACAGGTCGCCTGATAATATTTTCAGATAACCCGTGTTAAAAGCGTGGACTACTCTGGAAGAAGTATCAAAACATCTTTTCACTGGTCCAATAACACCTGGAAGTGATAATGTTCGAAAAGTGAAATGGAGGCAGTCTGCATGATCACGAGCACGAGACTGTAATGGAATAACCCGTTCTATTTCCCAAAAAAGCAATCCATGCCTCTCCAAGGGCGTGGGTTGCTTTTATTTAAGTTGACCATCGTTTTGTAATACCGCTTGATAGTCTGCATGGAAGCAAAGACATGGCAATTCGCCCCTGAAAGTGCTATATTATTTTATAGAAGACAAGATGATTTTCCTGTTTGCGGGATGGATGAAGAATACAAGGAGTGAGAGATGTCCTGGCAAAATCAATTGAGGGGAGATTCTGTATCATGGCTGCTTGAGCCTGATACGCCCGGTGTTCGTTATTTGGCGTTGCGCGATCTGGTGGGACTTCCCGTTGAAGATGTCGAGTTAAAGACCGCACGGAGGTTGGCGCACAAGGAAGGGCCGATAGCGGAAATCTTGTTCAACATGGACAACCTGGGGTACTGGGTCAAAGCGGGACCCGGCTATAATCCGAAATACCGTTCAACTGTCTGGTCCATTATTCTGCTTGCCCAGCTTGGCGCTTCCATCCGTGAAGATACGCGCATCAAACAGGCATGTGAATATTTGATCCAACACGCTTTAACAGAGGGCGGTCAATTTACTGCGATTTCGTCCGGCGCGCCTTCCGGGACGATAGACTGCCTTCAAGGTAATCTATGCGGGTCACTCATGGACTTGGGATACGATCATCCGCGCCTGGATTCCGCCTACGAGTGGATGGCACGCACTGTCACTGGCGATGGGATCGCACCCAGGGAGGAGAAGGATGCTCAAGTCCGTTATTTTTCCTATAAGTGCGGCCCGACCTTTGCCTGTGGAGCAAATAATAAGCTGCCTTGCGCATGGGGCGGGTGCAAAGTAATGATGGCTTTTAGCAAATTCCCTGCCAACAGGCAGACGCGATTGATCAAGAAGGCCATCAAGCAGGGTGCTGAGTTTTTCTTTAGTGTCGACCCTGCCGATGCAGATTATCCGGGCAGCAGCGCCGGCGGTCCCAGCGGCAACTGGTGGAAATTCGGATTTCCTGTTTTTTATGTTTCAGATATTCTGCAAATTGCTGAAGGACTGGTTGGGCTGGGGTATGGAAAGGACAGGCGGTTGGTCAATACTTTAAAGATCATCCGTGAAAAGCAGGATGAAAATGGCCGCTGGCTAATGGAATATGATTACAAAGGTAAAACCTGGCTGGATTTTGGTATGAAGAAAATACCAAATAAATGGGTAACATTGCGAGCGTTAAGGGTTTTAAAAGCAGTTGCCTGATCGATGCCGGGGTGACCCGGTTGAACCATTCACTGGTTCAAATGATCCGGGAAATTATGATGTCATCTGCAATATTCCGGACATCTTGTGCAATAGACCTTATGCCGCATATTTGCCCTGTCGGGTAGTGTCAGGGATGTTTAAATGGGCATAACACCGGCAGCGGTTGCAGTGTAGGAAATGAATAAAAAAACTTCCGATGTGTTGACATCGGAAGTTTTTTTATTAGTATTCGACCGCTCGTTTTAGCGACTTGGCCTGCTTAATCCAGTCCTGCACCCGGTTCAAGCCTGGCAACAAATTAACCAGGTTCTTTTTTGCATTTACTTTTGCAAGTGCTTCAAGCAGGGCTTCCGGTTTACGGTTCGCGAGTTCGCGGACGGTATCCACACCTGCAGCTTCGAGCAGGTCGGAATACTGTGCACCAATACCGGCAACACGATACAGGTCCGCACGGTTGACCCATTCAAGGATGGTCTTTGTGCTAAAACCAGTGGCTTTTGCAAGTTCCTGACGTCCTTTTACCTTGCCGCCTTTTTCCAAAAGATTTTCGGTGGTGCGTACGCCTGCCTGGCGAAGCTTGACTGCATATGCTTCACCAATTCCTTCAATATCAGTAATTGTTGGCATTTGAGATTCTCCTTTTTGTAGACTGTTAATTAGTTTATAACACTTGTTGTTAAAAATCAATGATTTCACGGATGATTTGAAAAATCCGTCCATGTTCTTAAATTGGTGATTGCGATCATATATGAAAAAAAGTCCATGCTACAATAGCGCAAGACAGGAAAGAGATATGCAGCAATGGCTTTATTTACTAAAACCCACCCGCCTCGGCATGGTGACTGGGGAGCCAACAGCCAGGGAAGCAGAGATCGTTTCGCGTCACTTTGCATTTCTTGAAGACCTGACAGGCAAGGGTGTAATTCTCCTGGTTGGACGTACGCAGAACAGGGACGAGTCCATGTTTGGGATCGTCATCTTTGAGGCGCAGGATGAGTCTGCGGCGCGAATGATCATGGGATCCGATCCGGCAGTCCGCGCCGGAGTGATGCGGGCGGAACTGTATCCATATAAAGTTGCGTTGATGAGGAAGTAACCCCATCTTGAAAATGAACGAAGAAATGAGCGATCTGCCCATCAATCATCAAGCCATTCTCAGTCTGGTGTTTGGGGTCTTGACCATCCTGTCATGTTGCACGGGCATGGTCCCTTTTCCTTTTATGGGTTTTATTTGTTTCCCGCTAAGTGTCCTGTTCGGATTTCTTGCACTGGTGTTTGGGGTGATCTCGTTAAACGGAATCCGCAGACGAAATGAATCAGGCTCCCCCATGGCATGGATCGGGATCGTACTCGGCGGGCTCATTTTCCTGTGTGTGATGTGTATGATCGCTGCGATTGCATCATTTTTTATCTTCACGCCCGATGCTGTGCCCATGCCGCCCTTCATTCAAAATTTTTCCATTTGATTTCAACTTGCAAAACAATGTTCTCTCGGTTATCCTTGCGCGTGGGAGTGGTTAGGTCCCGGTGGGCTTCCTGGTCTTCAACACCAGTGGCGGGTCGCGTTGCGGGCCGCG
>JAIFNG010000133.1 GCA_020047815.1 Anaerolinea sp.
GGCACTTAAGTTTTGCGCTGAGTTTACGAGTTCGGCGCGCGCTCGGCTCGCATTCCGGAACCAGCCTCTCCCGTCGAAGCCGATCATCCCCGTGAACAGGGATATTCCCAAATGACACTGGGGATTTTCCCGGTGCATTTTTATTATAGCATAGGAAAAGCCGTGTTTTCTTTAGGAACCGGGTAAAGCGCAAAAGTATCGGGGAAATAAAATTAGGTTGAAACGGGTAGTCCAGATTGCCAAGCAATCAGAAAACGTCCGCTATGGAAAACGCTCAATGCAGCTAACATGGCTTGAGCGTTTTTTCGTTTCCAGCCACGACCCTGCCTTTTCATGCGGTGATGCACAACGGTATTGATGCCACTTTCGACAGTTCCACTTCCAATGGGATGACTGGCGGTTCTCAAAATAGGCGGGTGATTGACGAACATCGTCCAAACAAGAAATATGCTTCCAATCCAGCGCATGTAAGGCGCTCACGACTTCTTTGACACATCCATGCCATAAAAGATTGGCTTGTTGTTCAACCCACTGTTGAGATTGAAGCGAGCCTTCTCCGAACGCGGCTTTCGATACTTTCCACAAACGTTCATCCGCATGATACCAATCAATAATTTGAACGGCTTGGGGATAGTTGTTGGTGGTGATACGGTCAATCCATGGTGCGCCATCGTTGACCGAACTAAGGCGTCGGCACGACCCAACCTGTCGTCGCGCTCCTTCCAAATACTGATGTTGTCCCATCTCGTCTGCGTTCCACAATCCAGCCTGATAACTGTGTCGTGTCAGGACTGCCGCTCTGCCCGATAGGGCGTGGCGCGGCGTGCGTATTTCGGGTGAGACTTCTGGCTTCGTGGATGTTGCTATTTTCGGCTTCACCTCTGAAATCACGCTCATTTTTACCTCTTTCCAACCTTCTTCACGCAATAACACCATTCCTCCATCGCTGGAGATGTTTGCCAGTTCCTGGATGGGCTTGTTCACAGTAACTATTTGGCTCACAGGCTGCGGAACTTCAGCAACATATAACTGCTTTGCTTCTGCCTCTCTCTTTTCTTCCACTACCTGTCCCCATCCTTCTGTCACCCGTCTCAAACTATCTTTTGACATATGTCCGCCTGTGGCGTCACTGTATGCTTCCGCTGCCAACTCAAACGACTTTCCCATCAACCCTTGCCGTGCCGCCACTCGTGCTGCTCCCTCACTCCAATGATCGGCTCGCAGGTTTAGTTTTCTGTCCAAGGGGAAAAAGTGTCTGCCCTTCACATTCAGGACAGACATAATAGGCTCGCTCCAATTGGCTGTCGCCTTCCAAACCATGAATATTCCAATCTCGATATCCCTCAAATTCCATTTCTCGTCCGCACTGCTTGCATTTTGGCAATTCAACCTGTGTCCCTGCGTCGCGTCCATTTACTAACTGTGCAAGCACTTTTCCCATCAACTCTCGTCGCCGCTTGCGAGCTTCTGTCTCTATCTCTCCAAAACTCGCTTGCGGATGCGCGTCATACCATTCTTCCATTTGGTCAAACATTCGTTTTGCTTCTTCCATAAATGCCGCTTGGCGTTTGGCACGAGACTGGGGTCGGGTCATGTTTTTACTCCTCTTACCATAGTCTACTCCAGTTTTCTTATTCTCTCCGATACTTTTGCGCTTTACCCTTAGGAACCTGGCAGGGTGGAAAAATGCGTTACCAAACTAGCTGACTTTTAATGTAATATTCACAAAATCCGCGAACAAGCCGTAGGCGGTTTCAATGGGACCACCCTTCATACCCTCGTGTTCCGTCTGGGTAATGGAGTAATCGAGGATGACATCAGTCTGGAAGGTGATGCCGGTGCTGGAATTCATCATCCCATACAATGGAGAGGCTGAGTCGACGAGCTGCGGGGCAACGCTTGCGATGACCTTATCCCCAACCTTTTTGGCGGAACAAACCAATTTATAGCGCTTGCCTTCGGCTTTGGCTTGGGCGATCATCTGCGGGGAGATACCGCGAATACCTGTGGGGTTGACCTGCTGCGGCGTCATGGGAGTATCCATTAATACAGTGACCAATGCCGCAACTTTAATTGCCGCATCCCAGCCATCCACGTCGTTGGTAGGGTCAGTTTCCGCCACACCAATGGACTGGCAGTATTGGATTGCTTGTTCATAGGATTCGCCATTTTCCATGCGTGAGAGGACAATGTTGGTTGTGGCATTAAATATACCCTGGAGAGAGGAAAGCTCTGCGAGCGGGAAGGCACCGCGGAAGACCGAGAAGACGGGCGCACCGCCCAACACAGTGGATTCAAATTTAAATTTCCTGCCTTTGGATTCAGCGAGCGAGGTTAACTCGCGGTAGCCATGCACAACAGGACCTTTGTTGGCGGTGATGGCGTGCATCCCAAAATTCAATGCCGCGCGGATGTGATCCAGCGCAGGTTGACCTGTTTGTGTGTTGACAGGGGAATTCTCAAACATAACATCTGCGGATGAATTCCGGATGACTCCCAGCGAATCTTTAACTGGCATGGTTGACAGGGTGGAAATATCTTTACCGCTTTCCACAAGTTCGAGGGCCTTTTGAATATCAAGCCCGTCAGGATTGACGGCAAATCCGTGCCTGCCTGTGGAAAGACCTGTAAATGAAAATGTGATACCACGTTCCTTGAGCAGCGGCTGCTTGCGGATCAGCAGGCGTGCAAGCGCGCGCGCAACGTTACCAAAACCAATGAGTGCGAGTTTATAGTGCATGGGAGTCTCCTTAATAAACGTCTTAATATTATTGAGTCCCGGCATCAAAGGGTTGAATTCGAAACACAACAATATGTTTTAGATTGGTGGATATGGAAATGCGCGGCGGTCGCGCGGGGCACGCGGGAACACCCTGGTTGTGAACAATTTTTCGGCGCGGCGCTGGAGTGCAACAATCTCTTCAGGGCTGAGATAAGCCTCAAGGATGGCAGGCCAGCTATTGGTCTGGGAAAGAGAGGCAAGCAACTCGTCTGGAATTGCCTGCCCCGCGAAATCCCAGATCACGGTGCGAAGCTTATCCTCTTCATGAAAGCAAACGCCGTGATCTATGGCATACAGTTTGTGGGTGTCATTCTCAAAAAAAACATGACTCCCTTTGCGGTCTGCATTATTGATCAGCAGGTCAAAGAACATGACTGACTTGAGTAATTCTTTATCCTCGGGTGTGAAGTTGAAATAATGATATTCCACATTGTAATTGACGTATTGTTGAAGTGAGCCGCGTCCGTGAGGACCATCTTCACGCATGACTGTGACGGGGACAAAATGTAAGCCAAGCTTCTCACTTAACAGGTACGCAGCAACTTCACGTTGAGCCAAAGTATTATCCGGAAAATCCCAAAGTGGCTGTTCCCCTTTACATGGCTTGTAGACAGCAGAATATTCCAAGCCTTCGTATTCGAGTGTAACAAAAAAAGTATAGTTACTGCCAAGCACGAACTGTCCTTTGAGTTCGTAGGCGCCAAGTTCGAGGGCGGTTTTAATAAGTTCAGAGGAAAGAGTCATAAAAGCTGAAGGTCCAAATCAAAAGTCATTGACATTCAATTTTGGACAATATATCAATGCAAGTGCCCATTCTTCTTTGGACAAAAATGTCCTTCTGGTTCCATCGGCTGACCGCATTGCGAGCAGATGGGACGCCCACGGTTTACCACATCTGAGCCCCAACGCGCCAGTTTTTGCATCTGGCTGCGGGTCGCCCAAAAGCGGATCTGCGCAGCGGAGTCGGGCTCGTCTTCCTCGGTGAGTAATTCCTTGGTGAAGACAACCACACGGTCACGTTCCTTGTCATAGCCCAGACCAATCTCACCTGCGCGAAAGAGTGGATCGACAGGTGGATGGATCCTCATTTGTTCTTCATGGAATTCACCGGCAGCTTCCTCAAGATTGGGATTCTGTTCGTTGACCTGCGAAAGGAATTGTTCAATACCAATGGCGAGCGATTGCAATTGAGCTTTTTCGATCAGGATCGTAATCGTGCGTTGGTCCTGATAGGCTTGCAGGTAAAAAACACGCTGACCAGGGGAGCCAATGGCATCTGCAGTAATATGGTCACAGGGATCTACATCAATTTCGAAACGGGGCATAAGTTACCTTTTAAGAGTCAAACACCATATCTGACAGGTTCACTTTGCCAAAACTTGTCAGATCCATTTGATTTATTTTTGGTAGTATACCAGACTGCGCTCATGTATAATGTACGTCACCAATTCTCAAATAGATTTTGCAGCAACTACTTTATTCGTGTTTACAGGTTAACAACCAGGTTTTCGAACACGAGTCTTAATCATCCTGCCAAAGGAGATGCGCCATGTTCGATGGAAAAAAACTGGATGAATTAAAAGGGGCGCTTGAAAACTGGGAACAAACCACGCTAAAAAAATCTCTGAGGCAATTACCGGAACGCCGGAAAGATTTTCTAACAACATCTTCTGAGCCCATCAACAGACTTTACTCACCCCTGGACATTCCAGAATTGGATTATGCCGCTGATCTTGGACTACCGGGCGAGTACCCCTTCACGCGTGGAATCCACCCAACACTCCATCGCAGTAAATTATGGACGATGCGAATGTTTGCCGGCTTCGGTATTGCAGAAGAAACAAACAAGCGCTTCAAATACCTGCTCGAGCAGGGTCAGACAGGCTTGAGCATTGCCTTCGACCTGGCAACATTGATGGGCTATGATTCCGATGCGCCCGAAGCATTGGGGGAGTTTGGCAAATGCGGCGTGGCTGTCTCCTCTCTGAAAGACATGGAAATCCTGCTCGAAGGCATTCAACTGGACAAAGTCTCATCAAGCATGACCATTAATTCGCCTGCCGCGATCATCTGGGCAATGTATCTTGCCACCGCAGAGAAACAGGGCGTACGGTTGGATCAGTTACGCGGCACCACTCAAAATGATATTCTCAAGGAATTTATCGCGCAAAAAGAGTTCATCTTTCCGCCCGCATCATCCATGCGACTGGTAGTGGATACGATGGAATTCGGCGCACAGAACATTCCCCTATGGAACACGATCTCAATCAGCGGTTATCACATCCGCGAGGCTGGGGCAACTGCAGCACAAGAACTCGCTTTTACGCTGGCGGATGGCATGGAATATGTCCGCTGGGGAATTGCACGCGGCATGGATGTGGATCAATTTGCGCCGCGGCTATCGTTCTTCTTCAACGCGCACAATGACTTCTTCGAGGAGATCGCCAAATATCGTGCCGCGCGTCGGATCTGGGGACGAGAGATGCGTGAGACCTTCCAGGCAAAGGACCCCCGCTCATGGCTGTTAAGATTCCACACACAGACGGCAGGAGCCAGCCTTACCGCGCAACAGCCTGAGAATAATATAATCCGCGTGGCTTTACAAGCGCTCGCTGCCGTGTTGGGCGGAACTCAAAGCCTGCACACAAACTCCATGGACGAAGCACTGGCATTACCATCCGAACATGCAGTGACCCTTGCCCTGCGGACTCAACAGATCATTGCAGAAGAATCAGGGGTGACGAATACTATTGACCCATTAGGCGGCAGCTTCTTTGTCGAGGCGCAGACTGACCGATTGGAAAAACAGGCGTATGCTTACTTTCGCAGAATTGAAGAAATAGGCGGCGTGATTCCAGCCATTGAAAGGGGATTCTTTCAGGCAGAGATCGCAGACGCCGCCTATCACTATCAACGTGAAATTGACAAAGGCGTACGTAATATTGTGGGAGTGAATGTACACACAGAAAATAAGCCTCTCACAGTCTCGATCCTAAAAATGGATCCAAACGGATTTGAGCGGCAGATATCCCGCCTAAATGAAATCCGCCAGACACGTGACAATGGCAGGGTGGGGCAAACGCTGGACAGGTTAAGAATCGCCTGTCTGGGTACGGAGAATACCATGCCCTGCCTCATGGAATGTGTCCATGCATACGCGACTCTGGGTGAGATTGTAGGTGTGATGAAGGAAGTCTTCGGAGAATATCAAGAATTGTCAGTGATCTAAAAAGGGCGGTTCGTGTTCATCTGTTGGTCGCGGCAGGCAATGGCTTTGCCATAATTAACCAGCCCGGACAGTTGCATCAGACAAAAGTCCAACTCGCCTGATTACGCGCATATCTCTAAATGCCGCCTTGCAAGCAAGACCGCATCCATGAAGGAACACAACTGTTTATCCGAGGTCTCCCTCTGCAGCCGAATATATCCCTGGGGTCAAATCCTCTTTACCAAGTAATACTCACCGCGTTCGAAGCCGCGGTCCAAATAGTAGTGTCTGGTACCAATTGCCGAAATGACCGCCATGCGCGAAAAGCCATTTGTACGCGCAACCTTATCTGCTTCTTCGAGCAGACGTGTGCCAAGCCCCAGATGTTGGGCCGCCCCAGTTTGCTCCGCGCCAACTGCAAGTGATTGCCCATAAACATGCACTTCACGGATGAGCGCAGCTCCATCGAGGTCGGACATGCCTGTCAGCATCGAGTCTTTTGCGGGCAGTGACAGGCGGATAAAACCGGCCAGACCATCATCGGGTGTGACAAAGGAGATGAAATGCTCTTCGGTTGTGCCAGCCTGGTAGATAAGGTCATCCATCCGCAATGTGTCTGAATCAACTGATTTACCACGCACCTCACGGCAACGCACACATTGACAGATTGCGCCGCGCTTCTTCATTTCACTTTGGATATCCTGGCGCAGACTTGTGCGCGTATTGCCTTCAACCACATTGTTGCCCGGAATATCACGTATCACACGATTAACACGGCAATAGCGTGGAATGGTTGGTTTGATATCCGCAATTAGGTCAATCAACTCCTGGGTGGTGTACGGGTGAAATTCACCACGCTTCCAGTATTCGTATAGCTCAGCATTGGCAAGTAATTGATTTGGGTAGATTTTTATTTCATCCGGGCAGAAATCAGTCCACATTTTGGCAAAGTCTGCGTGGTCACTTTGCGGAGTCGCGCCCAGTAAATTGGGCATCCAATGCAGAACAATCTTGAATCCAGCAGCGCGGAGCAAAGCTGTGGCTTTGCGTGTGGATTCCACATCATGTCCGCGTTTGTTAATTTCCAAAATATGGTCGTCAAAACTCTGAGCGCCCATTTGAACTTTGGTTACACCGAGGTGACGCAGCCAGCGAATTTCATCTGGATTAATTTCATCAGGACGGGTCTCAATCACGAGCCCAACGTTGCGGTGGGATGTTGTTTCATTTATTGCCTGCACTTCAGAGAGATTTACTGCAGAGTCCACAGACATTCTCTCCGGTTCTTCGCCGTGATCTTCGTGTGTGTCGTGGTGAGAGCCATTCATTGCATCAAAGCAGCGCTTAACAAACCATTCCTGATAATCGCGCCGATAAGATGACCAGGTGCCTCCAAGGATCAATAATTCGATCTTGTCAGTGGGATGGCCCAAATTCTCCAGCGCGCGAATACGGGCATGCACTTGTTCGTATGGATCAAATTGGTGCTCCAGTGCACGCATCGCACCGGGCTCATCAGGCAGGTAACTCTTGGGCATACGCACATCAGTGGGACAGAAGATGCACTTGCCCGGGCATGGGTACGCCTTCGTTAAAACAGTTACCGTGGTTACCCCTGAAAGGGTTCGCATAGGCTTCATACGGATTTTCTCAAGCAAAACCCTGTCAGGCTCAATCGAACCTGATGCCACCATTTGATTGTAGGCTGCAACCAATGCAGCTTTAGTGAGATAACCTTCGCCACCCTCCAACGGATGAGTCCGCAGAGCACGCATCACATCACTACCTGCGCGTATTTCCTCCAACACAAAATGCGCCAGTGCAAGTTTCTCAGGCGTGAGGATGTTGATTTTTTTCCAGCGTTTTCTTCGTTCAGAGATTTCCATAATGATTCAAGAGCTCAAAGTGCGGAAGCCGCGGGCTCCATTTAGTCCCTTTTAAGGTTTTATCAACGATCAATTTTTTGCGTGTCAAGCAGGAATTCAGTTTTTGATTCGGCAACATTATTCTTGCTGAACATATTAGTATGCAGTCCACATTCCACCTTACCGCGCCCAGCCCAGCGTCCGGCGCGTTCATCATCGTTCTCTCCGATGGCAACAGTGCATGGGGCACACCCAATACTTCGATATCCTTTTTCATACAGCGGGTGACGTGGCAGATCGTGTTCTTCAATATAACGGTTTACATCCGCCTTTTTCCAGTTAAGCAACGGATTGATTTTAAGCAACCCATCTTCCTGTAACTCCAAAATTTTTGCTTGGGCACGCACCGCAGTCTGGTCGCGCCGGATCCCGCTGATCCATGCTTTGTAGCCTTTCAAGGCATTTTGCATGGGCTGCACTTTATGTAGAAAACAACACAAGTTTGGATCTTCCACAGGCAATGTCCGTGCATTTTGACGCACAAATAAATCCCAATGTGGCGTGCGGCGCAGGTCAACAATGTTCAAACCCCATTCGTGTTCAATTCTCTCGCGAAACATAAACGTATCCCAGAAGTGATAACCAGTATCAATAAATAGAACAGGCAAACCAGGAATGATGCGGGTTGCCATATACAAGAGCGGTATGGATTGGGTTTGAAATGATGAACTCATTGCGATGGAGGCACTAAAGCTGCGTGCCGCCCATTCGATAATCTGCTGCGGGGTTCCCGTTTCGAATTCGCTTGAATACTCATTGATCTCTTGTACCGATAACATGCTGGCATTATACCGTTATAATTCTTTTATGAATTCCACCGTAGCCGACAGACTACTTACCATTAATCGCGAGTTTTATCACCATTTTGGCGATCAATTTTCCGCTACACGCCAACGATTACAACCTGGAGTGAGGAAAATTCTGGAAACGATCCAGAAGGATGACTCCGTTTTGGATTTGGGATGCGGCAACGGGAATTTTCTGCGCGAAATATATGGGCGTGGTCACAATGCCCGGCTTCTTGGCATGGACTTTAGCCTACCCCTGCTTCAAAACGCAGAATCCAATGCAGGCGTGGAGTATCGCGAAGTTGATCTTTCTAAATTGTCAGACCTCAGTACTCCATTACTGATACCTGATAGCTGGTCAGTGATTACTGCTTTCGCAGTTTTGCATCATATTCCCTCAACGGAAATGCGTTTGAATGTTTTGCAGACAGTCCGCAAGTTGATGAAGGAAAATGGAAAATTTATTTTATCCAACTGGCAGTTTTTAAACAGCCCAAAACTCAGGTCTCGGATTCAGTCTTGGGACAGGGTTGGGATTTGCAAAGGTGATTTGGACGAGGGAGATTATCTGTTGGATTGGCGAAGCGGGGGAGAAGGCTTGCGTTACGCACACCACTTTACAACGGAGGAACTCTCCAGGCTGGCAGATCAAGCCGGGATGCATGTAATCGATTCTTTTTTATCCGATGGAGACGGCGGCAATCTGGGTTTATATCAGACCTGGCTTTCGATCTGATACGGGTCATTGACCTTTACACAATTGCGCCCCGCGTGTTTTGCCTTATACAGGGCAACATCCGCCCGTTCGATCAATGTCCCTAATGTATCCAGGGGGATGGCTTCTGCAACACCAATGCTAATAGTGATACTCAATGGTCCTGCATCTGTGATAAAGGGGTCTTTCATGATCGATTTTCGCAGTCTTTCAGCAATATGCCGCGCAGAGTCGAGGTGAACATCGGGCAACAGAATCACAAATTCCTCGCCGCCATATCTTCCAATAATATCCACGGCGCGTGAGGCAGCCCGACAACGTTCAGCCAGCCCATGTAATGTTTGATCACCAGCTGCATGCCCATACCCATCGTTGACCCTTTTGAAATAATCAACATCGATCATGAGGGCACAGAATGGATGATCGATCCGCCTGACATGTGAGAATTCAAATTCTCCAATTTGGAATAAGCCACGACGGTTATACACACCAGTCAACACATCGGTAATGGCTTGATTTTGAGCCTTTTTATAGATACGCGAGTTTTCAAGTGCAACCGATACCTGATCGGCGAATGCCATGGCAAGTGAGATGTCTTCCTGTGTAAACTGATTTGGTGTGGCACTGTCAATGGCAAGCAGCCCAATAATCCGCTCTTGAAAAATTAGCGGCACACCCAGCCATGAGTGGATATGATTGTGAGGCGGTTTTTTAAACTCGCCATATATATCGCCTATTTCTGATAATAGATATGGTTTTCCTGATTCAATCACTATTGTGTTGGGGTTATCGCCCGGTATGGAGAAACGCATACCTATCACAGCTTTTAGATCAGCAAAGCCGCTTCCTCCAATAATTTCCAGCTCATTCTCATCAATCAATTGAATCGATGCGGTATCATAAGAAACTACTTGTTTAAGTTGTTCAAGAATCCGGGATACAGTTTCATCGGTTTCAAGAGCTTCCGTAACGGCAGCGCCTGCTTTTCGAAGCGTTTCAGAAGTAACAGCGCGCCGCTGAGCCTGCTCCACAGCTTTAAATTTCTCAAAAGCAAGTGCGACCAGGCTGGCGGCTTGCTCGCAAATCGAGATCTCATCCGGTTGGAAATGATGACATTCCTTGAAGGAAAGAATTAACACACCAAATTTATTTTCTGCCGCACTAAGCGGCAATAGAATCAGGGATCGCCATGGAAATTGTTTGCCAATTCCAGAGTCCAGATAAGGCGACATATGGGCATCATCCACGGCCAAAGTGTGACCCAGGTGCAAAGCCAATTCTATCAATGTATTCTTGCCTGAAACAGGTTGGGAAGACAGGAAGGTATCGCCGCTTGTACCGTATGTTGTGAGTGGGGAAGCCTGCGTGTTGCCTTCGCTCCATAAAGTGATAAAACATTCATCTGCATGGATCAGCTTTGCCAGTTGATCCACAATATCCACCACCATGTATTTTAATGTCTTGGCCTGCAGGGCTTTACCTACAATATCCTGCAGGAGGCTTAAAGCTTGCTGACGGCGGAACAGTCTCTGTTCGGCTCGGGCACGGGTTTCTGCTGAACCAAAAATATTTGCAGTAATACGAAGCGCTTCCAACTCTGTCTCAGCCCAACGACGTTCATATACACACTCATCAAACCCAATGAATCCCCACCATTGATTATCCACAAAGATGGGCATAAGCGCCAGGGAAAGGATATTTTGATTTTGTAATACTTTCAGTTCAGATTCAGGGAATTCGCGCAAGAGGCCGTAAATCGGTTTACCTGCTGAGAGTTGCTCCACCCAGCGGCCAAAGCCTGTTTCACATAAATTGATCTGCTGCAGTGTTGGATTATCGATCTGGGGCAAAATATCCGGCGCGGACCATTCATAATGCAGGCTGGTGTGGACAAAACCCTTTTCATCCGAATAATTCATGAATACATAGACGCGGCTGACGTTCGCGGCTTGTCCGATCTTCTCCAATATGCCTGGTACCTTATGCTCCCATGTGGCTTCTATTAGGAATTGCTCGGCAGCCAGGCTGATGGCAGACATCATGGTTTCCCTTCTGCTAAGCGCATTCTCTGACTTTTTACGTTCCGTGATGTCGTGCAAGATAACCATGCTATTGGGACCGGTGGGACTTTGAGAAGCATCAAGAGAAGAAACTGGAGAAACGGTTACTTCAAAAACTTTTTCCTGGTCACCTGTCCCGATCAACATCTCACCTTGATGATCTGTCCCTGCAAGGTGAGATGCCAGTGTTTCACCATATTCCTTTGAAATATGATTGAGCGGTTGGCCGAGGACATCCTCTTCATGACGCCCAATCAGTTTCTCTATCAATGGATTGATATATAAGACACGTTTATTCAAATTAGTTACAATGATGCCATCTTTCATGTTTTTAAGAATCGCCAGCTGTTCAAGGGGCAATATTTCCAACAGGTGGTAACGCATAATTGCCCATGCAAGCCCAAGCCCGGCCGGTAAAAACAATAAAGGCATGACAACAAGATTTGGGATCGGATTGTTCCTGCCATTAAATATGATCCCCCCAATAATAGGGATCAGGATCCCAAAGATAATGAGGCTGATCTGAATGCGATATTTACCAGGTCTTTGCACCATTTCCACAATGAGCAGGATGCTGGCAAAGATCGCCAAAATATATGAATAAAACGAGTGAATCCAGAAACCCAACCCGTAACGGACTTCCAGTAACTTCAGTGAACCCAACTCCGTAATAGTCGCCAAATCCCACATTAAGTGGTGGAAATTGTTGGTCCACACCAGAAGCAGGATACAAAGAGGAATTACCCAGATCACAAGTTGGTTTCGCACACTCAACAAATGACTTTTGCCTGTATATTCAAGAGCAAAGAATAAAAGGAATACAGGAGTGCATACGATCCCCAGGTATTCGATATTCATCAGAAACAGTATTGTGGGCAGAGATGGGAAGAATAACTCCACGCTGTAGGAAGCTGACCAGATGGATAAGCCAACCATTGTCCATGCAAACGGAACGACAGCCACTGCCGGTCTTTTGCGCCATGCAAACAATCCCAGCCAGGCATAAGAAACAGCGGCTAGTAAATAGACGAAAGAAACAAAAAAGTTAAGACTGGTATGCATGATTAAGTCTGGGATCTGGATATTAACATTAAAACAGCCTGCTGCAAATTGTGGAATGCCCAGGCATGTTTTACACCCCTTATAAAATCACTTGTTGCGGGTTGGCCACATATTGCCACCAGTTGTTTTTTACTCCATTTTTCCGCCCTGCCACACGCGGGAAATGATCAAACCACCATTTGTGGTGGGTGCGGATATCGCCATTCCCCCACTCGGATGGACCGACAATCCGCATATCACCCTTGAAGTCCGGAAAATTTAATTTCCAATCATAACATTCACTAATAACAGGAGTTGGGTTGTTCCAGTCATAATCAACCTGGCTGTTGGGCGCAAAGTGAATGTTGCCACAGGCTGATTTACCCGGGGCAGTTTTCTCATAGCGTATGAAACGTTTCCATAAATTCGCGTCACCGGTCAAATTGCTGAAGGTCTTATCCATGATCGATTCTGCGCGATGTCCATACGCTTCAAGCATTTCACCGATGTATCTTTCATAGGAAAAGCCCATCACAACAAAGCGGCGTTTGCTGGATGTTGTGTTTTTTAGCGCAGGCGCATTGCACCAGAACGCGCCGGGGCCGCCCATGGTGGATTCGTAAAAACCTGCATGGGGAAAGCCAAGGACCCACACTTCATCGATCTCATTCCGGGCAACACGCTGCAAGACGTTATATTTATTTAAAATGGCATAATAGTCAACTCCCGGCGGAGTATGCGGCGAAGTTTTCCCCTGTAAAACATCCATATAAGTTTGTGGGGTGTATCGGAAACCGTCTGTCTTGACAGGGAATTCATCCACGTCCACGCGCTGGACGATCTGGTAGCGTGCCATGCCCCCGCTGACCTGCAACAGGTCAGCCATTAAGCCGTTAGTCAGGTCTGTTGGGTTATACCACTTTCGATATTGGGAAAGTGTCATCCCTGTGGAATTGTCCATGATGGGATCATAAACGATCATCAGCACCTTTCCCTGCGTGATCTGTGCAGGTTCAGTGGTACTGTCAGCTGGATACTTCGCAGGTTTAAAAAGGCTGGCAAGCATTCTGAAAAATTTGGACATGAATTCTCCTCGGAAGGGTGCGTTGCACCTGGCAGGCAGTTTTTTCGGCCTGAACGCCAGAGCCCTCCCAGTTTGGATTATTTTATTCCATTATAGTGAGGAGCGACGCACTCCTGCTCACGGCATATTTGCCGCAAAAAAGACTTGCCCATTAACCGCCAGGTACAACACATGATTTGAGCCAACGGCTACGGCACCGGCTGGCCCAGCTGGGATGGGGTTTGCATTTCCTGTTTGAGGACGAAATTGATTTTGCAATTCAAGTGAACGCGGCGCAAATCGTAAAACACCCTGCGTATCTGAATCCAGGAGAAGAATGGACTGATCGGGCAGGGCGGTAAAAAGCATTTGCGTAAAGTTGGCACTTGCAAACAGGTCGGTATCCTGATATGCCGCGAAGGGATTGATCAATGGCGATGGATCCTGGCAACGCGTAGGCTTGGTCTCAATGCGGCTGTATGAGCAGGTCGAGAGATGGCTGTCTGAATGGAGCATATACAGGTCATCCCCGGAAATAATTAGGTCAATCACATCCTGTTTTTCCGGGGTTTGCCCCCCAAAGAAGAAATACGGACGATCAACGAACGCGCCATCTTTTCCGTTATATACCCAGACGGCGCGCGCAGGTGCATCCAACACATAAAGATTGCCATTACTCAATGTGAAGGCGGTTACGTGATTCCAATTCGTATCCGGCGGCGGCAGGGGAATTGCCTGCGCCACCTGACCCGGTGCACAGTATAAAAGATTACCTGTCGCATCTATACCAAGCAGAGTGGCATTAATTGAATTCAACGCCGGCAGTGTCAGAATATCCACCAGGTGACCCACAGTGTAATTCCCATACACACCCGGCTTGCAATTGAACGTCGTATCGATCTGAAAGCCCCGTCCATTGTTCGAGGGTTGGGCACGGAGCGCTTCGCCTTTTTCTGCGTTGAGCAGGAACAGATCCGTTTCGCTGGCAGCCATCCGGCTGATATTGATGCCAAGATCATTGCTGAAAGCGGGGTTAAATTGCATCCGCGTAATGCCCAGTATTTTATCGAGATTGGCATCTGCTTCCTGACGAATCAGGATGGTGTCTGAAGTTGAGCGATAGATCTTTTCAGCCTTATCAACATACAATAAAACAACTTCCCAAGATTCACGTTGTTCAATGGGGTTTGTAAGGCTTGCCGCCTGGGCACTCATTTCCCTTGCCTGCAAGAGATAAGATTCATATTGCGGGTTGCGCCCATATTTTGACCACATGACAAACATCATTACCACCACAATCAAAGGCACGAGAATGGCAATGGAGAACATGGCGAAATTGGATGGAGCAAACGGCACCCCCGTTTCTGTGCCCGGCAGTAAACGCGGCAGGAACATCTTTAATTTTTCACTGACATTTACATTCAAGCGGCGTGTGAATTGAATGCCGTTTGCAAGCGCTTTTGCAGTCTGGCGTTTCCGCGCTGAACGTTCACGTCTTGTCTGCGGCACAACCTCTTTAACAGGCACAATGGTGTTTTCCGCATCCGAAATTTCCTCAACTTTAGGTGCAGGCGGGATAATTTCCTTGCTTGCGGTTTCCCGCGCAGGTTGTATCCTTGGAATAGAGGCGGGGAAATCGCGCGGTGCTGAATTATGCGGCAGGTTGGATAAAGGATCGGGATGCGAAATTTCCCCGTGCTGGGGCGGGATTGCATATGCCGAAGGCTGAATGACATGTGCAGATGGCAGGGGCGCCAAATCACCTTCGGAGGCGGACAATGTTTCTTGAGACTGTGCAAACACTGAGCTCAGTTGCGAAGCAGGGGGCAGGGCAGTTTCATCCTTTTTCTCCGCTTTCGATTCAGGTATTCCACCAGGGAAATTCAAAATACCTGCACCATCCGTTGCCTGGATCAACACAGCATTGATATCCGCATTGGACAGCGATATCAATCGGTGGCGCATCGAATTAAACGTTCCAGGGTTTGGGTCGTTAAGTACGCTTTTCCACGTCTCGGGGGCCCTGCCAAAAAACAGCAGACGGTCGCCGGCGATTAATGCAGTTTGTGAGTAGTGAATATTCGTGGTTAGATTTGTGCCAAGTCCCTTACCCGAAGCAACTGGCTCATGAATATGCCGCATTTCATCTTGGCTGAACCGGAATACATGCATAGGTCCGCTCAAAGCCAGCGTGCATTGCTTGTCGCGAATCGCCGCCAGCGTGATCCAGCCAATTGCAAAGTGACCATTCCTGCTTGTAGTCATGTTTCGCTCTAGCAGGGTCTTGTTTACATAATCAGCAGCAGTCCGTAATGCGCTGGTAAGCGCCCCCGAAGTCTCGTAAAAAATATTAGCGGCATCTTTTGCTATCTGCATGTACTCACTTGTCGAAAAAGTGGAGTTCCCTGTCAGCAATAGATAAGCGATCAGGCGGTCTTTTTCACGACCACGTGCCGCGGTCTGCGGTGGAGCAAGGGCGATCAAACCGGGTAGGTTGTCAATTTCCTGTCCGTTGATGCGGTAGATGGGAGAGAGAGTGATGTCAAGAGTCATGTAAGAAAAAACCTTAAGCGCATGTCCAATCTGACAGGTTTTCGCGCCATGTGAACTGGTTGAAATTCCATAAATCAAAATCTATTTTGTTAACCAGCACCTGACGCATCCTGTCAGTTTTTTGTATTACACCATCATTATACTGGTAAAATTCTTTGGACATGAAATATACCCTTTGCAAAAATTTTTCTGAAATAAACCCGCAAGAGTGGAATGACCTCCTATCAAGTTCGATCACCGACACTCCGTTTTTGCGTTACGAATATCAATCCACCTGGTGGGATAATCTCGGCGGAAGCGAATGGTCCCGCCAAAATGCCGAACTGATCCTGGTCACAGCCCGCGAAGACGAAAAACTCGTTGGCGTTGCACCTCTTTTCATTTCGGAATATGAAGGAAAGCCCGCGCTTCTTTTAATTGGGAGTATCGAAATATCAGACTATCTGGATTTGATCGTGCGGTCGGAAGACCACGCACGCTTCGTCACCGGCCTGTTGAACTTCCTCGCATCAGACGAATTACCCAATCCCAGACGTTGGTCTGGGCTCGATTGGTACAACCTTCCCGATTCATCCCCCACTCTCGCTGTGCTCAAATCAGAATCGGCGCAGCGCGGCTGGACTCACCTCGAAGAAATATATCGTCCCACCCCGCGTATTGCACTGAACGGCAGCTTTGAACAATATCTCTCGCAGGTCGAAAAGAAACAGCGGCACGAGATCCGCCGAAAAATGCGCCGTGCCGAAGAAAGCGGACGTAATGTCCGTTGGTATATTTCAGACATGCAGGATGTGGAGGCTGAAATTGAAAACTTCCTGTCATTGATGGAACATGACGAAGGCAAAGCGGTCTTTTTGCAGGAAGAAATGCGCGAGCAGATGCGTGCAATCATTCGTACCGCGCACGAACATGGCTGGCTCTGGCTGGCTTTCCTGGAAGCAGACAACCAACGGATTGCGGCTTGTCTCAACTTTGATTACAAAAATAAATTATGGGGATACAACGCCGGAGTCAACCGCGATTTTATGGAACTCTCCCCCGGTTGGGTTCTGCTGGGGCTTACCCTGCAATGGGCCTGTGAAAATAACCGCAGCGAATTTGACTTCATGCGTGGCGATGAAGAATATAAATATCGCTTTGGCGCTGTTAATCAATATGTGATGCGGGTGCAGTTGATGCGTGATTTGTAGTAATTAAATCCGCGATTACATTTTCTCGATTACGTCTTCTCCATCATGATCCAGGCAGGGGAACATCAGAATTTTGGGAAGAAAATAATGGGCAAAAGATTAAATAGCAACCAAAGTGACCCGGTATTGGGCTTTATCAATTTCTCAATAAGCAGCAGTGGAACGAACCCTGACCTTCCACTGCTGCAGAACGGGTCAAAGTAATTCGAAATGCTGTATGGGAGAAGAATCTGAGCCAATTGGCGTCATCAAAAAACTGAGGCCATGCCTGACAGGCATTCATGCAGGCAACATCGTAAGAAATACTACTGTGGAAGAAAATCCAAAATATGGCTTACTTTTCTGCCGCAATAGCAGAAGGGGTAATTAAAGATAATTCAAAAGGTTGGGAATGCCAGTTCCAGGTATTCAAATCAGAAATCGCGCGATAAGCTGTCAGGTCGAGTTGCAGTGGTGTGACAGAAACAAACCCATCCGCCAGGGCACCGACGTCGGTACCCGACTCTGAGACTCCCGTGGGCGCATCGCCGCCGATCCAATAATAGGGACGTCCTCGTGGATCGGTGCGTTCGTCAAGACGGCTGTGATAGACGCGCAGCCCCTGACGGGTGATGCGAAAACCGTGAATTTCTTCCGCTTTCAGGAAAGGCACATTGACGTTCAACAATGTTTCAGTTGGCAAGCCGTTGGCGATCACATTTTGAACAGCAACGCGCGCGGCATATGCCGCAGGTTGAAAGTCTATTACCCCAACATGTCCTTCGGGTACTTCAAGTGAAATTGCAATGCCGGGTACCCCTGCGATCACAGCTTCCATGGCAGCAGTGACGGTTCCTGAGTAGGTCACATCATGCCCCAAGTTCGCGCCGACGTTAATGCCGGAGACCACCAGATCAAATTGCTCTTTGAAATAGCCGAGCATCGCCAGTGCTACACAGTCCGATGGCGCGCCATCGCTTGCGAACGCCTGTGAACCGTCTTCAAGATGGAATTCACGCATACGCAAGGCGCGGTCTAATGTTTTTACATGTCCACTACCAGACCAGTTGCGATCAGGCGCAAGAATGGTTACTTTTCCAAGCTGGCGCATTTCCTGTGCCAGTGCCAAAAGCCCTGGAGCCAATACACCGTCATCGTTGGTGACTAAAATATTTTTCATTTTTTATTTTTTCCTAATAAAATTACTCTGTGCCGGAAGTAGTCGAAACACAATTTATGAAAAGGCCTTCGTCTACTCAGGCTAAAAAAACTACGCGCGAGACCAACCTGTCAGGCGGACAAAGGAGCTTCCCATGTAGCGGATTCCCCAACTGCCCAGGATGCGCAGCGCGCTCCACTCTTTTTGCCTGCGGACCCTGGTAGTCTTATTCCTCAAGGCAGAAAGCAACTCAGTTGCGGTATTCCCATCGAACTCGGTTGCAGCAACGCCCATGGTGTCCACAGTGTGAGAGTCGCTGTTGCCTGTTTTTGCCAGATTCAATCTGCTGCCAAGGATATTTCCATAGTGATTGCTTATACGATCAAAGGCGGTGCCGTTGTAGGCTTCAATGCCGATCAGGGTATCTGCCACCTGGGGGTTGCGTAATGCCTTTAAAATCGTTCGTCCACTCAGGCTCTTCATGCCCATCCCGCCAGCCATTGGATGCGGCGCAATACAAACGCCGCCAAGTTCACGCACCCGCAGAACAGTTTCGATCAACGAAAGTCCTGCGCTCACTTTTTGGGTAATGAATAAAGCCAACAGGTCGCCTTCAGCAGTAGTGATTTCACAGCCCGGGATCACTTCAACACCGTAGTGTGGCGCGAGTTCCTTCGCCTTAACTGCGCCCCTCACTTCATCGTGATCGGTGATGGCAATCACGTCCAATCCGATTTTTTTTGCACGACTCAAAACAGCAGCCAGGGAGGCAGTGCCGTCGTAACTGTAAATTGTATGTAAGTGTAAATCTGCAAGTCCCATATTTTCTCCATTTTTCCTTAAAGACCCAAGGTCTTGTTTTTATTGGTTCATTCCATTCCAATCTAAAGACCTTTAGGGTCTCATATGTCAAATTTTATCCATTGGTCGTTAAAAGATGGTGAAGATTATTTTAAGAAATTGTATGGGTTGCGTTAACAAAAAACTGCCCGCCGGCTGGGCGGACAGTGCCTGCAGAGTGGCCAGGCCGAAGGAGGGAAAATGATGAATTACGCGCGGTCATGCTTCTTAAGGAATTCGCGGCGTTTGCGAGTTGCATCCACACCGAAGACAACAACCATGGACAGGAAAATAACTGATGGCAAAATGGTTTCCATAAACTCTCCAATTGTATTTTGAAATAATAAACCCGTCCTTTTAATATAAGCCTAAAGGCTGGTTAACAAAGGGTAAACAAAATTGCAGGTTTAGAAGGCATCTGCGCGCTTCTGTTTTAGGCGTGGCTGGGTTTGTTTTCGTTTTGCCAGCAGAATATTGAGCGGAGTGTGCAATGTTCGATCACAGATACGGGCTATATATTCTGCAGATGCACCGTCATTTTGGATGGGCATCAAACACTTTAATTCTTCAACATTCAGGTTGGTATACACTTCCTTCTCGAGGGCAAGCGCAACATAGGTACTGGTGGATTGCTGGGTTATGACCACTTCAGCATTTGCGATCATTGGATTGACATTCCCGTAGGCAAAAACCAGTGCCCCGGGCGCATATTGATTGATCTCCCTCCTGGCTCGCTTAACGTCTTCCAAAGGATGTAATTTGAAGACCAGGTTCCGATTGCCTGCAATTGTATTGCACTTGCGAATGAAATTCCGGCGGTCATCGAACCGGAAGGTCTCACGCAGGGGAGAAGTGACAGCAAGTACATGACCACGAATTTGAAAATTATTCTCCCGCGCAGTTTTTATGTTATCGAAGTTGGGAATACCCGTCACTGAAATTTTTTCCTTCTTCACTCCCTTGCGAATAAACAAATTGGCATACCCCCTGGACGCTACACAGAACATGTCATACTCATTGGATAGTCCATTAGTGGAGGTATTGGCAAGATAGCGGGGTAATTTTAGCCATTTAACCAGGTGAAACATCAGTCCTTCAGGTTCCGTGATTCCCTCCTGTACCAACACAATCCGTTTGTCACGGATGTTATTCTGAATGAGCAAGTCGCTGCATGTAACGACCAGATCATAGGGATGGGATTCACCGCGCAGATCAAGGTTTAAGTTATGGTGACATAAATATTCCACGGTTTCGCGTTTATGGCGTCCACCCAGAACTGTGAAATCCAGCCAGCCCATTTTTGCAAATAAATTGACGATCCCGTCCCCATAGTATGGGGTGAAATAACAACTGTGATCGTCCATTAAATTGCGGGCAATGGCGTGCATCTGTGTCGTTTGGTTGAGAGATCCACAAATAAAAAGGATGTTGCCCATGTTCTGCTCCGTTTTTCTTTTTTGAAAATGAGTTTAACCATCGTGCATTAAGCCTTTGGGAACAGAAAATTAATGGATTGTTTAATTTCCCTATTTGCCATAATTTACCCATTGTTAACAACTCCTTTTGAGGTTGTTAACTTCAATAAACTATCTTATAAGAACACGCTTTCATATTAAGGTACTCAACATGCCACGTAAAAGCCTTGATCGGCAACTCCAATTTATTCGTGATGACCTGTTGCTGCTGAGCAGCATGGTGGAAACTGCGCTGGAAGAATCTGTGTCTGCACTAAAAGATCATGATATGGAAAAATCCCGTTCCGTCTTCGATAACGACCCTCATATCAACGCAAAACGATTCAATCTGGAAGGACTGGCGATCACCGCCATCGCGACACAATCACCTGTTTTATTGGACCTGCGCTTTCTGGCTTCTGCGCTGATTATCTGTACGGAATTGGAAAGGATCGGTGATTACGCCAAAGCGATTGCGCGTATTAATTTGATATCCGAAGGAATAAGCGTTCCGTGCCTTCTAAGCCTGATTTATGGAATGGGAATCAAAACATCTGACATGCTTCACCGCGCCATGACAGCATTCATTTATACCAACGAGCCTTCAGCCGTACGCATAATCTCTGATGATGATATGATTGATGAAATGTATAACAATCTCTATTCTGAGGTGATGGAGTTTGTGGTTCGTGACGCCCGCAGCG
>JAIFNG010000002.1 GCA_020047815.1 Anaerolinea sp.
AGGTCAAGATGAAATTAGGAATTATAGGATTACCCCAGTCAGGAAAAACCACCATTTATAACGCGCTGACACGCGGCAACACGCCCACCACAGCCAGCGCAGGACGCATCGAGGTTCACACCGCCGTTGTAGACGTACCAGACCCGCGGGTCACAAAACTTTCGGGCATGTTCAAGCCGAAGAAGACGATCTATACCAAAGTCACCTACGCGGATATTGCGGGGCTGGAATCTGGTTCTGCAAAGAGCGGCATTTCCGGTCAACTGCTGAACCAACTTAATCAAATGGAGGGATTGATCCTGGTCGTGCGCGGTTTTGCAGATGAAAATGTCATGCACCCCAGTGGAAGTGTTGATCCCCTGCGGGACGTGAACAGCATGTTAACTGAATTGCTGTTGAATGACCTGATCGCTGTCGAAAGAAAACTGGAGAAGTTGATCGAGGAGCGCAAAAAAGGCGGTACCGATAAAACGATCAACGCGCGCCAGACTGAGTTGTTCGAAAAAATGAACAAGACCCTTTCGGACAACATACCCCTGCGTGCCATGGAATTCACAAGCGAGGAACAAAAGGAATTATCCAGTTTTGGTTTGCTGACCCGCAAACCCATCCTGACTGTATTCAACATGGGCGAGGGACAGTCCGCACCCGAAGCCAGCCTTGACCACCCCAGTGTGGCGCTGATGGGAAAACTCGAAATGGAAATTGCCCAACTCAGTCCCGAGGATGCCGCTGTTTTCATGGAGGAATACGGCATTAAGGAACTGAGCTTAAACCGCATGATCAACCTCTCTTACGACCTGCTCCAGGTGCAAACCTTCTTCACTGTCGGTGAAGATGAAGTACGCGCATGGACAACCCGGCGCGGGGCAACAGCCCAGGAATCTGCTGGAGAGATCCACACCGACCTGTCACGTGGATTCGTCCGCGCGGAAGTTGTATCCTACGACGACCTGACCACACTCGGCTCGATGAACGAGGCAAAGGCAAAAGGCAAACTCAGGCTCGAAGGCAAGGAGTATCTTGTCAAGGACGGCGACATCGTCCATATCCGTTCCAGCCTGTAAAAAGTTGCCTTACTCCTCCAATTTCCATATAATATGGTTGCGGGTCATCCCTGATCCCGCAACCATATTTTGTTAGGAGGACACCATGTTGATGAGACCCGGCAAGCGGGGGACTGTGCTGTTTTTATTGTTCGTTGTCCTATTTGCCCTGGCATGTACCCTGCCGGCAACATCCACCCCAAACAATCCCCCCGTTGTAGATGCGACAAAAGTAGCGCTCGAAATTCAGGCGACCAACATGGTTTTGCAATTGACACAGGCTGCCATGAACGCACAACAACCGGCAGCCCAGCCGACATCCCCGCCTCCCCAACCCACAGTAGAGGTGCCAACAGAGGCCCCACCTCAAATTCAGCCGACCCCCACAGCAGACATCGAAGCGCTTATTCGCTCTGCCAGGGTGCTGGTCTACGAAAATACGGACGAATACGGCATCGGCATGTGGATCCAGGATACGCTTGACATGATGGGAATCAAGTATACCCAGACTGGTTCGTACAGCGGACATTTCATGGAGTATCTGAACTCGGGCACAAAATATGACCTGATCATTGTCGGGGCAGAGGCGAAGGATAGAATTTCAGGCGAGTTTTGGGATGTGATCAATACCCGCCTGTCGCGCGACAAAGCCGCCCTGATCGCCGAAATTTGGTATCTGGACACTGAAGCAAACGGACCGATCAGCAAGATATTGGGCGGGTGCGGTATTCGGTATCGCAAGGATTACAACCTGGCTGATTCGATCTACTGGTGGGACCCCACACACCCCGTTTTCAATGAACCCAATACAGTGCTTCCGCTCCTGCACTATAACCGCTATTGGGCGAACCAGACTGGCGACCAGATCCGGCTTGGCGGTTCGGGTGATGCGACCATGCTGGCTGGGCTTACGGCAAAGCGCGGCGAGGAGGGTGTACTTGCCACCTGTTACGATGGACGGGTGATCATCCAGACCTTTTCCGACCATGATTACAATCAGTCGGATATTCTCCCGCTGTGGGAAAACTATATCCATTACACGTTGAAAAATCACTTTCTGGCTTTGCAGCAGTAGCCCGCCCTGCAATGCAAAGGGCTCAAAGTACTGCAAAAGAAGTTCAAAAGTAAACAGGCATGACGTATAATTCATGAGGATGCAGACTGCATCCTCATGAATTATTTTGGAGAAAACAATGCCCTTTACCCAAACCAAATGGAGCCTGGCTGCGCTTTACCCCGGATACGAAAGCGCCGAACTGCAAAACGCATTCGACATGATCGAAGAGCAAGTTACGTCATTCGAAGGCGTGCGCAATAAGTTAAATCCCGATATTTCAAGTGAACAATTTTTACAAATTGTCTGCGCCAGTGAAGAGACCATGCGCGTGGCAAACAAGTTATATTCCTTTGCGGGCTTGTCTTTCACAGCAGACACACAGGATCAAATTGCGCAGACCCTGCAAACCCGTGCCCAGCAATTTTTGGCAGGGATCGAAAACCGCACACTGTTCTTCAGCCTGTGGTGGAAGGAACTGGACGAAGTCAACGCCAAACGGCTGATGGACGCCGCGGGTGATTATCGCTACTACCTCGAAACGTTGCGGTTGTTCAAGCCGCATACCTTGACCGAAGCAGAGGAAAAGATCGTCAACATTAAAAATGTAACCGGCTCGACGGCGTTGGTCAACCTGTTTGATGCCATCACCAACCGCTACTCCTTCAAGATGCGTGTGGATGGAAAGACGCAGGAAATGACAGCCGGTGAATTGCAATCCTTCCGTTACAGCACAGACCCCAAAATGCGCGCAAAGAGTTACCAGGAACAGTTCCGCGTGTATGGCAGCGACGGCGTGATCCTTGGGCAAATGTACCAGACCCGTGTGCGCGACTGGCAAAATGAGAACATTGACCTGCGGAAATTCAGCAGTCCGATTGCAGCGCGGAATTTGACAAATGACATCCCCGACGAAGCCGTGGATGCGTTGTTGAGCACAGCGCGCAAAAACACATCCATCTTCCAGCGTTATTTCAAACTCAAAGCCAAACATGTCGGCATGAAAAAGTTACGGCGCTATGATATTTATGCCCCCGTGGCTCGTTCAAAGAAAACCTATGAATTCGATACTGCCGCCAACATGGTGCTGGATTCCTTTGCTGCGTTCGACCCCAAAGTAGCGGCCCTCGCAAAACGCGTCTTCGATGAGGACCGGCTCGACAGCGAAGTCCGCAAAGGCAAGCGTGGCGGCGCGTTTTGCTGGTCTGTCCTGCCTGAGATGACTCCCTGGGTGTTGATCAACTACCAGGGCACGGCGCGCGAAGTGGCAACACTGGCGCACGAGCTGGGCCACGCCATCCATTCGATGCTGGCGGCGCATCACAACACTTTCACGTTCCAGGCGTCGCTTCCACTGGCAGAGACTGCCTCCACCTTTGCCGAGATGATGTTAATTGACAAAATGCTGACCGAAGAGCAGGACGAATCCGTGCGGCGTGACATCCTCTTCAAACAAATGGACGACGCCTACGCCACCATCATGCGTCAATCGTATTTTGCATTGTTTGAGAAGCAGGCACACGACATGGTCCAGAAGAACGCCTCGGTCGATGAACTGTGCGCCGCATATATGGAAAACCTGAAGGAACAGTTCGGTGATTCGATCGACCTGAGCGATGATTTCAAATGGGAATGGGTTGGCATTCCGCATATTTATCACACCCCTTTCTATGTATACGCGTACGCCTTTGGTCAACTGCTTGTGCTTTCGCTTTACCAACAATTCAAGGCGGAGGGAGAGTCCTTCAAACCGAAATACCTGAAAATCCTTTCGGCAGGCGGCTCTGAAGCGCCCGAAAAAGTACTGGCCGAAGCGGGCGTGAATATCCGCTCGGCAAAGTTCTGGCAGGGCGGATTCGATGTGCTGGAGAAGTTGGTCAGCACGCTGGAGAAGTTGTAAATCTCAGGCCTGCGGGTTGATAAAACGAAGGCCTTTTTATCAATCAGCAGTATAATATTTTTGGATATAAAACAATACAGTAAAGGAGAGGTTCACATGCGAAAAATGTTCGGTTTTCTAATTGGCATTTTGGTCGGCGCGCTGGTTGGTTCCACCGTGGCACTGCTTCTGGCACCCGAATCAGGCACCCAGTTGCGCGGAGAATTGCGTGAGCGCGGACAGGGCTTCATAAAAGAGATCAGCCACGCAGCTGATACACGCCGCATCGAATTACGCGGACGGCTGGAAACTTTGCGCGCGCCAAAGGCGGGTTAATAAATAATCAGGAATTTGGAGACAGGGATCTGTAAAACTCCCCTACTAATTCCATATTGTGTTGATACTCTGCCCTCGCAGAAATAATTTTCGAATTGAGACCTGCTGCCTCGCGCCGCAGGTCTTCTCTTTCCAGCGCGATCAAAATTGCATCGGCAATGGCTTGAGGATTGCCTGGATCGACCAGCAGGCCATTTTGGGCGTGCGTGATCCATTCACGGATAGACTCGAGATCGCCTGCCACGGGGAAACAACCGCATGCCATGCCTTCGAGCAGGGAATTCGGCGTGCCGTCATGAATGCTTGGTGAAACCACAACCTGCGCTGCACGAAATACCTCCCCCATTTCAGCGTGCGAAAGCGGGGGATTTAATTGAACGGCATGTTCGATCTGCAGTTCTTTTATCCATTGCAGCGCCCTTGCCTCACCCTGCATCGAGGAGCAGACAAAACGCGCATCACTCCGTTTTTCCAACACCAGTGGAATGGACTTAAAGAAAGCTTCATTTTTTACATAAGTCCGGAAGCCACGTGGATTTATCACAACAGGGTATGTCACAGGCTCGGCAGGGGGATAAAAAATATCACTGCGGATACCGCCGTTGCCCGGGGTGACCAAAGTAGACTGCTCTTTGCCCAGCCCCCAGGTCTGTGCAAGGCGAATATCACGCTCGCAATCAGCATGCAGGGCATGAACAGCTTCCATGGTCTTGCGCGTGTAATGGCTCATCAGCGGGGTGGATGGCGCGTACAGGGTAAGGTCATTACCCCAAATTGAAACAAGAAATCGAGCCTTGACTTCATTCCTGGCCTTGCGCGTCATCCCATTCAGTGCGGATGTGGTCAACATGCCTTCATACGGAATCCGCATGGCGTGAACAATATCGGGCTGGACTTCCTGAATGAACTTGCGCAACTTCCGTGCCGAGCCAGGGATGGTGAGGGGGCCGATCCACTGCCTGATAAGTGTCAGTATCCGCCCCGTGACCCGGGAGGAACCTTTGCCGGGGCGCGAATCCTGCCTCTTAACCGCACTAAAAGCCACAGGCGTAAATTCAAGCCGTTTAAGGGGAAAATCCACCTCACATGCAAAGGTGGATGCCAGATACACCTCATCACCTCGCTCTGCGAAGTAACGAAACCAATTTTTTGAAATGGGGGAACGACCATCAGCGACAAAGAGAATTTTCATAAGTTTTTTCAATTATACTCATTGCCTGTAAACGTGAGACGTAGTATATTAGCGGCATGAGCAAAGGACGCATACTCGTTGTCGAAGACAATATCGACACGTACAAACTTTTGCATTTCATCCTGGAGAAAAACGGGTTCGAGACTTTTCTGGCGATGAATGGACGTGATGGTGTCACAGCTGCAAAAAAACAAAAGCCAGACCTGATCATCATGGATATGTCCATGCCCGTCATGGATGGGTGGACGGCAACCTCCCTGATCAGAAAAGATGAGCAGGTTGGCGTCACACCGCTGATCGCCCTGACAGCGCACGCCCTGCCCAGCGACCGCCAACGCGCCATGGATGCTGGCTGCAATGAATATATCATCAAGCCCATGGACCTGGGCGATGTTGTAGAAGCTGTGCAATACTGGGTAAACAGGCATTAATTCACTGTGTTTGACAAGAGGATGGATCATTCTGCTGGCCGGGTTACGCCAGGTTTGAACCACGCTCGCAGTCTGCGGAATGTTACCAAATAGAATGAATCCCAAAAATAACTTGTTTAAAGAGGAATAAATATGAAACGAATTTGTGTGGTCGGTGTGGGATACGTCGGACTGGTTACTGCTGCGTGTTTTGCCGATCTCGGCAATCGCGTATCTGCACTGGATGTAAGTGAACAGCGGGTGGAAAATCTCAAAAAGGGCATCATGCCCATTTACGAACCCGGGCTTGACGAACTGGTAAAACGCAACGTCAACAGCGGACGCATCAAGTTCACAACATCCTATAAGGAAGCATTGGAGGATGCCGAATATGCCTTCATCGCCGTTGGAACCCCCTCGGGCGAAAGCGGTGAAGCCGACCTGCAATACGTGGAAGCCGCCGCAAAATCCATAGCAAAGAATATGAACGGCGCGCTCATTATCATCAATAAATCCACCGTGCCGATCGGGACCGGGGACTGGGTGGCAGACATTGTGAAGGGTGCCCAGCCCAAACAAGTGGATTTTTCAGTTGTATCCTGCCCTGAATTTTTGCGGGAAGGTTCAGCCATCGCCGACTTCATGAATCCGCACCGCACGGTGATCGGCTCACTGGACAAGGATGCCGCAAACAAGGTGGCACACCTGCACCTGCCCCTGCGCGCGCCGATCGTGATCACTGATCTACGTACTGCGGAAATGATCAAGTATGCCAGCAATGCCTTCCTCGCCACAAAGATCTCATTCATGAACGAACTGGCCGACCTGTGTGAACTGGTGGGCGCGGATGTGAAGGAAGTTGCGGCAGGCATGGGCTACGATGCTCGTATTGGGCGTCACTTTTTGGATGCAGGGCTTGGCTGGGGCGGCTCCTGCTTTCCAAAGGATGTGGAAGCGCTGGCTTTTATGGCAAAGGAAAAAGGGCTTAATCCACGCATATTAAACGATGTGATGGAAGTAAACAATGAGCGCCGCATAACCGCAGTAACCCATGTGAAAAAAATGCTGGGCGGCAACTTAAAAGGTAAAACCGTCGGGCTGCTTGGACTGGCCTTCAAGCCAAACACTGATGATATGCGCTATGCGCCGTCCATTGATATTACCGAGGCGCTGGTGCAAGCGGGTGTGAACGTGCGTGTCTATGATCCGGTTGCCATGGAAGTTGCCCGGCCGCTTTTGCCCGCCAACGTAAAGATGTTCCATGACGCATACGAACTGGCGGCAGACTGCGATGCCTTGATGGTCATTACGGAATGGAACGAGTTCAAGCAGCTTGACCTTGAGAAAGTAAAAAGCCTGCTCAAGTCACCCATCATCTATGACGGGCGCAACATTTATGATCCAAAGGTGATGAAGGAAATGGGCTTCACTTATCGTGCGGTGGGAAGGTAAACAGACAATCGATTTTATCGCCAGTCAAACAGCCGGCCTGCGACTGGCGATAAAATGAACCCTAAGGAAAGACCATTCAACAAATGACCACTCCCCCCGTTTGTAATTACGAAGGCTCCGATTACCAGACCTCCTTTTGGGAGCAGGGTGGGCGCGAATATGAAGACCGCGCCGAAGCAATTGCCCTGCGAAGAATGCTCCCAAAAAGTGGAAAACTAATGCTTGAACTTGGCGCAGGAGCGGGACGAAACACGCCGCGTTATGTAGGGTTTGAAAAAATTGTCGTGTTGGATTATTCCGCCACCCAGTTGGCGCAAGCGCAGCAAAAATTGGGACGCACTGAAAAATTTATTTATGTGGCGGCTGATATTTACCGCCTCCCCTTCCGTGACCGTCAATTCGACGCCGCCACAATGATCCGTGCCCTGCATCACATGTCAGATGCACCCAGGGCATTAAGCCAGATCCAAAACGTTTTACAACCGGGCGCGATCTTCATCCTTGAGTTTGCCAACAAACTTAATTTCAAATCCATTTTGCGTTACTGGTTCGGCAGGCAGGATTGGAATCCGTTCAGTCTGGAACCTGTGGAATTTGTCAAATTGAACTTCGACTTTCACCCGCGATCAATTCGCAACTGGTTGGGGGAGTTGGACTTCTCGATCGAAAGAACCCTCACCGTCTCCCACTTCCGTCTTGGAGTTTTGAAACGCCTGATCCCTGCCAGCCTGCTGGCGGCGTTGGATGGTTTGTTCCAGCCGACAGGGGCGCTCTGGCAGTTCACCCCCAGCGTATTTATGAAAGCGCGCAGGAATGGAACAAGTGCAGATCGCACCCCGGTGAGCGTAATTGACCTGTTCAAATGTCCCGACTGCGGATGTGGGAATTTGGAGGAGAAGAATGAACATCTGCTCTGCCCAAACTGTCATGCACGCTGGGCAGTGGCTGATGGCATTTACGACTTCCGAGAAAAAATGAAATAACATACCAATGCCGTTGGGCATTGGCTCTTGGGTGAGCCCGGCTTTTTCAACGGGTGCAGAACCATTCACACGGGGGGCATCTCCCCAGGGACAAAATGGACCTTTCGAGGTCCCAGGTTTTTTCCACCTGGGACCTCGATTTCTTTAAGGGAGCTTTCTATTGCTTTACGGCTTGTTCCCCGCCTCTGATCTTGATTGCCGGCTCGCCAGGTTTTCCTTTCAGATCATTCCGCAAAAAAAAAAATTGACCTACTCGTCAACAACAATATTGACCGTTTCAAGCATCTCATCCAGGACAGGCAGAAACGTATCTTTTAATTCAGCGACCATTGTAAGGGTGATGGATTGCGTACCAGCCGGCACATTGAAGAATACCTGTTTTTGATAGATGGTCACATCCGAGCCGGTTGGGCTCATAAATGATGACCTGGCTTCGATCACGCCGATATCCATTCCGCTGGCCGAGGTGACAATGTTTATTGAAGTCACTTCAAACCTGAAAATATCGGCAGTGGCGGGTATTTCACTGGCGATGGCTTGCAATTCTTCATCTGAGTTCAGGGACATATCCAGCTCTTCATTCAGACCCAGGCGCATTTCGGTGACAAATTCATTTTTTATATGGTCCGGGTTGGCATCAACCGCAAAGAGACGGAGCACATCCGGGTTTTCATTTTGAACACTGAGCAGGGATTGTTGAACATGCGGGTTGGCAGCTTCCTCCAGTGAAAAGGCATCCAGGTATTCCTTCTCATTGATCCTCATAACCAGCCAGCCTGCGGGCAATTCGATCTGATAGCCGGCGCGTTCATCTACAAAAAGCAGTGAACCGTCTTCCTGTTCGATCAACTGGCTAAGCGTTGGATCTGGCTCGGCAGTGGGAGTCTCTGTCGGTGCCGGCGTGGAGGTAATGGCGGCTATGGGCGCGGCAGTGAACACCGTGGTCGATGCAGGGACTGGCGCAAATTGCTCGGTCTGCACGATGGCGGCGGAAACAGTCCCAGCCACCATCGTTTCAATTCGTCCAGTATCCACCGTTGGGGTGGGAAGTGAAGTCGAAGAGGTTGGGAGCCCCGGCACGACACAGGCTGTTATCGCCCCTAAAAATGTCAGAGCGATCAAAATTGTTCGTCTATTGTTCATGTTCTTCTTCCTCGATGGATGAAATAAAAAAGCCTCCCGGCTATTATAGCCGAGAGGCTTTATGGAATTAACAACAGTTACATTGAAAAAGTATCTTTTTTCATCATTTCTGCAAAGTTTGTGTTCTTCAACCTGCTCACCAATTGCAGGTGAGCCTCGGTCCAAACCGGGCGCAGGGGACAATTATCATCAAATGAGCAGGTGCTGTTCTCACCGACACATTCATTGAGCTGGATGGGGCCGTCAATTGCTTCGATGACTTCCAGCAGGTTGATCTCTTTCGGGTCACGCGCCAGCGTTACACCACCGCGCGCGCCGCGCGAAGTATGCAGCAGCCCGGCGATCGATAATTGAGAGACGATCTTGGCAAGAAAGGAGGGGGGAATGTGTTGCTCTTCTGCAATTATATTTGTGGCAACGCGCTGTTCACCATTGCGGGCAAGGTGAAGGACTGCCCGGACGGCGTAATCTGCTTGACGTGTGATTTGCATGCTGACCTCTTTAAGGATATGAAAACAGGTAATTTCTACCGACAAACACGATTTTATTGTGGAAAGGGCTCCCAGACAAGTGATGGAGGTCATGGATAAATTATGACCTTTTGCTCCGAATTGTTCCCGGGTGTACCTCACCCATTACGACACTCCCCCTCAAACAGACTGAAACTTGCCCAGTCCAAAACATAAAAGATCCCACGCCAGCAGGTTGACGTGGGATCTTTTATGTTTGGAAATTCTATTTTGTCAGTGTTACATTTCCTGCGCCGATTTCGATCACAAAGGTAAGCGTTGGACCTTCGCCTTTTTGTGTGTACACATTGCCGTTCTTTCCCCAGGTGGAGCCGACACTGATATTTGATGCACCGCTGTCGATCGTGGCCACTGCTGCCACATCCTCTGGAACACTGATAATAATATTGCTAAATCCGCTTGAAATCTTAATCGAGGCATCACGCTGCAATTCACCTGAGAAATCAAGTGTGTAATCACCCGCGCCGGATGAGAAATCAAAGATGCTGAAATTGGCGTTGGCAAGCCCGCTCAACGTTACGTCAGAAGCGCCCGTTTCATAACGGAAGGTGGACATCTCAACCTGGTTGGGTTCAGAGAATGCCAGTTCAACATTTGCCGCGCCATCCTTTAAGGTCAGGTTCTTGAGCGAAAGACCGCCAAGCTCAAAGTTCCCATCGTATGCACCCGATTCAATGGTCAAGTCCATGGGAGTATTGCCAAGTTTGAGATCCCATTCGTTTTTCAGGTCTTTGAATGCGGGAAGCCCTTTGAACTCATTATCACCTACTTGAACCCGGACGTCGCCTTCATCGACTTTTACTACAGGTTCGAATTCAGAATAATTATAGGTGGCAGTGCCTTCAACCAGGTTTTTCGCACCAGGTGACAGGGTCATATCGCCAGCGCCAAATGAAAGACGCAAGCTTACATCATCAACATCTGGAACCTGCACGCTGATCTCGTCCGTAACCTCAGGCCCGGGTGTGGGGGCTTTGGGCAGGTCAATATTAAATCCACAGGCCAGGCTGGCTAAGGCAAGCATGAGAAATGCTGAAATAATCTTTATATTCATATTAAGTTCTCCTTCTGGGAAGTATACGTCACGAACACTGGAATGGTTGCAAAAGAAGATCCCCCTTCGAGTGAACGAAAGAGGATCTTTATTTTGGATATGATGATGACACTGCCTATTTTTTTACCCGCGCCGGCTCAGGCAGTTTCAAGGCGACATGCAGCGCCTGGTCCAATGACCTGACCTCAATGATCTCGATACCTTTAGGATATGGTTCACCCTGACGGATGGCCTTTGGCACGATCGCGGTCTTGAAGCCCAGTTTTTGTGCTTCCCGCAAACGCGCCACCATTTGACCGGGCATCCGCAGTTCGCCCGCCAGACCGATCTCGCCGATCAAGACGGCTTCGGCCCGCACAGGAATATCCTTCCATGAAGATGTGATCGCCGCAGCGATCGCAAGGTCGGCAGCAGGTTCGTCAATTTGGATGCCGCCCACCACATTTACAAAGACATCCTGTTCGGAAAGTTTCAATCCCACACGCCGGGTCAGCACAGCAGCGATCAACAGCAAACGATTGAAGTCAATTCCATTGGGTGTGCGGCGCGCATTCCCGAACTGGGTGGGAGAAGTTAATCCCTGAATTTCTACAAGGATCGGGCGCGTGCCCTCCATGGTCACGGCAATGGTCGAACCCGCCGCATTGACCAGCCGCTCGGCGAGAAACGCCTCTGAGGGATTGGTCACTTCGACAAGCCCCCCCTCACGCATCTCGAACACACCCACTTCGGCGGTGGCGCCAAAGCGATTTTTTACCGAACGCAGCAAACGATACGCCTGGAACCTGTCCCCTTCGAGATATAAAACCGTATCCACAATATGTTCCAGCACCCGTGGACCCGCAATGGCGCCTTCTTTTGTCACATGACCGATCATGAATACAGATACGGCTGTGGACTTCGCAAGTTCACGCAAATGAGACGCGCACTCACGCACCTGAGAAACCGAGCCTGCCGATGAATCCAACTCGGACAGATAAACCGTCTGGATGGAATCAACGATCAGCAGGTCGGGTTTTAATTCGTTGACGTGGTTCAGAATCACTTCGAGGTTCGTTTCCGTCACCAATAAAAGATTCTTCGGTAACTCCTTTTTATCACTTAACAAGCGCACCGCACGCATTTTGATCTGCCGTTCAGACTCTTCCCCTGAAACATACAACACCCGCTGCGTGTTTGCCATTTCCATTGCCATTTGCAGCAGCAGCGTGGATTTGCCGATACCAGGGTCACCGCCGATCAGCACGATGGAGCCAGGCACGATCCCGCCGCCAAGAACCCGCGCAAATTCGCCGATCGGCAGGTGGATGCGGTCTTCTGCATCTCCCCCGACTTCATCGATCGGCCGCGGGATCGAACGTCCACTCAACCCGCGGACATTTGACGGGCCTTTGTTGACCGGCTCTTCATGGATGACTTCCTCGACCATGCTATTAAACGAGGAACACTGCGGGCATTTGCCCATGTAAGAAGCGGCGACACGTCCACATTGTTGGCAGACATAACGGGTGTGTGTTTTTGCCATATGGTTTCTCTAAACTACTTCATTCTCTCTGCCACGATCTCCGCGACATCCAGTACTTGAATATTTCCGCCATCTGCCTTGGACGCGTCATTCATCATCGTCAGGCAGAAGGGGCATCCCACCGCAACCGTATTGGCGCCTGTGGATTTGGCTTCAGCAAAACGCGCCTCGTTGACACGCGCCGAACCTGGTTCCTCTTCCTTCCACATTTGCGCGCCGCCTGCGCCGCAACAGAAGGACTTGTCTTCGTTACGCGGCATTTCGATCGTCAATACGCCAGTCGATTTAAGCGCGGTGCGCGGAGCATCAACTTCCTTGTTATGCCTGCTTAGATAACAGGGGTCATGGAATGTCACGGATAATTGTTCGCCGCTTACATCCAGACTGATCTTCCCCGCACCTACCAGCTCATTGATAAACTGCGTATGGTGGATCACTTCATAGTTTCCGCCAAAGGCCGGGTATTCATTCTTAAGCGTGTGCAGACAATGCGGACACGTCGTGACAATTCTCTTCGGGGCGACCTCGTTCAAGACCTCAACATTTTGCGTCGCCAGACCGAAGAAAATATCCTCGCGTCCTGCGCGTCTTGCAGAGTCGCCTGTGCATGCTTCACTCCTGCCAAGCACCGCAAAATTGACTCCCGCCGCGTTCAAGATCCTGGTAAAGGCTTGCGCGGTCTTTTGCGCGCGTGCATCGGTGGCAGGGGCACACCCGACCCACCATAAAATATCAGGCTCGGGGTTTTGCTCAATGGTCGGGACGTTTAATCCAGCCGCCCACTTCATACGGTCAGCCTGGGAAACATTCCAGGGATTCAGGTTGCGTTCCATGCCCTTGAAGGCAGTCTCCAATTGCTTGGGGAAGGAACTTTCCATCATCGCAAGATTTCTACGGATGTCCAAAATATCGCGCATCGGTTCATTCCCGACGGGGCAAATATCCACACATGCGCCACAAGAGGTGCAAGCCCAAACCGCTTCCTCGCTGATCAACTCAACCATGGGAACATCAGTGGTACCACCATTATTGAAGTGATAGCGTTTGTTGATCTCCAACGCAGCCGGGGAAAGCAATTTGCCCGTATTGTATTCGGGGCAAACCTCCTGACAGCGGAAGCACATGATGCAGGCGTAGCTGTCCATGATCTGCTCCCAGCCGAGGTCTTTCATTTTTGCCGCCCCGAATTGTTCGATGGTTTGGTCTTCGAGGTTGATGTAGCTCAATTGCCCAATTGATTTTCGCTCAGGCTTTACCGCAAAATTGATCGGGGCAAAGAAGACGTGAATGTGTTTCGAATATGGGAAGTAGGGCAGGAATGCCACCACCGCACCGATGGAAAGCCAGAATGCGATGTGTTCCCCCGCGATCAAGGCATTCGGGTCCGCACCAGCCCAAAGGGTGGATATCGCCGAAATGCTGGGCTGCCAGGGGTCAGTGTGTCCTGCCAGCGCCAGCGAGAAAGACTCGCCCAGGAAACGCATCAGGTTGTGAATGAAAATAAAGGTGGCAACGATCGCAGAATCGCGCATAATGCCAAACCTTGCCTTCGCATGGAGCAGGGTCGTATCCCGCGTGGACAGGGCCGCAGGCCGCATGATAAAGCGGCGGATCGCCAGCGCAACAATGCCAATGATGATCAATACATTGACGATGTCTGCAAGCAGCCTGTACAGTTCCCCAAACAAGCCCGTGTTATCCAGAAGCTTGAAATTTGTGAAGGCGTAGATCAAATCCCCAAGGTTGATCAGCAGAAAGGAAAGGAAACCCCAGCCGACAAGCCCATGCAAAATACTCGTCCACAGACGGAAACGAAAAACGGGCTGGAACAATCCCACTTTGAGGATGAGTTCCCAGACCCGTTTATAAGCCAGTGACCAGTCGATCTTCCCCTGTCCGCTGTTGATCTGTCCCATGATGCGGGCAAAACCGCGGTAAGTGAAGTATAACGATGCAAGCGTTGCAAGGACAAACAAAATTTGTTCAACAAGAGTGAGCATGGCATCTCCCTTAGTGTGGAATTAACTTTGTTAAGTTTAGCACAAATCAGAATATAAAAATAAGTCACAAGTCATGCTGCAAACATGACCTACTTCGCCTCTTACTTTACCAAAACAAACCTCGCAAGGTGAACAATGATTGTATAATCCCGCCATGACAGATTATAAATTCTTCCACCCGATCGAAGTCCGCTACGGAGATCTGGACCCGCAGGGACATGTCAACAACGCAAAACATCTGACTTATTTTGAGCAGGCGCGCGTCCATTATTTGATCGAACTTGGGCTATTCAGCAGGGATCAATCCTTCATGGAGGTCGGCGTGGTCATCGCTGATATTCACATTGCCTACCATGCAGCCATCCATTATGAAGATAACATCAAGGTCGGGGTAAAAACCATCAAGCTCGGCACCAAGTCGGTAACGGTGGAACAGTGCGTGATGAATACCGGGACGGGAACGGTCATGGCATCTGGAACCGTGGTAATGGTCACGTTCGATTACAAAGACATTAAGTCCATCCCGGTACCTGATGAGTGGAAGAAAAAAATTAGTGAATTTGAACGATAACCTTTTCTGGAGAAAAACATGCCCCTGCCAAATATTGACGAAAAGTATTTCACGACCTTCCTCGTTGACCTGCTCAACACCCCCTCGCCCACCGGCTTTGCAGAACCGGCAATTGAATTTGTGGAAAAGGAATTATCCAAATATAAACAACTGCAGCTTTCGCGTACGCGCAAAGGCGCACTGGTTGCCCGGTGGGAAGTTAAAAGCAGCCAGCCGCCTGCCGCTTTGACCGCCCATGCAGACACGCTCGGCGCGGTGGTGAAGGAGATCAAGCCCAACGGGCGTTTGAAGTTGAGCCGCATCGGTGGGATCCAATGGAACACCGTTGAAACCGAGGGCGTATGGATATTCCCCTCAAAAGGCGAAAAGATCCGCGGCTCGGTTCTGATCGATACGGCATCCGGTCACATTTATAGCGCAGCCGGAGGCGAAACTCCGCGAAACGACGAACACATGGAAGTTCGTCTTGATGCGCGCACGACCTCTGAGAAGGAAACCCGGGCACTCGGGATCAACATCGGCGATTGCGTGGCATTCGATCCGCGTGTGGAGGTGACCCAGGGCTTCATCCGCTCGCGCTTCCTGGACGACAAGGCTTGCGTGGCAAACCTGGTTGCAGCGATCAAGTCCCTGACAGATGCGGGTCAAAGTCCGACCAGAACCATTTACTTCCATATATCCAATTATGAAGAGGTTGGACATGGTGCGGCGGCAGGCATCCCCACTGAGGTCGCGGAGTTGATCACCGTGGATATGGCTGTGGTCGGCAACGGACAGGAGTCTGATGAATTCCATGCGACCCTGTGCACCAAAGACAGCGGCGGTCCATATCATGAAGGGTTGAATAAAAAAATGCGCGCGATCGCAGAGCAGCACAATATTCCCTACAAAACAGATGTCTATCCCTTCTACGGCTCGGATGGTGAATCCTTCTGGCGGGCGGGCGGCGATGTGGCGCTTTCGCTCATTGGACCCGGCATTGACGCTTCCCACAATTATGAGCGTGCCCACATGGACGGTTTGAACGCGACAACTAATTGGGTTATGGCGTATCTGTTAAGTGAATAGACTATCAGGGAGTCGAGAGAAGTCTCTTTGTCCCCATTCACTATTTTCCACCCCCCCCATCTTCCAAGGTCAATTATGAAACTTGATGCCGCACTTCCCACAGTTCAATTGAAGGATGTCCCTGCCATTGCACAAGCTGCGCAGGAAATTGGATTCGACGCGCTTTGGACTCAGGAAACCCAACACGATCCCTTCCTGCCCTGTGCGCTGATCGCTGAACATTCAAAGACCCTCCACTTTGGGACTGCCATCGCGGTCTCGTTTGCGCGCTCGCCTGCGACCCTTGCCCATACCGCCTGGGACCTGTCCGCGCAGTCGGGCGGGAGATTCATTCTGGGCTTGGGCACCCAGGTCAAGGCGCACATTGAGCGGAGATTCGGCATGACCTGGCCGGAGTCAGTCACGGGGCAATTGCGCGAGCAGATCCAGGTGATCCGCACATTTTGGGATACCTGGCAGAATGGCACAAAGTTAAATTTTCGCGGCGAATATTACAAAGCCACGTTGATGTCACCCTTCTTTAATCCTGGCGCCATTGAACACCCGAACATCCCAATCTATATTGCTGGCGTCAACACGGGGTTGGCAAAACTGGCTGGCGAATTATGCGAGGGATTCCACGCGCACCCGTTCAACAGTCCGCGCTACATGAATGAAGTGATCCTGCCTGCCATGGAGGAAGGTCTGCAAAAGAACGGGCGAAACCGAAAGGACATTACAGTTTCGATGACTCCCTTTGTGGCGACCTCCCCCGAAGAAGAATCCTTCGCACGAATGCAGATCGCGTTCTACGCTTCCACGCCATCCTATCAATCCGTAATGGATATGTACGACTGGACTGAAACTGCACAAAAATTATCGGGCTACGCCGCCAAGGGTGAGTGGGCTGAAATGCCCATGCTCATTACCGATGAAATGCTGAACGAATTCTGCCTCATCACTACGCAGGAAAACCTGGCAGACGATCTAAAAAAACGCTATAACGGTATTGCAGACAGGCTGACGCTGTATACGCCCTTTGTTCCGAACGAGAAGGATGATTGGTGGAGAGAGTTGGCAGGGACATTCCATTAAATACACCGATCCTGTGGCGCGTCGTCCCAGCCAGTTGCTTTTCACCTGTAAAGCACAAGCATAGTCATTACCATTCCGATTGACCTTTAATTTTTCACCAGCGCCATTTTAGAAAGGCCAAAACATGACGACGATATCCAGCCGCCTCTACGAAGGCAAAAAAGATTTTCAAATAATGCTCGACTTGATGAATAAGGTTCGTCCCGCCAAACATGCCAATGATTATCCAGTAAAAGTGGATATTGAAGAAAACCTGGAAGTCGAAAAGATCCGCGCCAACACGAAATTATGGTTCAATGGCAGTCAGCTCATCGGCTGGGTGTACGTGGATGATTTTCACAACCTGCGTTGGGAGTTGGACAAGTCCTTCAGTGACACAGTCGGCGCAGAGATGGTTGAATGGGGCGCGGAATGTACCCGCAAGACGCTCGCAGCGGGGGAAACCTCCACACTGGATGCAAGCTGCAGGGCGGACTACAAAGAGCGGCTGGATTTTCTAAGCCGGCATGGTTTTCATCAAACCGATCTTGTGTCAATTTCCATGAAACGCATTCTCTCCAAGCCCATCCCCAACCCTGCGCTGCCGCAGGGATTTCAAATCCGTCCGGTGAAAGGGGTTGAGGAAGCAAAGGCAATTGCCAGCACGCACCGCGCGGCATTTGGGACAGATTACATGACCACCGAAAACCGCCTGATCATCATGAATTCCAGCGAATACGACCCAGCGCTTGACCTGGTCGTTGTCGCACCTGACGGTGCAATTGCCGCCTATTGCACCTGCTCAACGGATCCCAGCGGATTGGGTACCACAGACCCTGTCGGCGTGCATCCCAACCATCAGCGCAAGGGACTCGCCAGGGCATTACTGCTCAAAGGGATGCAACTTCTCAAAGAACGCGGTATGAAGACCGCCCAATTCACCACCAGCGGGGACAATGTTGCCATGCAAAAATCAGGCGAGTCGGCAGGCTTTTGTTTGGAACACAAAATATTCTGGTTCGAAAAAGATATAAAGAACCCGGGAATGTGACACTCCTTGAGCCCCAGTCAAAACAAGGAGACTGTCTCCTTGTTTTTGGTTAAGAGTCCACCCCAAACTAATGTACAATCCAATTTACAGGAAACCCACCTGAAAATATCCAATTTCAAAGGAATCATTCATGAACTTCAACGAATACCAGACCAGGTCTCGAGTCACCGCAAAATACCCTGCCATCGGGCACGCCGTCATCTACCCCACCCTGGGACTCGTCAACGAGGCAGGCGAAGTGGCGGGCAAGATCAAGAAAGTCTTCCGCGACAAAAACGGCGAGATCAGCCCCGAAACCCGTGAAGCCCTCAAGGCCGAACTGGGTGATGTGCTTTGGTACCTTGCCCAAACCTGCACCGAACTGGATATTTCCCTCGACGAAGTAGCCGAATCCAACTTAACCAAACTTTTGGACAGGCAGGCGCGCGGTAAGATTCAAGGGGATGGAGACAACAGGTAGAGTACTGGCTTTTTGTGATGAGCCATGGGCTTTTCGCGAAATACCAAAAAAACAACCTTCAATGTCTGGAAACTCTAACCTTTTTCAAACACGGAGTTGACCGCCTTTTTGGTACAATGCCTAAAGATTATAGGAGATAATATTATGGCTGGCATGGAAAGATTTACCCAAAGAGCAAGGCGTGTACTCAGCCTTGCACACCAGGAGGCAGAGCGCTCTCGTCAGAACAGCATTGGCACCGAGCATCTTATTTTAGGATTAATGGACGAAGAAGGCGGAGTGGCAGGGCGTGTACTGCGTGACCTTGGCATGACCCCTGAAAGAGTGCGCGAGATGGTTCAACGTGTATCAAGCGCCTCGACAAATTTTGACCCCAATCATATTGAACTGGCACCAGAGACCCAACAAGTCCTGGAATACGCCATTGAAGAAGCCCGCCGTCTTGGGCATCACTACATCGGCACCGAGCATATTTTGCTTGGACTTATTCGTATCGAAGCCACCGGAATGGAAGTGTTGCGCAGACTTGGCATTACTGCAGATCAAATCCGCAGGCAGACGCGGCGCGTGCTGAATGAATCAGCATCCTCCTCCTCGCCCGCACCCGCTGGTGGTCCCCAACCGGGCAAAGGCGGGTCCGCGGCCGCCAACCCCAAGACCCCGCTCATTGACCAACTCGCCTCCGACCTAACCTCAAAGGCGGAAGAGAAAAAACTTGACCCCGTCATCGGACGTCAAAAGGAAATTGAGCGGGTCATTCAAATTCTCGCACGCCGCACCAAAAACAACCCCGCGCTTATCGGTGAACCCGGTGTCGGCAAGACCGCCATCGTCGAAGGGCTCGCCCAACGCATCATTGACGGTGATGTCCCCGCGCCATTGATGAACAAGCGTGTGCTGCAACTCGATGTGGGATCACTTGTTGCCGGCACCATGTACCGTGGTCAATTCGAGGAAAGACTCAAGCGCATCATTGATGAGTTAAAGCAATCGGGTTCGATCCTGTTCATTGATGAAGTCCACATGCTGGTCGGGGCAGGCGCGGCAGGCTCGTCCGTCGACGCAGCAAACATCCTCAAACCCGCATTATCACGCGGCGAATTACAAGTCATCGGCGCAACCACGCTGGATGAATATCGCAAGCACATTGAATCTGATGCCGCGCTCGAACGCCGCTTCCAACCCGTTCAAGTGGACGAACCCTCTGAAGAAGAGACCATTCAGATCCTCAGAGGCATTCGCGGTGCATACGAAGAGCATCACCATTTGGTGATCTCCGATGAAGCGTTGGAAGCCGCAACCCATTTATCTTCACGCTATGTCACCGAAAGATTCCTGCCCGACAAAGCCATCGATCTGATCGACGAGTCATCCTCACGGGTCCGCATGTACAAAAGCCCCGCCGCAAAACACGCCAAGGATTTGTTTGGTCAGTTGAGACAGGCACGTCAAAACCGCACCCTCGCCCAGGAGGAAGGCAACTCGGAAGACATTAAGGAATGGGAGGAGCGCGAGTCAGACCTCGGTCTGCAGATCGAACGCTTGCGCACCGGTTGGGATCGTGCCAACAGTCCCGTCGTTACCGCCGAAGATATCGCCGAAGTTGTTTCCATGTGGACCGGTGTCCCGCTCATGCAGCTCGCAGAAGCGGAATCGCAACGTCTGCTAAAAATGGAAGATGAATTACGCAAAGACATCATCGGACAGGAAGATGCCATTGTTGCCATCTCACGCGCAGTGCGCCGCGCACGCGCCGGTTTGAAAGACCCCAAACGCCCGATCGGTTCATTCATGTTCCTCGGACCCACCGGCGTTGGCAAGACCCAATTAACCAAGACCCTCGCCAAGTTCATGTTTGGCAGTGAAGAAGCCGCCATCCAGCTGGACATGTCCGAGTTCATGGAGCGCCACACCGCCGCCCGTTTGGTGGGGGCGCCTCCCGGATATGTTGGCTATGAAGATGCGGGTCAACTCACTGAAGCCCTGCGCCGCCGCCCTTATTCGATCATCGTCTTCGACGAGATCGAAAAGGCACATCCCGAAGTCCACAACATGCTTTTACAGATCATGGAGGAAGGTCATCTCAGTGACGCGAAAGGCCGCAAGGTGGATTTCCGCAATGCGATCATCGTCATGACCTCCAACATCGGTGCGGACATGATCAAGAACCAGACTTCGTTCGGTTTTTCGCTGAAACGTGATGAAGCCACCGAAGAACGCATTTCCTACGACGACATGCGCAAGAATTTGAACGAATCGCTCAAACGCGCCTTCCGGCCCGAGTTCATCAACCGCATGGATTCAGTCGTCATCTTCCGCGCCCTTAATAAGGAAGATATTCAGCAGATCGTCTCGCTCGAACTGAACAAGGTCTCTGAACGTCTGAAGGACCACGACCTTGTTCTCACGGCCTCTGAAGAAGCCCTGTCATTGCTTGCCACCCAGGGCTATGACACAGAGTTCGGTGCGCGTCCGCTGCGCCGTGTCATCCAGCAAAAAGTGGAAGACCCGTTATCCGACCGTGTTCTTGCCGGGGAATTTGTAAATGGCGACGCGATCAAGGTGGATATCAACGAAGACGGTGAGCTGGTCCTCATTAAATTTGAGGAAAAACTTCCCGAGCCAAGTGTGTAGAAATATCGTTGGGACACGGCGTTGCCGTGTCCCAACATAATATTAATGAATAAACAAGAACTTCTCAAGCAAGCCGATTACACCTTCCAGCGCGGCAACCGTGAACTTGCCAAAAAATATCTGACGGATTTTCTCGATCAATATCCCAATGAAGAATCTGCCTGGATGTTAATGGCGCGCATTGTGGAGAAAACTGAACTAAAAATCGAATGCTACGAACGCGTGCTCAAGATCAACCCCGGCAACGATGAGGCAAAGATCTGGGTGGCGCGAATTAAATCCCCCGACAAGACCCGGCCCAGACAAAATTCAGTTAATCACTTTCAGGCCTCGCGCCCGTCCAAAAATCCACTGCGCTGGGTGGGCGTTTTGATATTGATGGCGATCCTTTTTGGCGGGGTTTCGTATGCTTTTATTTGGATCAACCCAGGATCGGCGGTTGCAAAACTGCTGGTCATCACCACCCCGACCCTGTACCCACAAATTCCGATCTCAGGGGATATCGCTTCACAAACGCGTGCCAGGATGAGTGAGAACTATCCACAATACGCCCCGCTGGTGGATGCCTTGATCGGTTTTGCAGTTAACAGCGCCGACAGCGGATTGGACGGCGCACCCGAGCGTCCCGGCGCGCCAATCCTGCCCTCTGATGCCGCCGGGGTTGAAGCCAAAACCGCCCTCGAAAATGCGCTTCCACAGCCTGGCTCATTATCCTCAGCCACACTGACTGAAAGACAACTCACATCCTGGCTGGTCATGGAAATGAAAAACAACCCCGACTTGCCGTTGAGCGACGTACAGGTTTATTTGCGGGATAACAAGATCCAAATCTGGGGCATGGTGACAGGCAGTAACGACTCCACTTCCGCGTTGATCGTGGGGAGTCTTGGTATTGATCCAAACAAGTATCCAAGCATTGGGATCGAGTCAGTACAGATCGGAACACGAACAATTCCGGAAGCCCTGTCCTCGCAGCTGGAGACCTGGCTAAATCAAATGCTGGTCGAAGAGATCAACACACAGATACCTGGCTTGCAGGTTATGAACATCAACCTGAGTAATGGGTTGGTTACCGTCTCAGGGATGAGATAGAGCATCCTCCCGCTTCACAATTTACAATAATGGATCTGTAGATCCTGCCGGGCGGCGCCGTTTTATTTTGCGCAAATGTCCGTCCGGTGATTTTGGGGTCTGGATGGCGGGGGGATATATCGCGTTATAATTCCAATAGTAAACTCTTAATGCAGGTTCGAATTTACGGTCAACCTGTCAGCGTATCCAAAATAAAAGAATCGGAAATCAATCCCATGCACATATTAGTAACCAATGATGACGGCGTTCAAGCGCCAGGACTATTAGCTCTTGCCCAGGAAATGCGTAAACTCGGGAAAGTGACTGTCTTTGCACCGGACAAAAACTGGTCAGCCTCGGGGCACGTGAAAACAATGGAACGTCCATTACGCGTTAAAGAGGTTTTTCTTGCAGATGGAACCAGCGCCTTTGCTTCTGACGGCGCGCCTTCCGATTGCGTTGCCCTGCCATTACTTGGCTTGATCGAAGAGCAAATTGACCTGGTCGTTTCGGGCATTAACCCCAACGCCAATGTCGGGCATGACGTCACCTATTCAGGCACTGTCACGGCCGCGATGGAAGCCGTGATCGCGGGCGTGAAGGGCATCGCCGTTTCCCTTGATTCACCCGAAGGTCACAAAGGCGTGTTGGATTATTCCACCGCTGCAATTGTGGCGCGTCGTGTCGCAAAAAAGATCATCTCCGATGGTTTACCCGAAGGTGTGGTCATTAACCTCAACGTGCCTTATCTCAAGGAAAGTGAGCTTAAAGGCTACATGATCACCCGCCAGGGATTGCGCGTCTATCGGGATGCTCTGGATGAACGTGTTGATCCGCGCGGCAAACCCTATTACTGGATCGGCGGCGAGGCGCCCACCGGCGTGGACGAACCCGGCACAGACTTCGGCGCTTTGCGCGCGGGTCATGTCTCGATCACCCCCCTGTTATTGGACCTGACCCATCACAAGGCAATGGATGTGTTGAAGAAGTGGAAGTTTTAAGCGACGGATAATGGGCGATCGTCCATTATCAAAAGGATAACCATGAACCTCCTCCAAAAACTTTTCGGCAGTTCCTCCGTCAGGTCGGAGCAGCGGGTTTACACCTTCTCAGTCAAATGCAAGCGCTGCGGAGAAGTCATTCAAGGGCGCGTGGACTTGAACAACGACCTGAGCGAGGACGACGAAATATTCCACACTCGAAAGATCCTGATCGGAGAAAACCGCTGTTTTCAGCGCATGGAAGTGGAGTTGAAATTCACCCCTGCCCGTGAACTGATCGAGCGGCAGGTCACCGGCGGGGAATTCATCTAAATGGATCAAATCGAAGAATACTGGTCTGCCTTTCTTGCCAGCCAGCCAGCCAACTCACCATACACGGAAAAAGACCACGTTGCTGAAGCATTTGGCGATGGGGCTGCGCTTGCCGGGGAACTCGGTCAGCTTGTGGCAAGTGGAACAAAGACAGGCACCTGCTCTGCGCTTTGGGAGTGGCAGGCGGAAGGCAGCCCGATACCCAAAGCCGGTTTGATATCCATCGTATTGGACGGGGCAGGAAAACCCATCTGCATTATCGAAACCACAGAGGTCACACTTCGCCGCTTCAACACAGTCGATGCAGACTTTGCACGCGCCGAAGGCGAAGGAGATCTATCCCTCGATTACTGGCGCAACGCCCATAAAAATTTCTTCTCGCGCACGCTTCCAAAGGTCGGCAGGGAATTCAGCGAAGACATGCCGCTGGTTTGCGAACGATTTAAACTCATTTATCCATGATGCGCCGCATCTCAAACATTCTGCTCGTCCTGCTCGCAGCATTTCTTGTGGTTCAGGCGGGCTATTCCACGCAATGGCAGATCGCGCATGACGAAGCACCGCTTTTGTACGAAGCCTTCCTCATGCGTACGGACAGTCTTGTCCCCTACCGCGATCTCTTCGACTTTCAGATGCCAGGCAGTTTCATCGCCTACTTCATCATCGGCTCTTTGAGCGGATTCGATAGTTTCCGCCTTCGCCTTCTCGACCTCATTATTCTCGCCGTCCTGCTTATCATCACATTTTTTGCGGCACGCTGCTTTGGTAAAACGCCCGCACTCGCCGCTGCAATATTCTTCGGGTTGAAGTACCTGCAGGGCGGACCATCCATGTCACTTCAACGCGAATATCTCCTGCTGATCTTCGTTGCGCTTGCAGTCTGGGTTTCAATGCGGGATGAGTTGACTCTCAGGCACCGGGTAACACTGGGAATTCTCTTCGGTCTATCGGCTTTGATCAAACCTCATGCCGCGATCGGACTCATCCCCATCCTGCTTTTTGACATCAAACGCCTGGTCAGGCACCTCAAACTATCCCTGCCCAAAGCCGCCACAACAAGCATTCTCCCCGCTGCGGCAGGATTCCTAATTCCGGTAGCTGCCATCATTGCATGGCTTGGCTTGACAGGCGCATTGACCCCATTCCTCACCATCGCCATTAACTACTGGCCTCTTTATTCTCAGATCAACGGGCAAATGGTGGTCACCACCGGACCTGAGAGAATATCCCTTTTACTGAACGAGTCCCTTCGCCTCGGCGGTCATGGACTTTGGCTCATTCCAGCCGCGATCGGTCTATCACTCAACAAAAATAAAAAAACCGGCCTGCTTGCCGCCCTCGCCTTCTGCTATGCGCTCTACCCGGCCTTTTCAGGACAATTCTTCCCCTACCACTACATCCCTTTCGTTTACTTCATCATCCTCCTGGCATCCTTATCCATCCCGAACTTCGACCCTCTGGAAATCTCCGCTTCAGGACAACGTCCTCGATCTTTGACTTCTTTTTCATGGATACTTGCGCTCTCATCCTTCATCATCATCCTTTCCCTGCTCCTCCCTTCCCAAACCCTGCTGCGCCAGCTCAAAAATAAACCAGTCTCAACCTCCACCGACCGCGCTGTGGAAATTTCCCGCTTTCTCAAAAAAAACCTGGATACTTCACAGGGTGAGACCGTCCAACCTTTGGATTGGACAGGCGGCACTCTGCTTGCCATGCTTGAAAACCGCGCCCGCACCGCCACGCCCTACATCTTCGATTTTTATTTTTATCACCACGTTTCGAATCCCTATATTCGATCCCTGCGTGCCGATTTTATGAATGAGCTGCAAACCGCCGCCCCGCGCTTTATCATTGAAGTCACCGCCGCAGACAAACCCTGGGTCTCCGGGGAAGACACCTCCCATGAATTTCCCGCACTCCGCGCATTCCTCGAGAAAAATTATTCCATCGCAATTCAAAAAGACGATTATGTGATCTATGAACGCGAATAATTAATGGAGCATCGCCAACCCGCCCGATGAAAAACGCAACCCGCATAACACTGTTCTACCTCACACTCCCATTCATTCTCTTCTGCCTGGGCTGGCTGCGGCTGTCAATTGCCATACCCGTCATCGCGATCAGCCTTTGGGCTGTCTGGCAGCTGGTCAAACATAACCCTGATACCCAATTTCAAAAACCGGATTCGCGGTTTCCCTATTCCTTGTACCTGATCACGGGCATTTGGGTCTTCCTCTCAGGCGTTGGCGGATACGCCTTTCAGAACTGGGATCATCACTGGCGCAATGCCGTTCTGCGTGACCTCATCTCGTACGACTGGAGTGTCATTTATTCATCCCCCGCAAAGGGAGCCATCCAAATGCTGGTCTATTATGTAGGCTATTGGCTCCCCGCCGCAGGGATGGGGAAACTCTTTGGTTGGCAGGTTGCCAATTTTGTTCTCTTCCTATGGACATGGCTTGGCGTTTTCCTCGTTGTAGTCCATCTCAACCTGGGATTAAAAACCTCGGCTGTCAAAGCCGCGCTGCTGCTCATCCTCTTTAGCGGGTTGGATGCCCTTGGCACGCTTCTCATACCCGGTGAATACCCGACCCTTTTACCTGCCATCCAACACCTGGAGATCTGGAGCGGAGATCTACAATACTCATCCTTCACCACCCAATTATTCTGGGTCTTCAACCAGGCCGTCCCTGCGTGGTTATGCATTGTCCTCGTTCTGGGTTCAGAAAACTCGCAGCCCGGCACTCGTTCCCTGAACCCAAAGGTTTTCATCTGGTCACTCTGCTTCTTCTTTGCCCCCCTGGCTGCATTGGGACTTATCCCTTACCTCCTCATGGATTGGCTCAAACAGACCGACTTCAAATCGCCGTTCAAACATCTCCACCCCGGCCTGCTCCTCGCCAGCGGAATCGTTGTCCTCATTTCGTTTCTTTATTTCTCATCCAACACTGCAGCCCGGGAGGTTGGAGTTCGTGCCCCAGCGCTGCAGAATTTTCTTATCTTCTTCCTGCTTGAAGGCGGCATTCTCTGGCTGTTACTGGCACCCTTCAAATGGCATGACCCGCGTTGGGCGCTCACAGGCTTGCTGCTCGCAGTCATGCCTTTCATCCAAATTGGCAGCGGACGCGATTTCGTTATGCGCGCCTCCATCGCCCCACTATTCCACCTAATGATAATGACAGGCGAATCCATTTTTCATAAGGCAGTCCCTCGCAGTTTGCTTTATCCCATTTACCTCTTACTTTTCATCGGCTCACTCACCCCGCTCTACGAGATCAACCGCTCCATCCAGCGCACCTATGAGTATTATTCTCTTGATGACAGCCAGCGCGCACAGCCTGCCGCCGGGGGCATCACACATCTCGCGCAACCCGGCGCACCGGAAACCGAACATCCCAATATGCTGGTCGCGGATGAAATCCAAACCCTGAAATTTATGGACGACAAACTCTCAAGAAACTTCATTGCCAACGTGCGGCAATCGTTGTATTATCGTTATATATCCTCCCGTTAAGCTCAAAAAGGTCTTATCGTACCCATGCAGGATCATTTGATAAGCAGGACCTTTAAGGTCTGCAAGGAAAATTACCATGCCACAATTTACATCCCCTCCCAACCCGCAAGTCTTTAACGCCCAAGTATGGGATATTGCCCGCCGCATTCCACGTGGAAAAGTTGCCACGTATGGTCAGATCGCAAAAATGATCCCGCCGCCTGCCGGCGTGGAAATTGAAACCTATGTTGCTTTTGGCGCATTGTGGGTGGGCGGCGCAATGGCGAGCTGCCCCGATGATATCCCCTGGCATCGGGTGATCAACTCAAAAGGAGAGATCAGCCAGCGGGATGGGGCAGGCGCGCGTCGTCAGCGTCTGCTGCTTGAAGAAGAGGATGTTTTTTTCAGCGATCGCGGCCGAATTTACTTGAAGCAATATGGCTGGAACGGTAAAAGCGAAGAAGAACCGCAGCAGCCATCCATGTTTTGATCATCCCATAACGGTGGATGGTTGACCGCAGCCCAGGGTCAAGGTTCCATCGTTTTTTGTCCGTACTCCAAAATTCAACTTCCCAGGGACATTGACCTTCATGCCTCACCTCCTCATCATTGGCGGAGCCTCCTCCGATATTTTGCATCTCCGATCAAAGACCGTTCCCTCCGCGGGCGGCGCAGGGATGTACACAGCAATGGCGGCGAATCGCTGCGGTGCACAGGTCTCCCTTTTTTCCCCGCGCCCGGATCCAATCCCTGAAATTCTCCAGCCCATCGCCGAACGCCTGCACAATTGGCTGGGGCCCATCGTCCCACAGGATCAATTACCGCATTTTGAGATCTCCTATCGTGAAGGCAAAACCGAATACATCAAAGCCCTCTTTGGCGCGGAATCCATTCTCACGCCCGACATGCTCCCCGCTAACCTGTCAATGTACGACTGCGTGCATGTCATCCCCCTGGGCAGCGCCCAAAAACAACTGACGTTCATTCAAGCCTGCCGTGAGCGTGGTGCGAAGCGCATATCTGCCGGGACATACCTCACCAGCGTCCGCGAGGTTCCACATCTTGTCCGCGCGATCATGCAGCAGACCGATCTCTTCTTCATGAACCAAAGCGAAGCGGTTGGTCTCTTTGGCTCGCTTGAATCTGCCCGATCAGAAGCAGGCAAAATTTTATACATCACTCTTGGATCCAATGGCGCCTGCGTCGTACAAGGCAGTCACGCCACTTTCGTTCCTGCTGTTCCCGCCACTGAACTTGACGCCACAGGCGCAGGTGATACTTTCTGCGGTTCAACTCTTGCCCATCTCACCCAGGGTGCGCATCCGATCATGGCGGCGCAGCATGCAGTTCCGCTTGCCTCACAGATGATCCAGCACGTGGGACCTGCCGCGCTGTTGTTCAATGACCCCGCGCCGCAAATCCCAGCCGACCCGCGTGTGCAGGTCAACGAATTGCAGGTGCAAAAGATCTCGCAGATGATCTCAACACTCGACGAAGCCTCGCCTTTTAACTTTATCAGTGCTGAACTGCCGCCCGTGGATCACCCCAAGACATTGGATTATTTTTTCTCGGTCACACTTCAGCAATTCAGTTTTTGGACTGAGAAAAATGGCTTCTATCACCAGCCGCTTATCGCGCAGATCGGCGGGGTTCAGCAGAAGGGTGCCTTCTATTTGTTTGACGCATACAGGCGCCGTCTTGAAATTGACCCTGACTTTTGCACCCCTGCACGTCAGGCAAACATGACCCGCGCCGAACTATTGGACATTCTCCGCTCTGATGATGGACTTGACCCAATGCCCGCGCTGGACCTGCATCTGGAAATGGCACAGGCATACGGACGCGATATGCTTGCGCTTCACCTGACACCCACGATCATTTTGCAGCGATCCCGGGCATCCTCCCATCCACTGCAGACGTTCATCCATCTGCTGGACACAATTGGCGGCTACAAGGAAGACCCGCTCCGCAAAAAGACCGACCTGCTCGCATTGATCTTGAATCAACGCCCTGAAGCATTCCTGCCCTTCGGAAAAGATGAACAAGTTGAGCCCGTGATCGATTATCACCTGATGCGCTCCAACCTGCGCGTCGGCTTGATCGATATTCTTGATGAAGATCTGGAGCAAAAACTGGTCGATCGTCAGGTCATTTCCCCCGCTGAGGAATGGGCTGTACGCCATGCCGCCTATCGCGCGGTTGAGCAAGTGGTTGCCCTCTCAGGTAAAAGCATGGGCGCTGTGGACTGGTTCTTCTTCGGCGCCCGCAAACGCTGCCCCGAAATGACCGAACCCGAATGTCCCCTGTGCCAGATCGATTCAGTTTGTGCCCATCGCAAGGAACTGTTCCAACCTGTCCTGCGCACAAGTTTTTATTAGGCGTTTATTTTGCCAGTTCCACCACCAGCACATCCAGAGCCAGATCCAAAGTGGTTTGGCCTGTTTTGACTTTCTCATCGATCACCAGCAGGTGACGGTAAATGCTTTCCAGTGCTTCCAGTGTGAAACGGCTCGCCTGCCCTGTGGTTTTCTCCGCCACGAAGGGATGCACACCCAGCGCCCGCGCCACGTCATCCTTGTTGCCGCGCCCGTCCAAAATTTCACGCGCCTGGATCAGCAGACGGAACTGCCGCACGACCATCCCCCACAATGAAAATGAGTCTTCATTTTCAAGCAGGCGATGCAAAAGTTTTTGAGCTGTTTTGCCGTTGCCCTGAGACAGCGCATCAACGAAATCGAACACACTTTGCTGGGATGTAACGATGCAGACAGCTTCGACATCCGGGACCTGTACCGGTCTCGCCCAGTTGACATACGCCAGCAGTTTGGAAATTTCCATTCCCGCCTGACGCGTGTCCACGCCTGCCATCTCTGCCAGTTTGGCAGCAGCGGCGGGATCGATCTTCCCGTTTTGATTCTTCGCCTCATTAATGATCCAGCCCGGCATATCCCGAAGTTTGGGAAGCATGAATGCCTGGGTCTTCACCAGCGTCGGATTTTTTTCCGCCCATTTCAACAACCAATGCTTTAGCGCTTCCTTCGCCTCGATCGATTCACAGATCACCAGTTTGACCGAGTCAGGCGCTTTGCTGATGTACTCTTCGAATTTTTTACGCGAGGCAGGATTGTTATATTTGGACGATGGGTTGGAGAGAATGACCAGGCGCTTCGGGGCCAGAAAAGGCATCGCGTTCAGCGCGTTATTGAATTCTTCATCGGTCATACTGCGCGCTTCAAAATGCGCCGTATTCATCCCCGCCGTGGTTGGGTCGCTGAACCCGGACTCAAAATCCTTGAGCTTGCGGGTGATGGCAAATTCGTCGTTCCCATGGAGAATGAAAATATTCATAAGAAATGGATGAAGGAGGAAATTAACAGGTCATTGCGGGGCACAAAACGATCCCTTCGCAGCGGCATGAATTTATTTTGTGATCACCCGGTGCACGCCCTTGCGGACAGGGATGACATCAATGATCTGCATCTGACCCATCTGGGCGTTTGTGGTAACCCGCTGCTGGAGAAGTGTTCCCAATGGGCGGGAGATTATCACACCGACAACCGCCAATACCACGGCGACCGGTACAAGCAGGATCTTTGTCAACGTGGATCTTGCTCCTCGCAGCACAGACCAGGCCAGGGTCGCAGAAAGCAGGAGGGTGGTTGCCATATTGGTGCCACAGCCGGCATGGATCGCCAGACCGCTTTCGCCGCCGCGCAATCGTTCCAATGCCTCGGTGACAGCAGCCCAAATATCCGGTGTGGAAAAGTCTCCAAACAGAAAAAAACCAGTCGGGTTGGAATGTCCTGCCATACGGCCATTATGCGAGCGCGCCAGCATGTGCAAAGTGGCATGTTCGAGTGCGTGATTTCGTCTTGTTTCAAGAATGAAGGAGAGGTCGAGGATCATGGGTTAATTATACGTCATGCCGTGATGGCATAGACTTGATTAAGCATTTCGAGAAATTCAGCGGAGGGCATGGGCTTAAGGATCTGCTTGCGGGTTTCGCGCGTCAGGGTTTTCATCAGCAGGTATTGAACCGCATACTTGCGGAACAGTCTTTGCCCGTCTTCCTCGCCATAAAACTCGATACTTTTTGCCAGGTGGCTGCGGACGGTTCCGCGCACCTGTTCGGATGTGACCTGCCCGCGGTCCAGTTTTGAGAATATCCAGGGATTGGCGAGCGCACCGCGTCCGATCATGACTGCTTCACAGCCTGTGTGACGTTTAAGCTTTTCGATGTCTTCCACCAGTTTTACGTCGCCGTTGCCGATGACGGGGATCTTGACCGCGGCTTTGACCTCGGCGATGGCATCCCAGTCCGCGTTGCCGCTGTAACTTTGTTCCTTTGTCCGCCCGTGGATGGCGATCAGCGACCCGCCGCATTCCTCGACAATGCGCGCGATAAGTTTATAGTTTTTGTTTCTCTCCCAACCAAGGCGGATCTTGCCCGTGACGGGGACCTTGAGTTTGGCGCTCAGTTTTTTGAAGGTGCGCGCAATTTTCAACGGTGATTTCATCATACCCACGCCGGCGCCGCGATGTGAGATGGCTTTGGCGGGACAGCCCATGTTCACGTCAATGATATCTGGACCCCAATCCTGTACACGCAGGGCTGCTTCCAAAATTTTATCGGGGTCATCGCCATATAATTGAAAAACGACGGGACGCTCGGGAGCTTCAAAATAAAATTTCTTTGCGGGCTGTTTTGACTTGCTGAGTATCTTTTCCACCTGGACGAATTCGGTGTAACTCATGGCAGAACCGAACTCGCGGCACAGCGAACGGAAGGGCCAGTCGGAATAACCATCCATCGGTGCAAGAATTGCATCGCCATAAATGGGTATATCGCGGACATGGAAGGTGGGGGAAGGGGTATTGATCATCGGAAATTACCTCAATACGGATAAAGTGTTCCACAAGTATACTTGTTTTGGATTTCTCATTCGCGCCGACCCCATTCCCTCACGCGGTTAAATAGATCGGGCAGTGGATGTAACTCCGCAACGGGCAGGGACAGGCTTTGGGCGGTTTTGACCCGCTGGCGAAATTCTCCGCGCGTCAGGTAACCTGCCAGGATGATGTCCATACCGTATACCCAAATATTTTTCCAGTCCAGCGGTTGAATGAGATGAGCTTCCCTGTCAATGCGGCTGTGAATACCCACTCGCGCCATGGGAATATTTTTGACATGCAGGGAGGTAATTGAATAAAAAGGCTCATTCAGTTCCACTCGAGTCTGCGCAGGAAGATTCACCTGCCGGGTTATATTTCCACGGCCCTGATCCTGACCGCTGATCTCGATCAAAGTATCTGAAGTTGACTCCGATTTCAAAGTCAACACCCCCAGCGGGTTCCAGGGCAGCGGATGGCGCCAGGTTGGCGGCATGATGTGGATCAGATGGCTCGGTTGGCTGGCTCCCACTGCTTTTTTGAGCTCGCCCAACGAAGTGGCGGTCAGACCCAAAAGAAAGGCAAAGACAAACAGGTCGTGGTCTGAAAACCCGTCACCAATGGCTGGTTCAATGGGGATCAGCACAGAGGCTTTCAACAGCGAATCGGGGTCGCGCCTGAGTTCAGAGATCTTCCTGTGCGTCGAGATCAATTGGGACTTCACATCACAACGATGACCGCCGAGCAAAACGTCGTGCCTGGCAGGGTCGGAAAACCGCGTGACGGCAGAGACATCAAACGGGATGCCCTGCTGTGAAAGATAACGGCGAAACGCCAGTTCAATGATCGTCCCTGCCACTATCCATCGCAGTTGGTCATAGGGCAAATTTTTATGGGACAGCAAGAGCAGCGCATACGCAATTCCGCCTTCGGTCAGGTCGGGTGTATAGGGCAGACGCAGGAGATCGGAGGAAGAGATCATGGGGAATAAAGATGAGGGTTGAAAATGTTGGCAGATCAAAAACCGTAAATTTAGTTGATCTGCAAAAATTTTGAAATGGCTGGTGCAATTCCTGTCAGGTCATGAACACCTTTTTGGAATTCGCGGCGGTGGATATTATCGCCCAATAATAACAGCGGCACATTGGCAGCGGTATGCCGGCGGGTGGAGAGGTCTTCCATGTTGCCGTGATCGGAAGTCAGCAGAATTAGACGCTCCTCATCCTGCCCGTTTTCCAGCAGACCTTTCAGCACTGCGTCAAAAGTCTCCAATTGATGTACAGCGGAGTGCATATCCTGTTTGTGACCTGCGTAGTCACTTGCCCAATATTCGAAGAATGAGAGATCGTATTGACTGGCAAGTTCTGCCAGTTTTTTTCCTGCTTCTTCCGGCCCATAGATCGGCGCGTCGGGCAAATGAAGGAATTTACGCCAACCCATCCCCGTGAAATCGGCGGAAAGAGCCCGGCCTTCATAATAGTCATCCCTGGTAAAGAGGGGAACGCCTGCGTTGGTCAGTGCGAGTGGAATGGCAGAGTACAGGTGTTTGCCTGAGTTGATCCCCTCAAAATAGCGCGGTGGATAGGCACTAAGCAATGCGGTTTTTTTGTCCGCATTGACAGTCTTCGAGAAAATTGTTTTTCCATTGAGGTATTTTGCCACGTCAGGATTCGGCTTGGGTCCGTAGTGATAACCCAGCATGGCGGGGATATTGATGCCCGTCAGCAGAACGCCCTGTCCAGTTGCAGATTGCGGCAAGCCTTCCACACCGAGGTTGGGGTCTATGGCAAGCAGTGTGGCATGGTCACCTTCAAAAGGCGCGGTATCCCGGACAAGAGCCTGCCCGCCAAGCAGGAATTGCAGGGTTGGCATGTTGGCGCGCGTAAAAGGATTTATTTCGGGGTTGCTTTCGCCCAATCCAATGCCGTCGAGAAAGAGGAAAAGAATTTTCAAGGATGAGGGAAGGATAACGTGGTTTCGGATTCTACCTGTTTGCCTGTCCATCTTTTTGATACAGGAACCATGCAGAAGGACGACTGCCCTGATCGAAGCCATTTTGCCGGGAGAGGAGGGTAAAAGCCCGGGCTGAGATTAACCCCAGGTCAGAGTCTGCCATTCCGGGCGCGGCGGGGTCTTCTGTCTGGTTGAGAAAGCCATACATCAACCAGAAGCCGTGCGGAGCCAGGACCCTATCCAGTTGATTCAGATAATCAACCTTATTTTCCAAATTATGAAAGCAACCCATGTCAAGAGCCAGGTCAAATTTACCTGTGATCTTTTTCATGCGGGTTGCATCATCGGTAAAAAGGGCTGCTTGAGCACCTGCTTTTTTTATTTTTCGTTGAGCGATCCGGATGGCGCGCGGAGCAAAGTCGAAGCCTGTCACCTGCCAGCCTGTTTTTGCCAGGGTGATGACGTTTGTGCCTGTGCCGCAACCGATGTCGAGAGCGCGGCCCGCGGGATGGGATCGGATAAATTCAAATAGTTCAGGCGGGGTAATACCGCTGTCCCAGGGCGGGGAGCCGAAATAGCGCAGGTTGAATTGGAAACGACGGAGAAGATTCATTGCAGCGAGTCGCGTACTTGTTGCGGGTCAAATGTGCCAATGGTACGCCAGAGTTCATTGCCCTGAGCATCGAAAAAAATAAAAGTGGGTGTAAATTCAAAACCGTATACAGGAGCAAGTTCCCTGCCGACTGGTTCCTGAATATTCAAGCGAATGATGTTAAGTTGTTTGCCAATACTTACCCGGCTATTAAGTTCCTGTTCGAGCCCGTCAACGGCGGGCTTAATTTGGGTGCATGCAATTCAGTAAGGGGATTGGAACTCAAGTAAAACAGGTGTGCCTGCACCAATCATGGATTGCACTTTTTTGGCATCGTCCATCAGGGGTGTTTGAACCGGGTGCAGAATGAACCACGAAGTGATCAGCGCGGCAACAATGACCCCAAAGGCAAGGAAATCGTTCCATTTTGGCTTGTTGGTGAGCAGCATAAAGCCGGCGGCAACTGCCAGTCCAATTCCGGCAAAAAGGAAGGAATATTCACGGATAAACAGGATCACAAAACCTCTTACGGCAAATGTCATATTCCGTCTGTGACGCAAACACTTTGACAATTCAATTGAGTTCTTTTACAATCGTGCAACTCGCCCCCCGGCTTGGCCAGTGGGTCAGGACAAATCATTGTTTTATATCCTACGTATAGGAAGGCTATTTCCATGAAAGAGTATACCACCGAGTTTCTTCGTAACATTGCGCTGGTTTCACATGGAGGCGCAGGCAAGACGATGCTGGCTGAATCATTTTTGCGTGCTACCAAGGCTACCACCCGCCTGGGCAAAATTGATGACGGGACGACGGTCTCAGATTACGATGATGAGGAACACCGCCGCAAAATTTCCATTTATACGAGCTTGATCCCCGTTGAACATCGCGATCATAAGATCAATATTTTAGATGCACCCGGCTACACTGATTTTGTGGGGGAGATCGTCTCCGCCCTGAGTGTCGCTGATGGTGCAATTATTTTAGTGGATGCCGTTTCAGGGATCGAGGTCGGCACTGAGATCGCCTGGCGCTATGCAGATGAATTCAAGCTGCCGCGCTTTTTTGTTATAAATAAAATGGATCGCGATAACGCGAACTTTGAAGAAACATATGAAGCCATTGAAGCCTATATAAAATCATATGGCAAGCGTGCCATCAAGGTCCATCTGCCGATTGGTGAAAAATCGGGCTTCAAAGGCTTGGTGGATATCATCGGCATGAAAGCCTACATGGGGGATGGCAGTACCATCGCCGAGATCCCCGCAGAATTAAAAGATGCTGCGGAAGAGGCGCACTTTGCCCTGGTGGAAGCCGCAGCCGAAGGCGAAGATGAGTTGATGGAGAAGTACCTCGAAAACGGCTCCCTCACCGACGAAGAGATGGTACGCGGACTGAAAGATGTGGTCTATGCCGGGGCGTTTATCCCCGTGTTCTGTGCGGCAGGCGGGCATGAAATCGGCACGCTCGCCTTGCTCAACGATATCATTGACCTGATGCCTTCACCATTGAACGCCATCCAACGCGTGGCACAAGGCAAGAGCGGCGAAGAGGTCTTAAAGCCGTCAGATACCGCACCCCTGGCTGCCTATGTCTGGAAGACCACAGCCGACCCGTTCGTAGGCCGAATGACGTACTTCCGCGTGTACTCCGGCACCATCCAGGCGGATGGTCACATGTGGAATCAAAGCAAGGGTGTGGATGAACGTGTTTCCGGCTTGCACTTCCAGCGTGGTAAGGAAGCGATCGCGGCAAAACTGATCCACGCCGGCGATATTGCCTCTGTTTCAAAATTAGCTGCCACCACAACCGGCGACACCTTCTGTGACAAGGGACATCCACTCACAATTGAAAAACCAAAATTCCCCGCCGCGCTATATCGTGTGGCGATTACCCCCAAGAGCCAGGCAGACGCGGCCAAGATCTCACCAACCCTCGCGAAGCTGTGCGAAGAAGATATGACCCTCCTCTGGCAGAACGACCCCATCACGCACGAAACGGTTTTACAGGGCATGGGCGACCAGCATATTGACGTGGCTCTTCACCGCGCCCAAACCAAGTTCCAGGTGGGACTCAATACGCATGAACCGCGTGTTCCTTATCGCGAGGGAATTACACGCAAAGCCAGCGCCCAATATCGTCACAAGAAACAAAGCGGCGGTTCGGGACAATTTGGCGAAGTGCACCTTCGCATTGAGCCTTTGCCCACAGCTGACTTTGAATTCACCGATGAACTGGTCGGCATGAACCTGTCGAAATCCTACCTGCCTCCGATCGAAAAAGGCATCAAGGCGACGATGGAACGCGGCGCGTTCGCAGGTTACCCCATGAGCAACGTCAAAGTCATCGTCTACGACGGCAAGGAACATGAAGTCGATTCCAAGCCGCTTGCGTTCGAGATCGCGGGACGTGAAGCCTTTAAACTCGCGGTACATGATGCGGGCCCCGTTCTTTTCGAGCCGATCATGACCATTCGCGTTACAGTCCCCGATGCAAACATGGGCGATGTCATGAGCGACCTCAATACCCGCCGCGGTCGTGTCCAGGGGACAGATTCAGAACACGGCAACACGGTCGTTGTGGCAAATGTGCCCCTGGCTGAGGTCTTACGCTATACAACCCAACTGCGCTCCATCACCGGTGGGCGCGGATACTTCACAATGGAATTCGATCATTACGATACGGTCCCGTCTCACATCACAGGACCGATCATCGAAGCCCACAGGAAGGAAATGGAAGCGAAGAAGGAAGAACAGGGTGGAATTTAGTTCGTAACCAGGCACCAGAGTTTATAAAGATCCCGAGGCATTTGGCTTCGGGATCTTTTTGTTTCAAATTTTCGTCACAATTCCGGTTTCTAAGGTTGAAAGGTATTGAAGATGACTCCCGCCAGCAGGCTCATCATGAACGGAATGGCAACGAGATATGTCACAGGGCGGCGGCGGAAGACCTGCAAATACATGATGACACTTTTGATATCCACCATCGGGCCGAAGACCAAAAAGGAAAGTACGGAACCAAAGCTGAATGTCCCCATAAAACCGAGCGCAACGAAGGCATCCACGGTGGAGCAAATGGAAAGCACGATTGCCAGGGCCAGCATAACGAGGATGGACAGCACAGGCCCGCTGCCAATGGCAAGCAGGGCTGATTGGGGAATGAATGTTTGCAGTCCTGCCGCAAGCATCGAACCGAGAATGAGATAGCGTCCCATCTCAAAGAATTCATCGGCTGTCACCAGGAATGCCTGGCGAAATTTCTCAACGATGGATGAATGCGCAGCCGGAGAGTGGTCGTGATCGTGTGACAGAGTCAGCACAGGACGCAAAATTTGCGCCGGATCCCGTTCAACCGAGAAGACAAGCCCCACGACAATGGCGATCACCAGGCTGATCCCCATGCGCCAGAAAAGCATATTCCCCCAGCCAAATGCAGCAGCGGTACTGAATACCACAATGGGATTCAAGACAGGCGCTGCCAGCAGGAATGAAATACCCGCCGGGAGCGGCAATCCCTTGCTAAAGAGCCGCCGTGTTAATGGTACAACGCCGCACTCACAAACCGGGAAGACCATGCCCATGAAAGCGCCGCCAACTGCCGCCGCAACAGGTCGATGTGAGATCCACCTGCTCATCTGGTCACGGTCAAGAAAGACTTCCACCAGCCCCGAGGCCAGTGTGCCTAGCAGCAAATAGGGAACGGCTTCGATAAAAATGCCAAGGAAGACCGTCGCAAAAACATTCAGCCTGTCCCAAAGCCAGGTGAAAAATCCGGGCGGAACCATGCTGACCAGAACGATCAGCAAAACACCGCTGATAATGGCGAAAATCATTTTTCGGGACAGAGGACGGGAGGATATTGTCTTTTGCACGCCGGAGATTATAACCAGTAAAAGGCCGCGGTGATCTAATAAAAAGACCCTAATGTTTTCGCATTAGGGTCTTCCTGCATTTCAGAAATGGAGTTTTTGAACTATGCACACGCTATTGCGCGGGAGCGCCTTCAATGGGATAGCCTTTGGCGTACCATTCCTTTATGCCGCCCGTCACACTGGTCGCCTGATAGCCTGCCGAGAGAAGAATATCACGTCCTTCCTGACTGCGGTTTCCAGAGCGGCAGATGACCAAAATTTCCTTGTCTTTTGGAATTTCATTCAGGCGATCGGGCAGTTGATCCAATGGAATGAGCGGCACATTGGGTACATGATACTCGTCCCATTCCTCCTGGGTGCGGACATCCACAACAAAGGTGCCGTTTTGATATTCCTGATAGGCTTCGTCCACGTTGATCTCGCGTGCCACTCCAGTGGCAGCCCCGCCTGTCGCCGACGCGATCAGATAGACGACCAGAACCACCAATGCGACCAGTCCCAGCTGCACCACGGGCTTGCGTAAATAAGCGGAAACCCCACTGTTGGTATTGACCCTTTTCGTTTTCTTTTTAGGCATGTGTCCTCACAAATTTGTTTTTTTTTCTGCACCAGTTTAGATGCAGACCGCCCCGCAATGTTACGTATTAAAACGCCTGTACTGCGGTTTCAAGATCAAGGTGGATATCCAAAAATTCTTTAAGCCCTACAACATCCAGCACCTGTTCAACGGCAGGTGGCGGAGCGAACAATTTTATATGTTCCCGGACAGTTTTTGCATTTTGCGAATTGATCGAGCGAAAAACCGGGCGCCCTGACCCTTTCGAATTCATGGAAAAACCCGCAAAGATCAACGCCACCGAATGCAGGGACATCAGCCCCGCGCTGCTCACGTAAGGGACTCCACTCAAGTCGACCAGCAGATAACGCGCGCCTTCGTCGTAGGTATCCTGTGCCCTGGCGATGACTTCAGCATAATTCGACGCATCCAAATTCCCCGCCAACTTCATGGTTGTCACAGGCACGCGCCCCTCTTGACTGGAAAAAGTGATCTGCATGGGATTCTCCTGGCTAAAAAGATCCTTTGGTGCTGCATACTCAGGGCAGAAACCCCAAAGGTTTCCTTGGCAAATAAATATTCATATCAAGCCAACTCTCAACATATTTATTGCAATTTGCAGAAAAAGCCTTGGGAAATTGCGAACCCGCTGAAGAGCTGAAAATATTTTACCTGAAATTGAACTCCTCATAGTGGATGTTGGCCGCAGGAACGTTCGCTTCAAGGAATTTCTTTTCGAAGGCTTGCACCATGGGCAGCGGTCCACACATGTAAATATGATGCCCATTAATGTTTCCACCCGCGTTTTTTATGATCTCCTCCGCAGTCAATGAACCTTCTGCGGATGAAAAACGGATGTATACCTTCAAGCGTGGATTTTGTTTCGCGGCAGATTCGATCTCCTCCACAAAAACAGCTTCTTCGCGATGGCGAACCGTGTAGTAGAAATCCACATCCTGCGCCAGATTTCCGTCCAGGCTGCGGATGAAGGAAAGGAAAGGCGTCACACCGATCCCGCCTGCAACCCAGATCTGTTTTTGTCCGCCAGTTTTATGATCGAACATACCGTACGCCCCCTCGATGACCGCATCCATACCTGCCTGCAGACTGCTGAACAGATGACGTGTAAAATCGCCGCCGGCTTTGATCGTGAGACGTAACACATCTTCATGCGACGCACTGGAGATGGTGAAAGGATGTGATTCATCCAGCAATTTTTCCTTTGGAAAACGCACAAACAAAAATTGTCCCGCACGGTGTTTTTGGATCGGGTCTTTCTTGGCCCGCAAAACCACCTCGGTTGTGGATCCATTGGGATGGTTCACGGCTTCGACCGTGTAGGGCACATATTTTCTGAAGAACTTTCCAAAAACCTCGGTATAAAGATAGGATGCCGTGCCGATGATGAAAAAAAACTGCACCCAATTGATGGCAATGAATGCGTCAAGCCCTTTTATGGTCAAAGAGTGGATGAAGCCGGTGATGAAAAAAATGCCAATAAATCGATGCAGTTTTTTCCAGCCTTCGTATGTGCTTTGAGTCAGTCTGTTTAAAAATGGAATATGCGGCGCAAGCGTGGGCAGGACGATCGCCACGATCCCCAAAAACGAGATCATCGCCAGATAATTCCCCAGGCGCAGCCCCACAGTGGTGATCGGTACCGTGAGTAAATGTACGAACATCAACAGGAACGCGCCGGTGGACGTCCGCCGATGGGTGAGATACATTTTATCCAATCCGCCAAAGAATGGTTCCGCCCACCTGGGTCGCGTGGAAAGGAATAATGAACAGGACATCAGAACAATGATGATCGAACCGAGCACTTCTCCCGCGTAGGCGCGCGCGAAATTTTCAGTTCCATGGTTGATGGGTGGAAAAACCAGCCAGACGATGACGGTCAGAATGACAAGTGCAATAACAGTAAAGTTGCCCGATCTGTGTTTCATTTTATAAGGAACCTCATAAATAAATCACCTTACGCCGGATCCCGCGGGGATCAAGGAAGGGCATTTACGCCCCCCCTGCGGTGAAATCCTTCTTATCGCGTAACATGAACCAGTAAGAATCAACAGCGATGCAGTGAACTGCATCGCTGTATTTCAACCCGCACTAAAAAGAGTCAACGGCTTTTTTCTTGTCGGTGAATACTTCAAAGAATTCAGAGAAGCCCACCATTTCCAGGACATTTGTGACCTCGGGACGCGGGTTGAGCAATTTGAAATTCTTTTGCAAACCGCCGTCACGCGTTTGGTCCATTGATTTAAGCGTTGACCATCCCTGTTCAAGATTGGGCGGGGCTTCACCCCGGGTCAACAGGGAAATGGTATGCAAAGAAACCAATCCTGCGCTGGAAATATAAGTCAGGTCACCGAGGTCCAATAATATGTTCTTTACACCAGTTCCTACGATCTCGTTTGCTTTTGAGATCAGATCCTGGTATGTCTGACCATCCAAATGACCCGAGATACAGATCACGGAAACAGGTACACGTCCTTGTTCTAGGTTAGTTGTAATTTCCATTAAGTTCTCCTATTGATAAACTGATGCCAGATTATAAACCCGCTTTACGTTCCAGCCTCGCCAGCCTGTGATCGATCTCCTCCAGCCAGTGCCTGCGGATGTAGGCGGGCAGGTCGGTGCCTTCAACTTCCTTGCGGGCTGACCGTGCCCATTCGATCGCTGTCCTGGCATCCCGCTTTTTATGCTCATAATATTTTGCCAGTTCGATGTGGGCATAGATGTGACCCTGTCCTGCCGCCTTTTCCCAAAGACGAACAGCCTGCTCGATATCACCGCGCTTTTTCTGCAGGATCGCCAACCGCTTCACCGCCACCCCGAAATCTGATTCTGTCAAATCCAGTCCCGGACTTTTCGCAGAGACGGATTCCAACCCACGTTCGAAGAGGCGGGCCGCTTCGTCCCAGTGGTTGAGGTCTTCGTACAATTTGCCAAGCGCGACGAAATCCAGTCCATGTTCCACACGCCCCCCATACGGGTCAGCCAACATCTCGCTGATATGAGCAAGCAAAGCTGCCATCGCCACCACATCCATCGCGTTGTGATAAAACACGCCGCCCAGCGGGCGCGCATCCTGCGTGCGGAGGTAATCAAAATACAACCAGGGGATCTCATAACCCGGCACCTCCTCCGAGGCGCGGGTGAAGCCAAGTACATGCTCTTCCAAATATTTCAACGCGCGTGATGGCAGCCTGTCACGCCATAAACGCCGCGCAAGGGGCAGAAGGTCAAGGTGCGCATAATTTTTGAACGGCACGGGGATACGATGCAGTTTGTAACGGGTTGTCAGCAGGGGCGCATCAAAAGACTTGCCATTGAAAGTGACCAGCCCTTCACACGGCGCGAGAAAATGGATCAGCGCTTCAAGCATGGCGGGTTCTTCGGCAGGGTCGCGTAAAAAGAATTGCTGCAGGTTGAATTTACCATCTACAAAACGCGCCGCGCCGACAAGGAATGCATACGTTCCTGTACCGCCAGCCATGCCGGATGTTTCAGTATCCAGAAAGGCGAAAGAGGAAAGAGGTAATTCCGCAATACGGACATCATTCGCCCATTCCGAGATCAGGGAAAGCGGGGATTTCACAAGATGGGATACACTCCCATGCAGGTAGTCTTCGGCGAAAATTTTCTCCGCGACAAAGGCTTCACCGCGCAGCGTGGAACGAAAACTGCCAGCCACAACAGAGTCAATTGTGTAGCTGGCGGTCCTGGGTGGAGTTGGGATCGTATTCCCCATTCTCACACCGAGTGATTTTAATTTATCCGCAAGTGATGCCATAAGGTCTATTTTATCCAGATATTGTCCTGGGGGATTGCCGACTTTTTCAAATTATGGACCCCACTTCATATCCATCGCAAATTCAGCAAGCGGAATTGTGCCTTTTTGGGCATCAGTATAGACCAGCACAGGGATACCACCATAATAAACATCCTGGATCGGGGGTTCTGCAATGATGACAAAACTTGCATCAGGCGCCCAGAGCGCTTCGTTGATATTGGCGTAGGTTTCGGGGCGCAGAACGGTTCGACCTGTCACGCCATCCAACGCAGACCGGACAAGTTGCAGCGGCGGACTGCTGCCAAATTCATCCAGGCCCAGTTGGTTGGCATAAAAGTAATACAACTGCCCATCAGGCGCAGGATGAGGCGCACTGGCGAAGTTGAAAGTGCCATTCCCTGCATCCCCATTGATAATGGTGGTCACCGCGCCCGTGGAGGAGTCAACGCGCCACAAGCCCGAGTTGAACATGCCGATCGATGCGCTGGCTGAATAAAAAGCAGAGCCGTCGGCGGCCAATTCAGTATTGCCGCAACAGATCATCGCGCCTTCACCGCCTTTCAAGCGCACAAGTGCGTTGCCGTTGGGGTAATAGATCGCAGCCGATGCCCCTTCCATATAACCAAGTGTGATGATAAGTTTGCTTCCATCAGCGGTATATTTTTCGGGCCAATATAATTCACCCGGAAAAGAATAGCCTTCCGAAACATTGATCTGGTCTTCAAGCACACGGTTCGATTGTCCTGTGGCGGTCGAATAAAAGTTCAACCCTTTATACCCGTATGCAATCGTCTGGCCGTCAGGTGACAGAACGGGATTGGAGAGTCTGGTAAGGAAGGGATTATTTTCATCGATCGTGCCCCCCTCCAGCAGCTTGCGGCGATTGGCTCCACTGGCATCCACCATGAACATTTGATTATTGGAAACATAGACCACGCTTCCATCAACCAGGGAGACATCATAATCATCCACCCTGGCGGGTTCAAAAGTGACCTGGGAAACGGCTTCGCCCTCCCTGTCAAGGCGATAAATTTGCACAAGTCCAGCATTGTCGTTATTGAGAAAATACAGCGAATGCGGCAGCAGGCTTGCGGGTTCCGGCGCAAGAGTGGCGGTCGCCAGCGCAGGAGCAGCGGCAGTCAGCGCCTGGAAGGTGGCCGCAACCACGGTTTCCACATTGGGCTGGGCGGGTACAACAGGCAGCGGGTTGGCACACGCAAGGGCAGCAATCAACAAGGCAGGGATCGTAAAAAGTGGATGGAATTTTTTCAGCATGTTTACCTCATGAGGTATTAAACAAAACAAAGACGTTAAACATTATATAAAGTTCCATGCTTAACGTCTTTGTTGAACAGCAAAATATTTATACTTGTTCGAAGTGTTGGACAGGCACCACGAACAAGGTGGCGCGCTTCTTATCCTGCACGGAAGGCAGGGCATCTCGCACAACTTTTATCGCAGTGTCCACCTGCACATCTTCCACGCCCAACAGCATGGTCACGACCCCGCTGCGTAAAAATCCGCCTGTGGATGCCACCCGCGTCACGCGAAAATTACCCGCAGTAAAAGCCCGCGTCAAGGTATCTGCGTCGTTGTCCTGCACAATGATGATGATCATTTTCATGGTGGTTTCTCCGAAATTAGATTTGTTCAAATCTTTCCACAGGCAGGGCAAAAACCGTCGCCCCGCCCACTGTGACAGGCACGGGTGCGGGCATTGGCATGGGCGACCCTTCAAGCGGCAGAGTCATGTATTCGATGCGTTGACGGCAGGAGGTTTGCAGCGCTTTCAGCGCCTCCTGCTCTTTTTCAACAGGCAAACCGATCAGCAGCGTGGCGTTGCGGCGTCCCAAAAATCCACCCGCGCTTGAAAGATATGTCAGTGAAGCGCCAACTCCCTGCAAGGCTTTGGTTGCCGTCTCAAGGTCTTGATCTTGAATGACTGCCATCAATAATAAATGGACTGGGTTTTCCATACTCATTCTCCTTGGGTTGAAACGCTCTGCGGTGCGCCTTGAACAGGTCGCTGCCTGAATAAGCGCTCCCTTACTTTGATATTATCAGATGTCGGTGGATGATTCAACCTACAACCAGCGGTAAACAAGCGCATATAAAATACTGGCAATGGCACACGTGAGCAGCATAACCGGCAGGCCGCGTTTTAACCAAAGAGCAGCGGTGATGGGATTGCGCGTTTTCTCTGAAAGGGTGGCAACAATGATGTTTGCGCTCGAGCCGATGATCGTGCCGCTGCCGCCAAAGCCCGCGCCGAACGCCAACGCCCACCATAGCGGACCAATATCCATACCAGTCTCGCCCAGGCCTTTGATGACCGGGATCAACGCAATGGTGATTGGGACATTATCCACAACAGCGGAGAGCACAGCGACAATCCAAATTACAAGCACACCGAACAGGACGGGAGAAACATCCGAAGCGTTCTCAAACAGGGCAACCACCATCTCAAGCGCCCCTGAATGCTCCAATCCACCCACCATCACAAACAGCGAACCGAAGAAAAACAGCACGCTCCATTCCAATTTCTTCAACACTTCATTGACATCAGGCTGCACCCAGATCAGGGCGATCGCCGCAGCGCTCAATGCCACAAAAGAAGGTTCGACGTGCAGTAAATGATGCACGAAGAAAAACAGGATCGCGCCACCCAGTACGATCAAAATTCGGCGCGCCGTATCAGGCTGATTGAGTGTTTCAGCCGGGTTCAACTCCATCACAGCCTTGCTTCTGCGTGGACGTTTTGCCAGGTCCTTCCTGAAAAGGTAATGCAGCAGAAAAAGCGCACCCGCCCACGAGACCAGCACGATCGGCATGGAGTATATAAGAAAGTCATTGAACGATAACCCCGCCGCAGAGCCGATCAACACGTTGGGGGGATCACCCACCAGGGTGGCAACGCCGCCTACATTCGAGAGCAGCGCCTCTGTGACAAGATACGGCAAGGCGCTCACACCAAGAATTTCGCTGATAAGAATGGTCACAGGTGCGATCAAGACCAGTGTGGTCACATTGTCCAGCAGCATGGAAAGAATGGTGGTAATAATGCCAAGCAGAACAAACAAACGAAATGGTTCACCCTTCGACGCGCGCGCGGCGAGCACAGCAATATATTGAAAAAAACCTGTCGGCTCCAGCATGGCAACCAGGATCATCATGCCCATCAAAAGTCCAAGCGTGTTAAAGTCTATGGCTTCAATGGCGGCTGACTCAGAATAGAAACCGAACGCCTTCCCCGCCCCGATCATCAGCATCGCACCGACAATTGCAACGATCGAACGGTTGATCTTTTCCCAAAAGATCAGGATCAGGCTTCCAAAAAAAATAACAGTTGAAAGAACAACAGGGAATATCGTCATGATTCCGCCCTGAACCATGTTTTCAGGATGGCGACTCCAACGTCCACCCGCGAGGCAATGCCCGCCATCCTCCCTTCCCTGGAAACGACAGGCATATCGTGCAAATTCTGCTGAAGCATCAGGGAGTATGCACGCAGGAGACCACAATCTTCGTTAACTGTATAGACCGGGCGCATGATGGATTTAACACTCTTTTTTAATATCGCAGCAGAAGGGCGCATGTCTTCCACCGCCCCGAAATCATGCACAAAGTCCACATCTGCCACAAAATTAACGAACGCGGGCATTTCAAGTTTAAGCAGATCGCTCAGCCCGATCACGCCAACGGGCTTGTTATCATCATCGATGACGGGCAGCGATCCTATATGTTTTGTGACAAAGATATTCATCGTTTCACGAATGGTGGTGTTCTCGTGAACGGAAACAACATCACGTTTCATGCAGACTGATACGGTCATGGCGATCTCCAAATAATGGCGGGCGAGATTCGGTTCGATTACAGATTTTTTATACCACAATTATTTTCACGACTGCAAAGTAATTTTATTCCTGGCACGAAACGACCTGACTGCGATCGCGATCAATGCGATAAATGTGATTGGGATAAAAAACGCGATAAACAGCGTAATCGTGGACAGTGACGAGTTTTCTGCAGCACGTAAAACGACGTACGAGATATAAATAACATAATACGTTATCAGCAAGCCGCCCTCGACACGCGAGACACGGTTGTCAATATAGAAGATGGGCAGGGTAACCAACGCCACAAAAGCCATCACAGGCAGGTCAAATTGCATAACACCCGCCGCCACCGAAATACCGTCCGGGGCGACAAGTGCGCCAATTCCCAACACACCCAACAGGTTGAAGATATTGCTGCCCACCGCATTGCCCACCGCAATATCACTTTCTCCCTTGAGCGCGGCGATCACAGATGTGGCAATTTCCGGCAGGGATGTTCCCACCGCCACAATGGTCAAACCGATGACCAGTTCACTCACACCGATCGCCTGGGCGATCTGCACGGCAGAATCCACCAGCCAGTTCGAACCAAGCACCAGCAGGCCCAGCCCAATTAGAATGAAAACTCCATTTAGGACCGTTGTCTTTGCCGTGTGTGGTTCCTTCTCTGCAAATTCCTCTGCATATTCCTCCTGTACCTCCCTGCTTTCTGCCCGGCTTTGACGCAGGGCAAAGACCATGTAGGCGATTAATCCAAGAAAGAGGAAAATACCGTCCAGCCAGCCAAGTTTTCCATCCCATGCCAGTGCAAACGTCAGCAGGGATACCCCCAGCATGATCGGCACATCCTTGCGAATGAGTTGTTCGGCAATGACGATGGGCGCGACAATGGATGTGACTCCCAAAATGAACAGGATGTTAAAAATATTGGACCCAAGCACATTGCCAAGGGTCAGATCAGCCTGTCCGGCGGCGGCGGCTTTAAGTGATACGGCAACTTCGGGGGAGGCGGTGCCGATCGCAACGATGGTCAAGCCGATGACCAGCGGAGAAACACCAAATGCCGCCGCAAGACGGGAAGCGCCTCGCACTAAAAGTTCTGCGCCCACGATCAAAACAACAAGTCCGGCAATGAATAAGAGAATGGTGTTTGTCATATTTTTACTCCAGTGATGAATTTCCCAGAAATTTTTATACCATGACTTTCACCGCCTGTGATTAATTCCATTCGATATCCAAACATCTCGAAGGTCAACACCCAACCATTAAGTTGCACGAATTAACTTTCAGGACGTTCCATAAAAGGTGAATTATCACTTGAGTTTCAAATATAATTTTCTCTTTATATACTGCGGATAGGAGGCGCGGAACATGGAAATATTAGATACTCCGCTGGATGAAGTTCCCATAAGGAAGTTATATCCCCTTCCCATACAAAAACACCCCATTTTCCCGTGTTTCGTAACGTTGTAATCAGGACTTTCATCAATTGTATTTGAGAAAAATCCGGCTATAATCATATTAATATGATTTATCAGATGATTGCCCAAACCAAGCAGAAAGGATTGTTATGACCGAACTTGTCTCTGCTGTAAACCAAGCCCCGGCAAAGCCCGCTAAAAAGGGACCACGCGGCGAGGTGAAGATTTTTGCAACCTGGTGCAAGGGTTGCACAATTTGCGTTGAATTCTGTCCGACACATGTGCTGGCGATGCACCCAAACGGCAACCACCCGATCGTGGTTGACCAGGAAAAATGCACCGCCTGTCACTTTTGTGACACCCACTGCCCCGACCTGGCGATCGTGGTCAGGAAGATCGAATAATCTTCAAGGAGGATATTTTGACGATCAAACTCATGCAAGGCAATGAAGCGATTGCAATGGGCTCACTTGCCGCGGGTTGCCGCTTTTATGCGGGCTATCCCATCACACCCTCCACCGAGGTGGCAGAGATCATGTCCCGCGAACTTCCCAGGGTTGGCGGCAAATTCATTCAAATGGAAGATGAGATCGCCAGCATGGCCGCCATTATCGGCGGGTCTGTGGGCGGACTTAAATCCATGACCGCCACCAGCGGACCAGGCTTCTCTCTCATGCAGGAAAACATAGGCTATGCGGCAATGGCCGAGATCCCCTGCGTGGTGGTCAACGTTCAACGACTGGGACCCTCCACCGGGCAGCCAACAGCCGCTTCGCAAGGCGATGTGATGCAGGCGCGCTGGGGCACACACGGCGACCATCAGATCATCGTGCTCAGCCCCATCTCGGTCGCACAATCTTTTGAACTGGCGGTCAAGGCATTCAACTTTTCAGAAAAATACCGCACCCCGGTCATTTTGCTGACCGATGAGATCATCGGGCACATGCGTGAACCGATCGAACTTCCCGACTTCGACACAGTGGAAAAGGTCGAGCGGGTCGTGACCGATTCCCCCGCCGATTACAAAGCCTTCCGCAACGAACCCGGCGATGTGCCTCCCATGGCAAGTTTTGGATTGGGATACCGTTATCACATCACCGGCTTGTTCCACGACGAGGTCGGCTTCCCCACCCAACGGTTGGACGAAATTGACCCCTGGCTGGAACGTGTTAACCGGAAAATCGAGAACAACACCGACGACATCCTTCTTTATCAAAAAGACTACCAACCTGGCGCGCGCACTGCCATTTTGAGCTATGGCGCCACGGCACGCACCGCCCGCCACGCCATGAAACAGTTGCGCGCCAAAGGTCAGAAGGTCAGCCTGTTCACCGCACAGACGCTTTGGCCCTTCCCTGAAAAAGCTGTCGAAGAGCTGGCTGATTCAGTCGAGCGCATCATTGTCCCTGAAATGAACATGGGACAGCTGGCGCTGGAAGTGGAACGGATGGCTGGACGCAAAAAGGTTGTGCGCGTCAATCGCGCCAACGGCGAGATGGTCACGCCCGATATGATCCTGGAAGCGGCGGAGAACTAAACAATGTCAGAACATATTCTTTCAGTACATGACCTGGACGTGAACGAAGGACAGATTCCACGCGAGGACTGGTTCGAATCGAGCGACACCCTGCAACACCTGCGAAAGAACAAACGCTTCCCGACCATCTGGTGCTCGGGCTGCGGCATTGGCGTGGTGATGGGGTCGCTGATCCGCGCCATCGAAAGCCTGGGACTTGAAAACAACAACGTGGCGCTGGTGGCAGGCATCGGCTGTACCGCGCGTATGCCAGTCTACATGGATTACAACACCCTGCATACCACCCATGGACGCGCCCTGGCGTTTGCCACTGGCTTGAAGATCGCCCGCCCGGACATGAAGATCATTGCCATCATGGGTGATGGCGATGCCATGGCAATTGGCGGCAACCACTTCATCCACGCTGCGCGCCGCAACATCGGCATCACTGCGCTGGTGGTGAACAACTCGATCTATGGCATGACCGGCGGTCAGCAAAGCCCCACCACCCCGTTGGACATGCGTGCCACAACCGCGCCGTATGGCAATATCGAACCACCCTTCCCGATCTGTGACCTGGCCTCGGCAGCGGGAGCGACCTACGTCGCCCGCAGCACGGTCTATCATCCGCTGGAACTGGACAAGTACCTGGCACAAGCCATCTCCAACGACGGGTTCAGCCTGGTGGAAGCCGTAAGTTATTGCCACACCACCTACGGGCGGATCAATAAACTGGGTTCAGCAGCAGATATGATGCGCGTCCTCAAAGAGAACAGCATTTCCAAATCAGCCTACGACAAACTCAGTGACGAAGAACGCGAGTTCAACACAAAGACCGTGCGCGGAGTCCTGCACACCAAGAAGCGCCCGGAATACACAAAAGTCTATGGCACACTGGTGGACAGGGTGCATGAAGAAGCCATCAAGCCGCGCAACTACGGAGGTCACTAATGAACAAGCGAACCGAAATCCGTTTGGCGGGTGAAGGTGGTCAGGGCATGATCCTGGCTGGCATCATCCTCGCTGAAGCCGCGGCGATCTACGATGGCAAGCAAGCCACCCAGACCCAAAGTTACGGACCCGAAGCCCGCGGCGGAGCCAGCCGCGCGGAAGTGGTCATCTCGGATGATGAAATTGATCACCCTGAAGTGCTTTCTGCGGATGTGGTTCTGGCGCTCAGCCAGGAGGCTTATAAAAAATTTGCCAAAACCATCCACGCCGGCGGCCTGCTGATCATAGACGCTGACCGCGTGGAAGTTCCTGCCGATTTTGCGGGCGTCAAAGTCCCCGTTGCCCGCATTGCCCAGGAGACAACCGGCAAAGCCATCACTGCCAACACCGTGGCACTGGGTCTGCTGGTTGGTCTGACAGGCGTAGTCTCGCGTGATGCCATCGAAAAGGCCGTCACTGCCCGCGCACCAAAAGGCACCGAGGAAATGAATCGCAAGGCGCTTCAAGCCGGTTTCGAAGCGGCAGAACAGGTTAAAGCCTTAACCGTATAATTGCCCCGGGTTCTTCCTGGCGTTGGTGCGGGAAAGAGTGGACAAAAGGGATGGGATTGTCTACATTTCTGCACCAACGCTTTTTATTTAACAACCAGGACAAACTTTGAACATGATGGAAACCTTGAACAGTACCCCCTTCCCCCCCAGCATCAAGATCGAGATGGTTTCGATCCCGATGATTTGATGGTCTATTACAACCCGGAAGTAAATCTTGCGGCAAAAGTTGATTACAATGGGGATACCCATGAACACCCCCCTCCGCACAAACGGTCAAACACCCACTTCCATTCTCCTGCTCGGCACGCAGATCGCCACCGGCGGCGCGCAAAAAGTCCTGCTCGACCAGGCTCACTGGTTTCACGCGCGCGGATACAAAGTGACTGCTGCGTTTTTTTACGACAGGGATGGCTTGTTTAAGAAATGGCGGGATGCTTCACCGTTCCCGGTGGTCAACCTGAGTTCGTTTCATAAAACAAAGGGGATCCTTCGAAATAGCGTATCCATCATCAGGGGCTTATGGCGGCTGTGGAAGTTATTGCGCCGCGAAAAATTTGATGCGATCGAGACGTTCAC
>JAIFNG010000097.1 GCA_020047815.1 Anaerolinea sp.
CTGTTTTACGGGAATTTCTGGTCAAAAGAGGATTGCCACGCCGCCACACCTGCCCTGGCGGGCGGTGCCAGGGAAGAGCAAGAGCAGCGGCTCGCAATGACATATATTTATGAGATGTACGGTAGTGAATCCTTTTTTGCCAACCTGGAAAATGACAGAGTATCATTCCGCAAACGCGGAATAGCACCATTCCGTAAACGCGGAACAGCATCATTCCGCAAACGCGGAATAGCATCATTCCGCAAACGCGGAATAGCATCATTCCGCAAACGCGGAATGGAGAAAAGGATCATGAAGAAGGGGATAAGCCTTTCATAACACATATCATCTGGCAACAAAAAACACCATCGCAGTGGGACGGTGTTTTGCTTTTGAGCGGGTGATGAGACTCGAACTCACGATATCTTGCTTGGGAAGCAAGCGTTCTACCACTGAACTACACCCGCTGGCGGGAACAAGGTCGGATTATACGCCAGATGGAAAAGGCATGTCAAGCAGGTTTAAAAAGTGAACCCTCGCGCTTCACTCGTTTATTGGTTGCGCTTAAGCAGCATGTTCGCCAGTTCCAGCATTGATTCGCCGGCCGCGCCCTGTACGTTGACTTCACCCAGGTATTTCAAGGCGACCTGTGTTTCCTTCTCTGATATTTCCTCTGCATACGCCCTGCCGCCTTCCTCTTCGAGTAATGCGGCAACTGTTTTCACTTCAGCAGGTGTGATGGGTCCCTGTTTCCAGCGTTCGGCAAATTTCCCCTGCCTGCCGAGCGCATACAGCACCGGCAGCGAATTTTTTCCCTCCACCAGGTCACTGGCAGTGGATTTGCCCGTCAGCGCTTCATCACCCCAAATGCCGAGAATATCATCCTGTACCTGAAATGCAAGCCCGAGGTGATAGCCAAATTGACGGTAGGCTTCCTGCTCTTCTTCTCCTGCATTCCCCAACAGGGCGCCGATGTGCGTGCAGGCAGAAAGCAGGGCTGAAGTCTTGCCCCCGACCATGGGCCAATAATCTTCAAGACCGAGGTCGTTGCGCTCCTCATAAGACATGTCCAGGTATTGCCCGCGGGTCAGGTTGAGGCAGGCTTCATGCAGAATGGACGCCGTTTTCACCACCGACTCGGCGGGGTGTGTCCTGCTCAGATCCATGACTGCCTGGTATGAGATGACGAACATGGCATCCCCAACATTGATCGCCATCGGTACGCCCCATTTTGTCCATACCGTGGGTCTGCCGCGCCGTTTCTCTGAATTGTCCTGCACATCATCATGCACCAGGCTGAAATTATGCACAAGTTCCACGGCTGCCGCAGCAGGCAGTGAAAGCCTCCAATCGACTCCCAGGGATGCCGTTGCAAGCAGGACGATCAGCGGACGGATCCGTTTCCCGGCGGCTTCCCGTCCCGCGCCTTCGCCCGTCCAGCCCATATGATACGTGAGCATCTCGTGAAAGTGACGGGTATGGCTGGTGTTGAGGCGCGCAACCTGATCCTGAAGTTCCTTTTCAATTGCAGGCAGCATAAGCTCGATGTGTTGTTTCAGGTTCATATTCTTCCTCTTTGAACTGGGTCCCGCAGGGTCCCCGGAATTTGCGGGTCAACTTTGGCGGCTACAACAATTGGCGAATTTGCAATTCGTTCTTTAAATGTTCGGGCGAAACAAAATGAACCGTGTCGAACCCCAGCTTATTGGCGGTGTCGATGTTGGCTTGTGAGTCGTCAATAAACAGGCATTGATGGGCGGGCTTGCCAATTTTCTGCAGGCACAGCTCGAATATCTCAGGCTCGGGCTTGATCATTTTGACTTCGCCTGAAAGGACGATCTCGTCAAACAGGTTAAGAAACTCAAATTCATGGCGCACAATGGTGAAGGTCTCTAATGACCAGTTGCTCAAGCCATACAATGGAACCCCCGTTTCCTTTAACGACCGCAAAAGTTCTACCGTGCCTTCAATACTGCCGGTCAAGGACTCTTTCCAGTTTTCATGATAAGCGCTGAGCAAATGGGCGTGTTGTGGAAATTTTATGGAGTGAATGGAAACTGCTTCAGCAAAGGATCTCCCTTTATCCTGCTGCGCATTCCATTCCATAAAACTTACCTCTTCCAGAAAATCCTCCATGGCCTGGGGCTGCTCTGGAAAATAGCGGGCAAATAAATTACGCGGATCCCAGCCAATTAAGACGCCGCCAAAATCGAAGACTACTGCCTGTATCTGTGATGTCATTGGTTTTCCATTAATCTCCAAACTTCAAACCCTGCATAGCCGGTGGATCCAAGTTTTGCGAATTGTTTCTCGGTCCATTTGGAAAACAGTCCCGCGTTTGGGTCTGAGGGGTCATACAGCATGGCCTCGTTGATCACGAAGCCCTGCTCTGTGTTGTAGTTATTTACTGAATACGCCCTGCCCTGGCTGTCCACCCGGTTGACGACCAGCATGTGTTCAAAATTTCCACCTGTGCCCGAATAGATGTACACAAAATCACCGGGCAGCAGCGGGTTAGCCTCCCAATCTGCCTGGTCAATTCTCACTTTGAATCTTGTGTCTGAATATTTTTCCGGAGGAAATACCGATCTGATCACAGCCCGGTCAACTCCCAGATCGGGGTTGATGAGAAAGAAATCATGCGGCACAAGGTCGGCGCTGAGGAGGCCGGCTTTTTGCAGGATGGCAATGGACAGCGGTCCGCAGGTGGTGCTGGGGTCAGAAAAACGGGCATTGTTGATCGCCACAGACATTTGCTTGCTTAGCTCATAAGTCGGCGCGAGGAAGGTGAGGGATGCTTCGTACAATCTGATCTGCTGATCTGCTGTCAGCGGGCCCATGATCACGATCTCCCCATTGGCCATCAGCATTTCTGTCTGGGTCAATGTGGCAGTCGCAGTCGGCGTCAGCGTGGGTGAAGGGATCTGGGTCGGGGTGAATGTGGGTGTTGGCGTGCTGGTGTTCGCAGCCGTTGCTGTGGGCGCGGGCTGGGTGTTCAATGCGGGGGCCGGGCTGGGCGTGCTTTTTACGCCAAACAATGAATTCCCGCCAAAGGCATTGAACTGCGGCTTGAAGAAGATGACCGCAAAAAAAAGACTGGCAAACAATGCGCCAATCCCAAGCCCGTAACCAAGATATTTCAGATCTTCAGATCGCATGGGGCATATTTTAGCCCATAAGACGAGAATGGCGGGAAGTAAAATTAATTTGCATGGTTGGCTTTTCCTTGATGTTGGGTTATCATCCCAGCCGACAACAAATTCCCAACCGAGGCGAAAATGTCACCCACAAATAAATATGTTCTCGCAATTGATCTGGGCACATCGGGTCCCAAAGTCGCGTTGTTTTCCACGCAAGGTGACTTGATAGGCAGTGAATTTGAAGAAACAAAGGTTATTCTTTACCCGGATGGCGGGGCGGAACAATCCCCGGCAGATTGGTGGGGAGCCATCCAGACAGCGTGCAGGCGGCTGCTCGGCAGGGGGTTGGTCTCCAATGATGACATTGTCGCGATCGGCTCCACGTCCCAATGGTCTGGAACCGTGGCGGTCGATCAGGATGGAAATGCGCTGGGTGATGCAATCATTTGGATGGATGCGCGCGGCGCGCCTTACATAAAAAAAATGGTGGACGGTTTCTTGAAAGTTGAGGGGTATGCGCTTGGCAAACTCATCAACTGGATCCGGCTGACGGGCGGTATTCCTGCCAGCTCTGGCAAGGACCCCATTGCGCACATCCTGTATCTCAAAGATATGTATCCCGAACTTTATCAGCGCGCATATAAATTTCTTGAACCGATCGATTATATTGGCCTGCGCTTGACGGGCAAATTTGCCGCATCGTTCAATTCGATCGTATTGCATTGGGTGACGGACAACCGCGATATTCAGAAGGTACGATACGACGATGGATTGATCCGGCTGGCCGGGTTGGACCGCGCCAAACTGCCTGATCTGAAACCGGCAAACGCCACCCTCGGCTGTCTGCTCCCGGACATTGCCCGTGATTGGGGCTTGCGTGGTGATGTTCAGGTATTGATGGGGTCGCCTGACATCCACTCCGCTGCTGTCGGTTCTGGTGCCGTGCGTGACTTTGAACCCCATCTTTACATTGGTACTTCCAGCTGGCTGACCTGCCATGTGCCATTCAAAAAGACCGATCTTTTTCATAACATGGGGGCGCTGCCCTCTGCGATCCCCGGCCGCTACCTGCTGACGAATGAACAGGAAACCGCAGGGGGCTGCCTGCAATATTTGCGTGACCAAATATTCTTCCCGCAGGATGCACTATCCCCTGCAGAAAACCCCGATAATGTTTACCAGATATTTGATGACCTGGCCGCAGGCATGCCCGCCGGTAGTGACAAATTGATCTTCACTCCCTGGCTTTATGGGGAGCGCTCGCCGGTGGATGACCACCTGGTGCGCGGTGGATTTTTCAATATGTCGCTTGGCACCACACGGGGGCACATGGTGCGTGCCGTTTTTGAAGGAGTGGCCTACAACTCGCGCTGGTTGTTGAAATATGTCGAGCAGTTTAACAAGCGGCCTGTAGAGTCGATCAGTATGGTTGGCGGCGGGGCGAAGTCAAACCTTTGGTGCCAGATCCATGCCGATGTGCTGAACCGCCCAATACGACAGGTCAAAGACCCGATCGAAGCCAATGTGCGCGGCGCGGCTTTGCTGGCTTCTGCGTCATTGGGTTATCTGGGCTATCACGAGATCGGTACGCATGTGGTCGTCTCGAGGACGTACCAGCCGAATCCGGACAACCGTAAAATATATGACGAACTTTTCCGTGAGTTCGTCGCGATCTATGAAAGCACCCGCAGGAATTATGCGAGGCTCAACCGCACTCACTAAATTGGAGATCATTTTTGAGCTTGAAGAATACATTACTTAACCTGCTCGGGAAGGCTTCAAGGCGTGAGTGATATTCGAACGGCGCAGCGCTGCAAGTTTTCTTGACACATTCTGTGTGCAACTGTAAAATCTTCCAGATTTCAACCGATGAATTTTGGAAAGGCTCCCAGGCCATGATCGATGTCCGGTAATCATTGTGAATGGGTGCGGAACCCTCCTGTGCAGCTGCAAAACTTTTTATGAAGGGCCAGATTAAGTGAATATGCGAGTCGTTGAATTTCCAAAAGATATCCAACGAAGCGCTTTGTTACGTGTGTTGAGCAATAAAAATCCAATTATTTTTTCGGAGGCAGCATGGATATTCTATGGTTAGGCAGTCGTCATGGCTTAAGTGGCTTTGAACAGGTTGCCATTGTTCTCGTTTTGGTTGCAGCATTCATTAGTTTGTTGTATGCCTGGTGGCTGCGCAGTACGGTGCTTAAGAAAGACAAAGGCACCGAGAAAATGCAGGAAGTATGGAATGCCATCCGGGTTGGCGCGGATTCTTATCTTAGCCAGCAGCTTAAGACTATTTTGCCGCTGATCGGCGTTTTGACTGTGGTCATGTTCCTGAGCGTTTACGTTGTTCCGCCCAGCGCGGAAGCCCGTGAGGAGTTCGCAGCTTTTGGCGATGCAGGCATTACATTTATTATCGCCATAGGACGCACCATTGCTTTTATTATGGGTGCGTCTTTTTCATTAATAGTGGGTCAGTGGGGCATGCGTATGGCTGTGCAAGCCAACGTGCGTGTTGCTTCCGCTTCCCGCCGCGGTTTCAATGAAGCGCTTTCCATCGCCTACTATGCAGGCACCTACACCGGTATGCTCACGGATGGTTTGGGCTTGCTGGGCGGCACTGTGATCTTCATCGTATTTGGTAAAGCTGCCCCAGATACCCTGCTTGGCTTTGGCTTTGGCGGTACCCTGCTGGCGCTCTTCATGCGCGTGGGCGGCGGTATTTATACCAAGGCTGCTGATGTGGGCGCTGACCTGGTCGGTAAAGTTGAAAAAGACATCCCCGAAGATGATCCCCGCAACGCCGCTGTTATCGCCGACCTGGTTGGTGACAATGTGGGCGACTGCGCTGGTATGGCAGCCGACATCTTCGAATCCTATGAAGTTACGATTGTTTCTGGCTTGATCCTCGGTCTCGCTTTGGTTGCCGCCACCGGTGACTTGAAGTGGATCGTGTATCCGCTCATCATCCGCGCTGTGGGTGTGATTTCATCCATCATTGGAACCTTCACGGTGCCGATTTGGGAAAAGGTCAATCTGCCTTTGCTTGGCAAAGCCCATGACGCCGAAGAGTCGATGTTCCGCTCCTATGAAGTCTCAAGCATTTTCACCATCATCATCTCCATCATCATCGCGCAGTTGTATGCTCATGATTGGCGTCTCGCGGCGTTGACAGCAGTCGGCGTGGGGTTGGCAGTGGCATTCAATCCGCTCACTTCATACTTCACTTCCACCAAGAAAGCCCCTGTCAAGGAAATTGTTGCTTCCACCAATACGGGTCCAGCCACAACCATTCTCTCCGGTCTTTCCGTAGGTATGGAATCGAGCGTTTGGGCGCTGTTGGTGATCGCCATTAGTTTCATTATCGGCATCCTGCTTTACAACGGCGATGGAACTCAGTATGTGCTTTATGCCATTGCCATGATCGGTATCGGTATGCTCAGCCATACCGGTAACAACGTTGCCATGGATTCCTACGGTCCCATTTCAGA
>JAIFNG010000183.1 GCA_020047815.1 Anaerolinea sp.
AGAGGCGACCGATTGGGTATTGATGGCCACTTTTTGAATAATTGATTGAAGTTTGCCAATAAAATCATTAAAATATCCAGCCAGTCTGCCCACTTCATCATGAGATGCAACGACCAGGCGCTTTGTAAGGTCTCCATCCCCTTCAGAGATATCCTTAACCATACCCGTGATCTGGATCAGGGGTTTGGTTAAGCTGGTGGAGACGAACGCGATGACCAGGATAAGGACCAGGATGCCCACACCTCCCACCACCCCGGCTTGTGTTACCAGTCTATTGACATCCACGTAGATCTCCTCTTCAGGAACGACAATGGAAAAGATCCAGGGATTTTTGGCTTTCCCTACGTACACAGGCGCGAAGGATTTTAATGTGTTCATTTTCAACGCCTCGGAATATTCGATGCTGGAAAAGGACTCTTTCATAATTCTGGCGAGAAGTGCAGCTCCATTTTCCCCCTCAAATTCTCCGCCAATTTTTCCAATTCGTGCCGTGTCGGGATGGGTGACCACAATCCCTTTGCCAGAGACCAGCCGGCCAAAACCGGTTTGATAAACCTGAATATCTCCAAATAATTTCTGAAGATGGTTCATATCCAGATCCACCCCGGCAACCCCGACAACTTTTCCATTATCGAGGATGGGCACCACCACCGAAGTCATCCAAATGGATTCACTGCCCACTTCATACACGTAAGGTTCTGTGATTATTTCCTCCCCCGAGTCGCGGGCGAGCAAATAATAATCACCAACACCCGGCTCTGTGTAGCCGGTCAACGGCGTCAGTGAAATTTCATCACCCGAGCGGCTCCAATAGGGAATGAACCTGCCGGTCTGGTCATGTCCAGCTTCGCCAACGAACAGGGCATCTTTTCCATCCAGCGCGTTGGGTTCCCAGCAGGTCCACACGCCCACAAAAGCGGGATTTGCTTCCACCACCAGTCTCAACATGCGGCTGAAATCGGATCGGCGCTCGTCAATGGGAGTATCCTGAAACCCCTGCATGACCTGCGCCAGAGTTCGGGCGGCATCCATTCCAATTTCCAATTCGGCATCTGCAATGGAGGCATACTCCTTGGCAATGGATTGCAGTACAAGATCTGATTGATCCTCTGCGATCGTGCGGGATGAAACAACGAGGGGAATGAGGATCCCGATCATGATGAGCACCACGGGCACCAAAATGAACAAGATCATCTTTGTGCGAATATTCAGGTCTGCCAAAAATTTTTTCATGTTATTCTTCCTTGAAATTGGGTATGGATTATGCTGGTAAATTCTGCCGGACTGTCCGCAGCAGGACTTCCTTGTCGAGCTTGATCTCATAGGCAGTGACGCCCGCTGCCACACCGGCGGCGATGTCACCTTCATCGGCCAGGGTGGTCAGGGCAATGACGGGCAAATGGGCCAGGGCGGCGTCCGCCCGGATGCTGCGGGTAAACTCCAGCCCGGTCATGACCGGCATTTCAATATCTGTGACCACCAGGCTGACTTCGCCCGCGTGTTTCCGGAGCAGATCCAAAGCCGCCTGTCCATCCTCTGCAGCCAGCACCCGGTAGCCGTCGGCTTCGAGATATTTTGTGACCTGATTGCGGAAAAAGCCTGAATCTTCGGCGAGCAGAATTGTGATGACACCCTGCCCGGGTTGGGGCTGTGTCCGGGGTTTTTGTTCTGCGGGGGCGGCAGGTTCCGCTTGTTTTAATCCAAGAACGGCCACGGCAATTTCATGGACATCCACCAGCAGGGTTGTATCCCTGCCAATGATGCCGGAACCGGAAATTCCTTTTTGACGATGGGTGACGACATCGACCGCCAGAGCGGTTTCGATCACATCCACCGGCTGGGCAGCCAGCAATCCCACCGAACGTCCGTCCAGGCTCATCACGATCACCACCAGGTCGGCATTTTCGGCGATCTCTCCGACTGCGGCGGTATCCTTCAGACTCAAAAGCGGCAGGCTCTGTCCGCGATACTGCATGGTGCGCCGGTTTCCGGCATATTCGATCTGGCTGCAGTCGATATGTTCGATGCGCTCGACCATATCCAGCGAAACCGCGCAGGTTTCTTCGGGAGCATTATGGAACAGGAGCAGAGTGAGCAGGTCTTTTTGGAGATCGCCAGCCTGCTTTGCCTGCAGTTCCGCGGCGCGCGCACTGCCGACCAGTGAGCTCAACTGTGCGCTTTCAGCCAGGCCGGAGGCATCCAAAATAAGGGCAACGCGCCCATCTCCGAGGACGGAAGCGCCGGTGTATTCAATGCATTGATTGAGGTGCTGACCCAGCGGACGCACCACGATCTCAAAGGTGTCATGCAGTTCTTCCACCACCAGCCCGTATTCCATGACGCCGGTGTTGATGACCACGATCTCGAGTCCGCTGGCGGCATGAAAGCGCCGGTCGGGGTTGGCGCGGCGTTCCTGCTCGGCAAGTTGTCTTTCCTGTTCCTCCGGTGTCAGCGGCAGGAAAGGGTCACTGTACTTCGAGCGGCGGTCGCTCAACCTTACCCGGCGGTCCGGCAGAAGTTCGCCGCTGTCGGGATTCTCGCAGACCCGGCCCATGCCCAGCACATCTGCCAGGCGCAGGAGGGGGATCAATTTTTCGCGCAGGATCAGCACCTCTGCATCGCCGACTGTTTCCAGGCGGGTCTTTGCCTGATCTGCGCTGACATGGATCAACTCACTGATGTTGATCTGGGGAATGGCAAACTTTTCCTCATTGACCGAGACCAGCAAACTGGGAATGATCGCCAGGGTCAGCGGCAGGCTGATGCGGAATGTGGTGCCTTTGCCGGGCTGGGTTTCGATATCCACCTTGCCCCCCAGCCGGTCAAGATTGGTCTTGACCACATCCATGCCGACACCCCGGCCTGAGATATCGGTGATCTTGTCTGCAGTGGAAAGCCCCGCCATAAAGATCAGTGCGCGCTTTTCCGCTTCAGACATCAACTTCAATTTTTCCTCGGTGATCAGCCCTTTTTTGAGCGCGGACTGAGCCACTTTTTGAGTATCGATCCCCTTGCCGTCATCCGAGATTTCCACGACCACCTGACCGGCGGCGTGATACGCCCGCAGCGTGATCTTCCCGGCCCATTTCTTGCCCTGCGCCTGGCGCACCTGCGGATCTTCGATGCCATGATCGACGGCATTGCGCACCATGTGCGTCAGCGGGTCACTTAACCCTTCGAGCAGGGATTTATCGATCTCGACATCCTTGCCGTAAATTTCAAGGATGATCTCCTTGCTGCTGGCGCTTGCCAGGTCGCGCACCACGCGCGGAAATTTATTTAAAATATTTCCGATCGGCTGCATGCGGGTCAACATGATCGTTTCCTGCAGTTCGGAGGTGGTCAGGCTGACACGCTGACTGCTGGTTTTGATGGACTGCATGTCATTGCGCTGGATGGCATTTTGCAGCTGGTTGCGGCTGAGCACCATCTCACTGGCCAGGTTCATCAGGTTTTCAAGCAGGTTGACATTGACGCGCAGGGTGTCTTCGACCACCTGGGCTCGCGCCGGTTCTGCCTCCGCGGCTGCCATGAAGACCGGCGCCGCAGGTTCCACTTTAACCTTTTCCTTTTGCACTTCCACTTCCACTTCCACCTGCACTTCCACCTGCTGCTTGAGCAGGGGCTGCGGATTGGCAGGCCCCTGAACGACCGTAATATTTTTCTGCGGGACGTCCTCAAAAAGGGAGTGGATGAAAGACGGGTCAACAATGGATGCAAATAAAAGATCGAGGGGGATGACGTTCGTACTTTCATCATCCAATGTCCCGATCGCGTCAAAATTCAATTCACATTCCATGAGCGTGCCGCAGGCCAGATAATTCTTAAATACCTCCCAGGGAGTCTTGCCGCGCTGGTGAATATCATGGATCAGGTCGAGCTGGACCAGGTAGACATATTCCTCATGTTCCCTGGCGATGGCCAGGTCAAACTCAGAGACCTGAAAAGCCAACCGCCCGGCAGGTGTTTTGATATCCACCATTTTTTTGATGGACTCTTTCTGCTTTTCAGGCAGGACGGAACTGGTGAGACCGCTGAGCGATACCACGAATTCAGTAATATCCACCTGGTTGCTGCCGGCATGGTCGTTGACCATCATCCGCAAACAGTCAAAGGAGAGCAGCAGCAGATTAATGATCTCGGGGTTGGGCGCAATTTTTCGGGAGCGGATCAGGTCGAGGACGTTCTCGATCTTGTGACCCAGTTCCTGGATCTTTTTAAGGCCAAAAAAGCCCGCACCGCCTTTGATCGAATGGGCAGCGCGGAATACCTTGTTTACCAGGGTCTCGTCGATCGCCGCACCCGCGACTTCCATATCAAGCAGGTCATTTTCAATGGTCGCCAGATGCTCGCGCGACTCGGCGATGTACATTTGCAGTTCTTCAAAGTCTTCGGAATTGGTCATGGCTTACCCCTGGCCGGCGGTCGAAGGAGTCATCTTGATGCGGCGGTCGAGGCGCATGGAGCATAAAAGTTGATGGATATCAGAGGAAACCTGGGTCATGGATAGACCGCCATCCACTTTGGCCAGCGAATTATGGGCGGCGACCAGGCAGCCAATGCCGGTGGAATCCATCATATCAAGCCGGCTGCAGTCAAACACGATGGATATAACGCCTGAGTCCAACAATTGTTTTAGCTCGCTTTTTAAGCCTGGCACATCAGCAGCCACCAATTTTTCCCCTAGAATAATGGTCGCCTGTGCGCCCGTCCGGGTCACCTGGGGTTCAGTCATCGATATCTCCTTGATCTGTATTCTTGATCTTTTTATTTAAAATCCGTGTCAGAGTGACACAATTGCCTGCTTCATTAAATTTTGTGGAATGCGCATACGCCCCATAGATGGGTAAACCTCTGCCCGTTTCCCTCAGGATCCCGGGCAGGATCTGTAATGCGCTGCGCCAGTCAAACCCCGCGCCTTCGTCAGAAACTTCGATGACCATTTCCTCATCAGAGATGGTCAGGGTGCAGGTAAAGGACAGCAGCGGATCGTCATTGCAGCCATGCAGGACGGCATTATTCAAGGCCTCTCTTAACAACAGCTCGGCGGCAAACCGGTCTTTTTTCTGAAGCGGGACCTGGTCCAGAATGGCGCCTGCCGCAGTACAAACCCGCCCCACATTGTCCAGCGTGGCAGGGAGTTCCCATTGCATTTTTTGCGCGGGTACCGATGAGGTCATGTGACTTCAAACCCCAGCAGGACCACATCATCATCCATTTTTTTACGCCTGGGAAACAGGTTTTCCCGAACCGCATTAATGGTGCCGCCGACAGTGGGTGATGGATTGACATTGATCAGGTGCACCAATTTTTTCAACCCGACCCTGCGGGAGATCGGCCCATCACAGCCCTGTTCGATCAGGCCGTCTGAGAAAAGGAAGACCCGGTCACCCGGCGCCACTGTAATATCCTGGACGCCAAAGAATACACTGTCAAACAAGCCCAGGCCATCGCCACTTTGTTCAATGACTTCAGCCTTTTGCCCGGCCCTGACGATGATGGCGGAGGGATGTCCGGCATTCAGCAAGGTCAGACTCTTGCGGGCTTTGTTCAAGCGGGCATAGATCAACGTGGCGTATTGATCCTCCTGCAGGACGGGCCGGAGATGAAGGTTGATCAAGTTGAGATTCTCAAGCGGTGAATAAAGCATCGCGGCGTTCTGGCGCAGCAGCGCCTTCAAGGCAGCCGCGGGCAGGGCCGTGCCGGCGTTGTGTCCACTGACGTCTGCGACCAGGTAGTCGTAGATCCCGGCACCGGTGTGGATCACATCATAAAAATCACCCCCCGCGGTTTGGGCGGGAAGATAAAAAACTGAGAACGCGGCTTCAGGATATTCCTCCGGTTGGACCAAAATGTTTTTCTGGGAGGTTCCCAGGTTGTTCAACTGTTCAAGATTGGCAGCCACCATGCTGCGATAGGAATGCAGCAGGCGGATCTGCAGGCGGACACGCGCCACGACTTCCAGCACCTCAAAGGGCTTGGTGATGTAATCCAGCCCGCCGGCATTGAAGCCATTAATTTTGGTGGTCACGTCCTCAACCGCGGAGATAAATATGACCGGAATGTTGGCTGTACGGGCGTTTGACTTCATCGCCATGCACGCCACCAACCCGTCCTCTTCAGGCATCTGAATGTCCATGATGACCAGATCAGGTTGTTCGCTTTCAGCCATCAGCCTGCCTGTCCGTCCGTTAACGGCAGTCATCACCACAAACCCCTCCTTTTGCAGGATGGACTGCAGCATCAGTGTTGAGAGCGGGTCATCATCCACGACCAGGACGCTGGGGAGACCCATGTTTCGGGCAGGATCAGTCATATTTTTTAAGACATTCGCTGGCGCCTTTCCACACCAGGGGCTATCCACTTAAAGAGCATATCAGGCAGAGAGTCCCCTTGGTGGTATTTTTCTTCCGCCAGGTCCCCAGCATTAAAAATCTTTCTCACATCCCACCGATCGAAAGGTTCTACCCATTAAAATTTCATGGTTCACTAATATAAGGATCGGTTTCTTTTATTGATTAAGATCACAGTCCAGGCCACAGATAAGTCAACAAACCGGG
>JAIFNG010000064.1 GCA_020047815.1 Anaerolinea sp.
GGTCCGCCAACAAAACTGCCATGGGGAATTCTCATTAATAACTTCCCCAGCCGGTTGCCGCAATACAGCGACCTGACCCAATACCCTTTGGAAACCACCCGTTTCCACCCAACATTCGCCTATGAGATGATTTTGAATATTTTGTTGGGGTTGTTACTGCTTTGGATCTCCCGTCAATATGCAGACAGGATGAAACCTGGCGCGATCTTTTCGGGCTGGTTGGTATTCGCGGGGTTGGCTCGTGCCTTCATTGAATTTTTCCGCCCGGACCAACCGCGCATCAATGATTCATTTGTCACTTACTCCATGCTGGTTTCCTTATTAATGGCACTTGCAGGGGTGGTGATGCTGCTAATCCGTTATGGAAAATTACAACTGGCTTTTACAAAGAATTGGGAGCAGGAATATCAGATCAAACCGGTTGAGAAGGAACCGCGTGTTCGTGTGAATCCAATAGCCGAGGATTACGTCCAGGAAGCTGAGGAGAATGAAGTTGTTCCAAAAGAGGAAGTGATCTCCAAACCGGTAAAGAAAAAAACGGCTGCGAAACCAAAGGCCAAGACAACGGTTAAATCAAAACCATCAACAAAAAAAAGCACAGCAAAACCGAAAGAACCCAAAAAATAAGACCAAAAATGCCCGCGAATTTTTTCCCGGGCATTTTTATTTTCCCAAATCAAGTTGGTATTTAATATGAACTGCCATGATAAAATCACGTTATGAATCGCCTTGTCACTTTATGCCTTTTGTTGGTCACCCTTTCCCTTGCCTGCTCCACAACAACACCTGCAACTTCTGCGCCGCAAGATCAAGCCGCACCTTCGGGGAGTGTCCTGTTTCAGGATGATTTTACACGCCCGGTCTCAGGCTGGAGGCGGTATACTTCCGCCGAAGGTACGATGGATTACGACGCGGCCGGATATCGCATTCTGGTCAATTCTCAAAACACAAATTTTTGGTCGAGTCCCCAAAAGAATTTTGCCGATGTCCGCATGGAGGTGGATGCAGGCAAGCTCGGTGGACCTGATGAGAATCGGATCGGCCTGCTCTGCCGATTTACCGGAAACGACTATTATTTCTTCATGATCTCCAGTGACGGTTTCTACGGTATCGGCATTTTCACAGGCGGACAGGGCAGGCTGCTCGGCCAAAGTGAAATGCAGCCTGACAGCAATATCAAAAAAGGACTGGCTGTGAATCACCTGCGGGCAGACTGTATCGGTGACACGTTGACGTTTTATGTCAATGGGGTCAAGGTTAACTCGGCGCAGGATGCCACACTAAATGCGGGGGATGTCGGTTTGTTGGCTGGCACATTTGACCAGCCTGGGGTGGATGCGATCTTCGACAATTTTGTGGCGTTGAAGCCGTAAAATCTGCGCCGAAATCAGGATGAGTGTCACCTAGTGAAATATCAGATTAATTGTATAATCTTGTATTACATTGTGCGATATTTCACATAAAATCAAAAGGAATGGAACATGACAGCTCAACTTATTGACGGAAAATTGATTGCTCAACAGGTACGGGATGAGGTCGCAGCGATGGTTGCAAAGCGCACGGCGGCCGGTAAGAGAAAACCGACCCTGGCAACCGTGCTGGTTGGTGACCGCCCTGATTCGGCGGCTTATGTGGCTTCCAAAGGCAAAGCCTGCCAGGAATTAGGCATGGGATCCATCAGTGAGCATCTACCTGCCAATGCATCCCAGGAAGAGGTCGATGCACTGGTCAAAAGGTTAAATGCAGATAAAGGCGTGAGCGGAATCCTTGTGCAATTGCCCATGCCCTCCCATCTTGACGAAGAGCGCGTTCTTTCTCTTATCAACATCGAAAAGGATGTGGATGGCTTCTCTCCGCTCAACATTGGACGCCTGGCACAAAAAGGACGTGAGCCTTTGTTTGTGCCATGCACACCGTTTGGCTGTATCTATCTGCTCGAAAAATCAGGCGTAAAAATCGAAGGCGCGAACGCGGTAGTACTGGGACGCTCAAATATCGTCGGTATGCCCGCCGCCTTGTTGTTGATCGGCAAAAATGCCACCGTAACCGTATGCCACTCACGCACCAAGGATTTGCCTGGCACTGTCAGGCAAGCTGACATTATTATTGCTGCCATCGGCAGAACCGAAATGGTTCGCGGCGACTGGATCAAACCCGGCGCAGCGGTCATTGATGTCGGCATCAATGCGGTGCCAGATGCCACCAAGAAGAGCGGCCAGCGTTTGGTGGGTGATGTTAATTTTGCCGAAGCGAAGGAAGTTGCGGGGTTCATCACCCCTGTCCCCGGCGGCGTGGGTCCCATGACCATTGCCATGCTGATGAAGAACACCCTGCGTGCGGCGGAAATTCAAGAACCATAATATTACTCAGCCTCCCGGCATTACAAAACCTCCACCCTTTTGAGTGGAGGTTTTTCTATTCTTACCCTTGACATAATAATAATCTAATGCTATTATAAACTTATTAATAGTATTCACTTCGTAATACAGGAGTCGCCATGGTTGATACTTCCTTTGCCACCCGGAAATTCCAAAAGGAATTGAACGCCGGCACATCATCGCTGGTGTTGTTGAATGTGTTGAGCCGAAGTAAAGAGCCCATGTATGGCTATCAGATCGCCAAATTGCTTGAAGAAAATGGTCCCGACCTGCCGTTAATGAAGCAGGGGACTTTATATCCTGTCTTGCGGTCATTGGAGGAAAACGGACTTCTGAGCAGTGTCGTTGAGCCTTCGGTTTCCGGTCCCCCACGCAGGTATTACACCATCACGCCAGAGGGACATGAAGCATTAAAAGACTGGCTGGAAATTTGGAAGCAGACGAAGAAATTCGTAGACACGATCTTGAAAGGATGAGAACATGTTTAATACGATCGATGAATATCTTGATGCCTTGAAAAATGAAATGCAGGGGAATGACCCGGCGCTTTTGCAGGATGCGCTTGCCGATGCACGCGAGCATTTATCCACTGCACTGGCTGTGGTCCGCGAGCAAAACATCGGATTGAAGGAAGCCGATGCGCTGAAGCCCATTATCGAGGAATACGGCACACCAGAGGAGACAGCCTCCGCCTACAAGGAAGTGGAACGGCGCACATCGCCCGCATTGAAGCAGCCGGTAAAATCTCGATCCTGGTTTGTGCGCTTCTTCGGTGTTTATGCGGATGCCCGCGCATGGGGAGCTTTACTTTACATGTTGATCGCCTTCGTGACAGGTGTGTTTTATTTCACCTGGGCAGTAACGGGACTCTCGCTATCCATCTCCTTTGCCATCTTTATTTTTGGCCTGCCGTTTGCCCTGCTATTCCTGCTTTCGGTGCGCGGACTGGCCCTGCTCGAAGGTCGCCTGGTGGAAGCCCTGCTTGGTACGCGAATGCCGCGCCGTCCATTATTTTCACATCAAGGCATGAAGTGGTTCGACAGGCTGAAGGCGCTCCTGACCGACAAAGTGACCTGGCTGACTCTGATCTATATGTTCGTTCAATTTGCGCTGGGGACCCTATATTTTATACTGCTGGTGACCGTGTTAAGTTTCTCTCTTTCATTTATCGCGATCCCATTCTTACAGGCTTTCTTTAGGGAGCCCTTCATCAATCTGGACGGCGCCCGATATTTCATTCCAACGTGGTCCTATCCGTTGTTCATTCTGGCGGGCCTCCTATTATGGACATTCTTCATGAACATTGCTCGTGGGATCGGTCACCTTCACGGGCGACTTGCCAAGTGGCTGTTGGTTTCGGAGTAAGTTAAAACCACTTGACGAAATATCCGCCCAAGTATACAATCCGAGCCGTTCTCAAATCCGTGCCTCCGCAAGGGGGCACCTTTTCTGCTCAAGAGCAAAAATATGACCGACTCAAACCAAACCCCTGAAAATGACCTGCCGCAGGTAAGCAATCTCTCGCAAGTGGATGTGGAGACTGTCCAAGCTGGACTGGTGCGGATGCATCAAAGTTCGGCACAGGTGATCAACGGCGAAGATGTGGAGTTGAATCAGAGTGCTGCGTTGGAAGTAAATGCCGGCAGCATCAGCGTACGTCAATCCATCCTGGCCTTTGCCCACGCAGATGTGGTCTCTGTGCAGGAGGGTGCGGTGCTGGCTGCCCGGGCTGAGAAAATGTCCATTAATGGAAACGCGGGCCTGGTTGTAGCTGGAAATGTTGAGTTTGGTAATGCTTACACGGGCATTTTGGCAGGGCAGGAAATCCGGGGGGAGCGGATCGAGTCAGTCATCCTTTTAGCCCGCAAGGTTGAAGGGAATGTAACCACAGTGATCGATTCCCGCGGCGCATTAATAGCTGGCCTGGTTGGCGGGTTGTTTGCCGGGATCATGCTGCTGGTGGGACGCAGGCTATTCGATCGAAAATAAGTTAAATGTTTAGCGACGCGGTCGCTTTTCAGAAATTCATATGACAGGGCGAAGGTAACCGTGAATTACACGGTGAGAGGCGCCCAAGGAGTAAAGATGGAAAAGATAGTATTAAAGGCTGCAAAACGAAATGTGATCGGCAAGCAGGTAAAGGCATTACGCCGTGCTGGACAGTTGCCGGCGGTGATCTATGGCCGTCACGTTGAACCGATCTCCATTTCACTGGATGCTCACTCGACCGGACTGGTCTTTGCCAAGTTGACATCCTCCACGCTGGTGACAATTGATGTGGAAGGCACAGAGTACGCCGCATTAGTGCGCGAGAAACAACGCAACTACATCAAAGGCGTTCTGACGCACATTGATTTTCTTGCAGTGGACCTTACAGAAAAAATTCGCACGAAGGTTCAGCTTGTGTTCGTTGGCGTTTCTTCTGCGGTGAAGGATTTCAGCGCAGTGCTTGTGCACCGCATCGAAGGCCTCGAAGTGGAATGTTTACCCACCGACCTGCCCGAGCGTATTACTGTTGATATTTCATCCATTAAGGAAATCGGCAATAGTATTCGTGTACGCGATATTCCCCTTCCTGAGAACGTCCTGGTGACGGCAGATGAAGATGAAATTGTGATTATTGCCACCCTGCCCAGGGAAGAAACACCTGAAGGCGGCGTTGTTGTTCCTGGTGCTGAAGCCGCCCCGGGTCTTAGTGTTGAGCGCGGCAAGAAAGACGAAGAAACCGCAGAGAAGAAATAGTCCTTTGCATACCAAAAGACCCCGTCACCACTTGGTGGCGGGGTCTTTTCTTTATACTGATCCAAATGATCACTGAATTATGGATGAACCCACCAGAAAAAGGTTGAGCCGCTAAACGCACAGAACTTGCCGAGATCTTATGAGGAGCTGGCAGATCTTAGCATAAGTCCTTCATCTGCCCTGCGGGGTGGATATTTTCAACAGCGCTTATGGATATAACATTAGCTCCATGGTGTGTACGTAAATAAATTGTTTTAACTCAGGGTCGCTTGGGAGGTCAAGGTTATCCTGGTGAATGGAAAGCCGCACCAGCGTCGGTTCGGTGATCTTATAGGGCAGGGTGGTTTCAAATGATTCGGTGTCAATTCCCTTAAAGTCAAGCACTCGGGATGAAATAATTTTTCCGTCAGGTTGGATCAATTCCAGAAAAACAGGCTGGGTATTGACCGGCCAAAAACGTCCTTTTAGGTCCACCACTCCCCCAAAAATTTCATCTCCTTCCTCCAGACCTTCATACATGACCCGCTCATACATCATGTTCCCGATCGGGGTGATCTGGTTTTCGCCGATGGAGTACAAAAGCACTGGCATGGTGTTGAGTGCCTGGATCCGCCCGCGGTCATCTTTTGAACTGATACGAATGTAGCCCCTTTCGGATACTGCACGTATCTCAAAAGCAAGTTCAAAACCTCGATACACACCGCCGTTCGGGTCGCGCGTGACACGCTCCAGAGTGCGCTGCAGGATCCGCCCGTTTTCGCCAAGGAGCTCGACCCGCACCAGTTGGCTTTCGCCTGAAACGAGCAGGGCTTGCAGGTTAATAGGCGAGGTCAGGCTGGACATGGGACCTGGGGAAATAAAGCGAATCTGCGCAAAATCGGTAAAACCAGCTTCAAAGGTTGGTGTAGGAGTGGGAAGCGGAGTGGTAGGCAGGGGTGTTTCTGTGGGCACGGGCGTTTCTGTGGAGAGAGGCGCATGTGCGCTGGCTGTGGCAAAGGCAGCCTGCCCGGTCAATACAACCACTGTTGAAATGTGATTAGGCGGGAGAGGCGTGGAAACAGGGACTGCCGATTGCAGGCAGGCGGATAAAAGTGGGATGGCGAATGCGGCGATCAGGATTTTATATTTCATGGGTATTTTAAATCAACATCCCGCAGAATCATCGGTTGAAAACCCTGCGGGATGTTTTTTTTACAGTCCGTAAATGGCGCTGAATTTATTCGTCAAATAGCGGACATAAGCAGCAGAGTCGATCTTTGACCCGGTAACCTTTTGCACCAGGTCCTGCGGATCATATTTGCGGCCATGGACGTGGATCTTCCCCCGGAGCCAGCTGAGCAATGCGTCAAATTTACCTTTGCGGATCTGATCATCAAGATCCACAATGTCTTTGTTGATCTTTTCCCACAACTGCGCCGAGACGAGATTTCCCAGGGCATATGTCGAGAAATACCCCATCAACCCGCTTGACCAGTGAACATCCTGCAAAACACCCTGCGCATCATTGGGCGGGATGATACCAAGATAGTCGTTCATCTTTTCATTCCAGATCTCAGGCAAATCCTTCACTGCAAATTTTCCTTCGACCATGCCGATCTCAAGCTCGAGGCGCAGCATAACATGCAGATTATATGTGGCTTCATCGGCATTAACGCGGATGAATGATGATTCAACCTTGTTGATGGCTTTATAGAAGGATTTAACACTCACACCATCCAGTTGAGCAGGGAATGTCTTTTTTAATGCAGGGAAGAAATGCTCCCAAAATGGAAGAGAACGACCTACAAGGTTTTCCCACATACGCGATTGTGATTCGTGTACCGCAAGCGAAGTACCGCCCGCCAGCGGGGTGCGCTCGTACGCGGGATTACTACCCTGCTCGTACATCGCATGTCCCGATTCGTGCATTGCGCTGAAGAGCGTGGCAAGTGGATTGCCATCTTCAAAACGGTTCGTGATGCGCGTATCATCCACGCTGAAAGTCGTCTGGAATGGGTGGGGGGCTTTATCCTGCCTGCCACGAGTCCAGTCATAGCCGAACTTGGTAATGACGGCTTCACCAAAATCCCAGACTTTCTTCTCATTATATTTTTTCAGAAGAAAATTATCCTTTACCTGTCTGGCAGATTTAATGGCTTTGATCAGTTTCACCTGTTTCGGACGCAGGGCATTAAAGATCTCCTGCACTTCGGCGGTCTTCATTCCCGGTTCATAGTCATTGAGTAATGTATCGTAGGGATGGTCGGCAGGCGGGAAAAAGGAAATGTATTCCTGTACCAGTTCCACGACCTGCTCAAGATGTGGACGAAAAATGGAAAAATCCGATTTGCTTTTCGCTTCGATCCAGGCTTCAAAAGCCTTCGACGTGGCAATGGCTTGCCTGGCAACAAATTTGGCTGGCACGCGTGTGGCTTTATCATAATCACGCGCCGCTACGCGTATCAGTGCACCCTCATCCGTGTCTGCATCTGGAAATTCATTTTTAAGATCTGCGATCAATTTTCCGACTTCATCTGAAGTCGATTTTTCATGGGCGATCTTGCCCAAGGTGGCAAGTTGCTGCCCGCGCGCCTCGCTTCCACCTGGCGGCATATTGACATTCTGATCCCAGTCCAGAACACTTTGGGCATGCTGCAGGTCTGAGACCTCTCCTAAGATTTCCTTAAGTTGATGCAATTTTTCAGACATAAAAGCCTCCTGAATTCTTATTTGGTTTACAGGTATATATGGTGAATGGATTGATTTTATCGTAAATGCACCGAAAGGTGATAAAAAAAGGTGACAACCACCCTACACGGCAACTGTCACCTGAAATTCACATTATGGACATTTCCGATGCCCGCCAAGACCATCTTCAAGGATTTCGACATCGGAACCTTCCCGTATGGAGACGTTCACCACTTCGGGGTCTCCGGGGACATCAATATCATAGACTGTGTACTCGCCGGGGTAGATCCAAATTTCGTTATCCGGGTACTGAAAGGAGGGGTAGACCACCATTTCCCCTGGCATGACATACATGCGGTGATAGGTGCAATTTCGCAGGTATGCAGCCTGAGGCCATTCAGTGGTTGTAAATTCCGGCAGATCTTTTATACTGCCTTCGAGTTGTGAGTAATCGGTTTGAATGGATACCCAGCCTGTCTCATTGGAGTTTGGAATTGTGACCTGCACCCAATCTGAAAGCACATCACGCGCGATGGCCTTTGTGCTTGTATTTTTATAAAGCACGCCAACCGGGTTAAACGCCATATCCGGTCCGCGGCGGACAAACAGATTACCATTGACCACATTGAGTGTCACATTGGGTAAAGCAGTGGCTGTGAATAACACCGGGACGACAGGCTCTAGTGTTTCTGTCGGCATGAGGAATAGGGTGGGTTCCTCCTCCACCATAGGTGGCGCAATATCCTGGACTGTGGGCAGCGCGGGAGGGGTATCCACCGTAAACTGCATGCATGCCGGTGAAAGAAAAACAACCAGCAGGGTGATGGATACGTGCCTGAGTATCTTTAATGACGTGGTCATTTCCCTGCCCTATTCGTGGCGAAGCGCTTCCACGGGTTCAAGACTCGCGGCGCGGCTGGCAGGGTAAATGCCGAAGAACAGCCCAATGGCTGCCGAAAAACTTGTCGAAAGCAGGATGGCATCCGTACCAACAATGGGCGTGAAGGTGTTCCCTGTGGCAGTGGCAACCTTGCCAACAACAAAAGCGATCAACCAGCCAAACAAAATTCCGATAATCCCGCCAATGAAACTGAGCAGTGAAGACTCGGTCAAAAATTGCATCAGGATATCCTTCTTCCGTGCACCCAATGCCTTACGCAAACCGATCTCACGCGTACGCTCCGTAACCGAAACCAGCATAATGTTCATGATGCCGATGCCGCCCACCAACAGGGAAATTCCGGCGATGCCGCCGAGGAAGATCGTCAACACACCAGTGATGGTTTCAAAAGTTTGCAAAAAGTCCTGCTGAGTGAAGACGGTAAAATCATCATCACCAATTGGAGTGCGGTGGCGCTGGCGTAAAATGTTCGAGATCTCATCCGATGCCAGGGTTACTGCTTCGGCGCTGGTGGCCTGCGCAAAGATCACATCCACCTGGTCACGCGAGTCTCGTTTGATAAGGCGGGCCTGGGCTGTGGTGAAGGGAATGTAGGCGGCATCATCCTCACTGCCGAATGCCCCGCCGCCCTTGGCAACCAAAACACCGATCACGCGGAAGGGCTGTCCTTCGATACGGACAGTTTCGCCCACGATCCCGTCATGATAGCCAAAGATGGCATCTGCGGTCTCGGGGCCAAGAATCACAACCGACATGCGCCCGTTGATATGTTCCCCATTGATGAAGTCGCCCTCGGCAAGTTCCATATTACGGACGATTGCATATTCAGGCGTAACACCAGAAAAGGTCGTGGTGGTGGTTTCACCCGCGTATGTAATGGTCCCATTGCCCTGAATGGCAGGAGCAACCCCCGCGACAGAAGGCGCGGCAAACGGGTCAGCAATGGCTTCAGCATCGCCCAGGGTCAATGGACGTTCATTATTGCCGCTCCTGGCAGTTCCGCCGCCCGGTCCACGCGCCTGGTCGGGACCGCCGCGGAATACGAATAACAGGTTCGTGCCGATGCTGCTGATGGAACCTGTGATGGATGCCTGGGCTCCATTTCCAACCGCGAGCATGGCGATAACTGCGGCAACACCGATAACGATGCCCAGCACCGTCAACCCGGAGCGCATTTTATTGCCGTTCAAACTTTCGATGGCTTCAAGAAGGGCTTGTGCGAAACTCATTATTTGCTCCCTTCCGCTTCTTTATAGGTCAGGTCAAGTTCGCCATCGCGCAGGCGAATAACCCGTTGGGTTTGTGCGGCGATCAAAGGATCGTGGGTGACAATGATAAGGGTCGTCCCGCGATCCTTGTTCAGGTTCAACAAAAGGTTCATAATTTCCTTGCCGACCTTGGAATCAAGGTTGCCAGTCGGTTCATCTGCCATGATGATGGCAGGGTCATTGACAATGGCGCGGGCAACCGCCACACGCTGCTGTTGTCCGCCTGAAAGTTCATATGGACGATGGGACATGCGGTCGCCCAGTCCCACCGATTCGAGAGCGGCTTTTGCACGGTCACGGCGTCCTTCGGTAAGGCCTGCGTAGCGCAATGGCAGTTCCACATTGCCGACAGCGGTCAGGCGCGAGAGAAGGTTGAAACTTTGAAAGACAAAACCGACCTTGCGGTTGCGAACACTTGCCAGCTGGTCGTCGTTCATGTCAGCAACCGATTCTCCGTCCAGGATATATTCGCCAGAGGTGGGTCTATCCAAACAACCGAGGGTGTTCATCATGGTGGATTTTCCCGAACCCGAAGGTCCCATGATGGAGACGATTTCGCCGCGCGCAATGGTAAATGAAACACCACACAGGGCATGAACATCGAATTCGCCCATCTTGTATGTTTTTGTGAGGTCACGCGCCTCAATTACCCAATCCATGCTAGCCTCCAAACGGCCCCCCCATGATCGAGGGCGGGTTCAAGATAATCGGATCACCTTCTTTTATATCACCCGCCACGAGGACACTGTTTAACCCATCCGTTGAACCAAGAGAAATCTTAATGGATTTGGGTTGTCCATCCACCAGCAGGTAAACGACACGCTCTTCGTTCACCAGCCGCACAGCACGGTTGGGGATTAATAGGATATCCTTTACTTCCTCAACAATAATGTTAACCGCGGCTGTCATGCCAGGTTTGACAAATTCATCCGGGTCTGTCAACTCGACTGTGACCGTGAAACTGACCACGCCCTGCACCGTATCTCCCGCCTGGCTGACTTTGACCACTTTACCATGGTACGGGTCTGACCTGCCTAGAACCGCATCAAAGGTCAGGGTGGAATCCTGGTCAATGTACACTGTGTTGATATCCACTTCCGAGACTTGTACATCCACCAGAAGATGGGAAAGGTCGTCGATGCGGTATGCCACCGCACCCGCCGAGACCTGGTCGCCGGCGGCAGAATCAGATTGGGTCACTGTACCGGCAAAAGGCGCGATGATACCCGCCATATCGAGCGTGGATTGGGCGGCTGCCACACGCGCTTCGGCGGCGGCCACATCAGCAGGATCCACTCCATCCTTAACCCGTTCATAATTACGGCGGGCATCATTTAACTTTGCTTCTGCCAGTGCCAGTTTTTCGTCAGCATCTGCGATGGTTTCTTCATCAGCATAGCCTTTGGTATAACGGACTTTGGGAATGCCGTTTAATAGGTAGGTATCTGCGATCGTGATCTTGCCGTTCAACCCAAGACGATAGTCGTATGCCTCTTTATAATCTTCTTCTGCAGCATCAAGGGTGCGCAATGCCTGCGCGCGGGCTGTATCTGAGTTCAGTAGATCCTCCAGAGCCTTCTCGGCGCTGGAGAGGTCGGCCTCGGCAAGGATCACACTCTGATTGAGCGAAGACTTGGCAAGGCTGGCAAGTGTCTCATTCTTTGCGACCTTATCTCCCACACTGGCATTGACCTTTTCCACAATGCCGGTTGTTTCCCAGATGAGGACGGCACTTTGTTTGGCGCGTACACTACCGGTGGCCCCAACTGTCGCCTGCAGTGATCCCCGTTCCACGTTGGCGGTCTGGAATGCAGAGACCTGCTGGTTTCCATTACGAGCAACAAGGAACACGGCAACAAGCAGGACGATCACGATCACACCTGCAATGATCCAGGTCCTGCGTGAAAATTTCGAAAAAAATTGTTTCATAAATGTTCTCCAAAATGCGTTCAAGCCGCGTTTTTTCCGCGGTTGTGGGCTTAGTATATCGAATCAATGTGTAAGAAATATGTAGATTCTATAACCTGTCAATTCTAATTCAAGAATACGAATTTGAAGGCGGGGGGATGCACGAATTAATAGAAGTCTAATGGGACCAATAGTGGTCAATCCGCCTTCTGGAAAGGCTTTTACAGAGAGTACCCTGCTCCGATATTCCAAAGCAAAGGGGCCCTTTAATTTACAGGGGGCTGGAAGACCTGGCTTTGTTATAATCCAGCCCATGTTTCAACGGATCGTTCGCGGAATTGAGCTGACACTCATCATTTTTATCCTTGCAGTGGTTTTCAGTTACAGCACACCATCCAGTGCAAATGAGCAGGAGAAGGTGCGCGCATATACGCGCCAGATCGAATTCAACTACCTTTCGTGGATGGGAGAAGCCTTACTGCTCAAATTGCGCACCGCTTCTGTTGGCGTGCCGCACATATTTGACCCCGCTGCCCAAAAGCAGATCATCACAGAGCACCTGCAGATCATACAGCAAATTTTGGACAAGGAGTACCAGCTCGAAAAAATCTATGCCGACGCAACCATCACGGATAAGGAACTCGCGTCCGAAGCTCTGCGCTCTGACCTTGCCGGGTTATATACCAGACAAACAAAACTTGCTCCACTGGCAGAAGCAATCCTGCAAGAGCAGGTGAGCCAGGTTCTGGCGGATATTGGTCTCACTGTGATGGGTCAGCCTGTACCAGCGGTTTTGTATCACTCCACCCCGCTGCCCATGGCGTTGATCATTTCACCACGTGATCACATCGAACAGAATGCCAACATCTCCATCGAAACCGAATTAACAGTTGATGAAATTTCAGCACTGGAAAGCCGTGTGGATGAAGGGCTTAACGTGTCGTCGCTGGTTGTAAATATCGGTGGCGTGGGTGTATACCCAACCATGGTCATGCGCAGCACCGACATGAACTGGCTCCTCAGCACGGTGGCGCATGAATGGATCCATAACTATCTCACGCTGCGCCCGCTGGGAATGTTGTATGGCGAAACTCCAGAACTCCGCACCATGAATGAGACGACGGCATCCATTGCAGGAAATGAAATTGGAAAACTCGTTATTGAACGCTTTTATCCCGAGTTGGCCCATGCCCGGCTCCTTGATTACCATCGAAAAACAATCCTGGTCTCTGCTCCATTGGACCACCCCGAACCCGGTGATTTTTTGCGCCCTCCGTTCGATTTCCGCGCCGAGATGCACGAGACCCGCATAACAGCCGATACCCTGCTGGCAGACGGAAAAATTGAGGAAGCGGAAGCCTACATGGAATCGCGCCGCGTCGTCTTTTTGGATAATGGGTATTTAATTCGCAAACTCAACCAGGCGTATTTTTCATTTTTTGGAGCCTATGCCGATACCCCCGGCGGCGCAGCGGGAGAGGACCCTGTTGGACCTGCTGTGCGTGCCCTGCGCGCCCGAAGCGAGTCGCTGGCGGATTTTGTCAATACCATTTCCTGGATGACAGATTTTGAGCAACTGAAGAAAGCGGTTATTCCGTAAATCACGCTTGCCGCCAGGGCAGGTACTTTGGAAATGCAACCTGCCGCAAGGACCTCCATGAAAACATATTCTTATTCAATTTTATTTTTTATCGCCATTTTTATTCTGAGCGCCTGCGGCGCGCAAGCGACGCCAACCCCCACGCTCGTTCCTGTAAAACCTGCACCCATGGCTACGTCAACTTCCGCGATCAGTTGTTCTGCGATCAGCGCCGAGCCGACTTCCGCGCCAAGTACTGAATCTTACTTCCCGCCTGTCAGCGGGGCGGATTTTTCTTTTGGCCCGGCAGATGCACCCGTGACCATTGTCGAGTATTGCGACTTTCAAGCAGAGGGCTGCCGCAATATGGCAATGATCATCGGGGAGTTGATGCGCAACCACGACGACGTGCGCTTTATATTCCGCCCCCTGCCATTGATCGATGTTCTCGACAAATCAGACAAGGCGGTTCTCGCGGCGCTGGCGGCAGATGAACAAAATAAATTTTGGGTAATGTATGACCTGCTTTTCGTCAAACACACAGAATGGGTAAGTCTAAATCCCGAAGCGTTCAATGCCTGGCTGATAAAGGAAGCCATCGTGCTGGGTATGGATGGTGCAAGGCTGGAGGCGGCGATTAATGCCGATGAAACAGCAACCAGCATGAGGTCGAAGTACGATGCGGCAAAGAAGTTAAATCTGCCAGCCGTGCCTCTGGTCCTGATCAATGGCTCGCTGCAACCATCCTATCTTCTGGATTATCAAAGCATCAGTGATGCAGTTGGATTGATCGCGCTGGGTCAAAAACAATTCAGTCAATGCCCAGCTTTTAGTGTGAACCCTCAAAAACAATATATCGCCACGCTTCACACCGATAAGGGTGATATTGTGATCCAATTATTCGCAGACAAAGCGCCGCTGGCTGTGAATTCCTTTGTCTTCCTGGCGCGGCAGGGCTGGTACGATGGTGTGACGTTTCATCGGGTGATCCCTGGCTTTGTGGCACAGGCAGGCGACCCAAGCGGCACGGGCAGGGGCAACCCCGGATATTTTTTCAACAATGAAATCAGCGATTTGAAGTTTGACAAGCCTGGCATGGTGGGCATGGCAAATAATGGAGCCGATACGAACGGGAGCCAGTTCTTCATTACCTTTGCGCCTGCCGCGCACCTCGACGGGGGATACACCATCTTTGGTCAGGTGCTTAACGGCTTGAATGTGGCTGAACAATTAACACCGCGTGACCCCGACCAGGGAGCAGTACTGCAACCCGGCGATAAAATTCTAAGCGTGGAAATAGAAGAGAAATAATGCAAACAAATAAAATTCACTGGGGTTCCCTGCTGGTCCTGATCTTTCTCGGCTTTAGTGCATTGTCTGCTGTGCTGGTGGCGTTCGGTCTGGGTGTCAATTCGCTGATCAGTCTTTTTTCGAACGCGGGCGATCCAGCCGGGCAAATGATCAGCGCCTTTAACTTTGGTTTTGAAGGCGTGGTTCTGTTCCTGTGTTCGTGGTTCGTCCTGCAAAAAACCATGGGACGCGAACAAGCCGGGAAACCATTGCAATTCCCATTTGCGGGCTGGCAGGCAGCGGCACTCATTGGACTGGTGATCCTGTCGATCGCAATTGGCACGGCAGTCGTCTTCATAGAAGTTGACTGGCTGGCATGGCTCACCCTGCCTGTCTTGACTGTACCGGCAATCGTTGCACCCATTTGGCTTTTATTCGGCATCGGCTCAAATGGCATTAATCTTGGTCAGCGCTGGCGGGTCTTTTCCATATTTGGGTTGAGTATGACTCTCAGCCCACTGATCATTATTGTGACGGAACTTATCCTGTTGGCGGGCGGAATAATTCTCGGTGCGCTATTTATTACCGTGCAACAGCCGGATATTGTGCATGAGCTTGGACGACTCGGCACGGTGCTTCAAAATGAACTCGATCAGGAAGCGATCCTGAAATTGCTTGCGCCTTACATTTCAAACCCGATCCTGATCGCTGCGGTGGTCGGCTTTATTGCCGTGGCTGTACCGTTGATCGAAGAGCTGTTTAAGCCACTGGCGGTGTGGATCTTTGCGGGGAAACTGGAATCTCCCACCCAGGGATTTGCCATGGGGTTATTAAGCGGGGCGGCATTTGCCATGATCGAAAGTTTGAACGCAAGCGGCAGCGGAACCGAGACCTGGTCAGCCATTGTCAGTGTCCGCGCCTTTACCAGTCTACTGCACATCATGACCTCCGGACTGGTCGGCTGGGGGATTGTCTCGGCGTTTCGCGAGAAACGCATCCTGCGGCTCTGTGCCGCATATTTCAGCGCTGTGGCCATTCATGGTGTCTGGAATGCCTGTGCCGTGGGGGCGGGGCTTTCGATCGTTGGAGAATTCATCGGCAAACCGGAATGGCTTCATACAGTCCTGCCAGCCATGGCAGGCGGTATGAGCATCCTGGGAGTTGGAATGTTTTTTGTGTTATTCGCGTCCAATAAAAAGATCAGGATTTCGTCCTCATCCGCCCTGCCTGCCTTACAGCAGGAGGAACAAGCCGGGGTTGAGGAGGTACAATAAACCCATGAGTTATTCATCCACTGCGCGTGAAGGTGATCTTGCCCAACTGGTCGGCTTGACGCATAAACATTTCATTTTTTCACTAAAATCAGGCGGCGACCTTCAAACCCATCGCGGCGTGCTTAAGCATGATGACCTGATCGGCAAGCCTTACGGCTCGCAGGTATTCAGCCACACGGGCGCACCCTTCTTTTTATTACAGCCGTCCATCGCGGATATTCTCAATGACCTGCCGCGTGCCACGCAGATCTTATACCCGAAGGACCTTGGCTACATTCTGGTGATGATGGGAATTGCGCCCGGTCAACGCGTGATGGAGGCGGGGACTGGTTCAGGCTCAGTCACGATCGCAATGGCAACCGCTGTCGGAGCAGATGGACAAGTGATCTCCTACGAACAAAAACCCGACACACAGAACCTTGCCCGGAAAAATGTGGAGCGCGTGGGGCTTGCCTCAAGGGTGGAGTTCAAACTGCGCGATATACGCGAAGGGTTTGATGAGACTGACGCAGATGCCTTTTTTCTTGATGTTCAGTATCCAAATGAATATATTGAGCAGGTGCGTGCCGCGCTTAAACCCGGCGGATTCTTCGGCACGATCATCCCCACATTCAACCAGGTGGAGAAGACCCTGACTGCTTTAAAGAAACATAAATTTGCATTTGTTGAAGTATGCGAGGTCATACTGCGTCACTACAAAGCCGATCCTGCACGCATCCGGCCGGTGGATCGCATGGTGGCACACACCGGTTACCTGATCTTCGCCCGCAGGATCGAACCCAACACCGATCCGCGCGGAAGAGAATTGGAAAACGAAGTCAGTATCGAGAATTAGAACCCGCTGTGTACCACTCAAAAGGTCCCCCCGTGCATTCCAATTCATGCCCATGAAAATCACACAGGAATACATATCAAAAAAGTTAACAGAGTCCCGCAAAAATGGAGATGACTCGGATGGTTATGCGGAAATTCCCGTAAAACCGAACACCCTCTTGAAATGTGCAGCGGTTCTGGTCCCGCTTGCTTTTTCTGGCGGAGAATGGCATTTACTTTTCACCCGCCGCACAGACCGCGTTCAGTCGCACAAGGGACAGGTCTCCTTTCCAGGCGGCGCATGTGACGACGGAGAGACCACGCCCGAACAAACCGCACTGCGCGAAGCCGAGGAGGAGATAGGGATGCAGCGCGGGGATGTACAAATACTTGGGCGGCTAAGTCAGTTGATCACCATCAGCAGTTATCGCGTAACACCGGTGGTGGGAGTCATCCCCTTCCCATATGCCTTCAAAGTGGCAGGCATTGAAGTAGCGCGTGTGTTCACCATCCCCCTCTTGTGGCTTTCCGACCGAAATAATTATTGGGAGTTCTTCCTGCGTGATTCGGAGCGGTCACTCATCACCTACCATCCCTTTGACGGCGAATTACTCTGGGGCGCCACCGCGCGCATGACAGTCACTTTTTTGAAGACAATTGGGACACTGACAGGGAAATGAGTTTATTGCATAGATCGCCAAACGGGTCCAAAACCTGACTCTGCAAGAATCCCGTAATTCCACATACAGCTTGGGTTCGCGCATAGGTCCACACAGAAAAAGCCATAAAAGATCCGAGTTTGCCCTTTTCCACCCTCACCAGTTCTCAAAAGGTTTAAACCGAAACAAAGCAAAAGAACCCGTTGTTCTTCAACGACACTCAAAGAATATTTTGGGTATACTGGGTTCATCACTCAAAAAAGGAAACCTTATGGATGCCACTCTTATTTCCAATGCGGTGGAAGCCGCCCGTGAAAACTTGATCGATTTTTTGCAAAAAATGGTGCAAGCCTCCAGCCTGCCAAATTTTGAGCATGATGTGCAAAACCTGATCATTGGGAAGTTGAGATCCATGGGACTTGAAGTGGAGGTTGTCCCATCGCATTTTGACGACCTGCGGCATCATCCTGCTTTTGGTGACGATGGATTTTCGCCAACCGATCGGATCAATGTGGTTGGGCGCTGGCGGGGCACAAATTCCGGCGATGGGCATTCCCTGATCCTTAACGGACATGTGGATGTGGTTCCAGTGGGAGACCTGGCCCTTTGGGATGATTCCCCATGGAGCGGCGCAATCCGTGATGGGCGTTTATACGGGCGCGGCTCCTGTGACATGAAAGCAGGTCTGTGTGCAGGCATCTTTGCCGTGGACGTGTTACAGCAGCTCGGTTACCGCCCTGCACAGGATGTTTTAATTGAAAGTGTCATCGGCGAAGAGTCCGGCGGCATTGGCACGCTGACAACCATCATCAAAGGGTACACGGCCGACGCAGTGATCCTGCTGGAGCCGACGCGCCTTGAAATTTGTCCTGTGCAATCGGGGGCGCTTACATTCCGCCTGACCGTGCCAGGACGGTCGATCCACGCAGCGATGAAGCCGTACGGCGTAAGCGCCATCGAGAAATTTGCGCTGCTCCTGAATGCCGTTAATCAACTCGAAGCAGAACGGCATCGAACTTTTAAACATGATCTATACGAAGACCCAAACAACATTGCACCCATCAACATCGGAACGGTGCGCGGCGGCGAGTGGCATTCCACTGTCGCCGAAGAAGTGATTGCCGAAGGACGCATGGGCGTGCTGCCTGGTGAATCCAACCAGGCGGCGAGGCACGCATTTGAAGAAACCATCCGGCTTGCGGCATCTGCGGACCCCTGGTTACGTGAACATCTGCCGCGTGTGGAGTGGTTCGAGGGGCAATTCGAATCAGGCGAGACTCAGCTCGATCATCCCTTCCTCCTGCAGCTCAGTGCCGTTCACCAGCAGGTGGTTGGCTCCAAGCCTGTGATGCGCGGCGTGACCTATGGCTCTGACATGCGGCTATTCACCAATCATGCAAAAATTGCGGCGACCCATTATGGTCCGGGCGATGTAGGCATGGCTCATGCGGTCAATGAATTTGTCCCTCTCGATGAAGTGATGACAGTGACAAAAGTTGTGGCAAACATGATCCCCCAATGGTGCGGAGGTACTATTTAAATGAAAACTTTTGGCTGTCAATCAATGTATGCGCCGATTCGCAAAATGGCGCTCAAGCATCCGCAGCAGGCATTCATCAGTCAGGAGAATCTCGAAGCACAGTGGCAATCCCTTTCTTATCTCGCCTGTCCTGATTTCAGGAATTCGTTGGCAGAGTATGAACAGTTTATCTCTGTCCTGGATCAATTTGATCTTGAAATTCACTACGTCCCTCTGGACGAAACCACCAGTCTTGACTCGATCTACGTCCATGATCCACTGGTAATCTCGGAACGCGGCGCAATTTTATGCAGGATGGGCAAGGCAGCGCGTGCTCCCGAACCTGCAGCAGCGGAGAAATATCTACAGGCAATGGGCGTGCCTGTGATCGGACAAATCACAGGCAGTGGCAAAATGGAGGGTGGCGATATTCTTTGGGTGGATGAACGCACGCTGGCTGTAGGACAGGGGTTTCGCACCAATGCCGAAGGTTTGCGGCAACTGCGCGAACTGCTGCATGATTCTGTAGATGAGATCATTCCAGTGCAACTCCCTTATTGGACCGGTCCACAAGACTGCCTGCACCTCCTGTCATTTATCAGCATTGTGGATAAAGACCTGGCTGTGGTCTACTCGCGCCTCATGCCTGTCCCATTCCGTGAGTGGCTTTTGGAACGCGAATTTCAATTGGTGGAAGTACCTGATGAAGAATATGACTCACTCGGCTGTAATGTACTCGCAGCAGCTCCGCGTCAATGTGTAATGCTCAACGGGAACCCAATAACGCAAAAGCGCCTTGAAAAAGCAGGCGCTAAAGTGTGGACTTATACAGGTCAGGATATTTCATTCAAAGGCACCGGCGGACCCACCTGCTTGACCCGTCCCATCTGGCGGGCGGGGTGAAATGTAACGTGTAGCGTGTTTCGTAAAAATACGGAACACGCTACACGTTTTTTCTCAATTCATTTACAAAGGGCGGCGTAACACACCCAGGTAAATTACTTCTGCGTAATTTCAGTCACCCAGGCGATGAAGTTCGTGTCGCTGTCGCTGGTGCGCTCTGCCTTGACATGACTCTGTCCCCAAACGGTTGTGAAGCGGACATCTTCCACGCCGCCATAGTTTTCAAGCGCCAGCGCCAGGTTCATTTCGACGGTGGTCGCGGTGTCACCCTGTTTGATGCCGGTGTTGATTCTCCAATACTTCGCGACGGTTGACGTTTGATACCCCTCATAATAAGGCATGAGGTAGTACATGGGGTTATATGAATTCATGCGGTACTGAACGCCGTTTCCAAATTTATCGAGAGACTGCAAGTCGGTTGCGTAGGCATCCACATAGGTGGCATCCCAACCGAAGGATGCTGCATACGTTGCCTGATTGGCAAATAGGAGATTTGCCAGCGTAGAGTCGAAGTGTAGGAAATCGTTCTCGTCGTTACCAAAGACATTGTTCTCCGGCGTATCGCGGTCCAGACCGTCGAATGCGCCCACGCTTTTGGATGGATTCTTCTGGCTGTTGACAAAGCCCGCAAGGCTGGTGACTTTGGCGGTATTGGTCGCGGTATCGTAGGCGACCCATTGCCCATCCTTGTTCAGCGCATCCATGTATTCCTGAACAGTTTGATAGGTTGTGGAGGTGGCTTCTGGCGCGCCACCGGCACCGGGATTCATTCCAGCAGGAGGAGTTCCTTGTGGCCGCATGCCAGCGGGAGGTGCCCCACCCGGCATTCCACCGCCGGGGAACCCGCCCGCGCTTTCGGTGTAAGGGAATGTTGTATCTGCCAGGAAATTATTCAGGGATGTTTCAACGGTTTTCATCAAATAGTCGTAGTAACTTCCAGCCGCATAAATGCCGCTCTCGGATTCTTGCAAGACAAGCACAT
>JAIFNG010000061.1 GCA_020047815.1 Anaerolinea sp.
CCCCCGCCGAAGCCGAATCCATCAAGAAGGACTTCCGCAAGGCGCTGGCTGACACCGGACTCGTCGTCCCAATGGCAACCACCAACCTTTTCGGTGACCCCATCTTCAAGGACGGTGCTTTTACATCCAACGATCCCAAAGTGCGCGCCTACGCCATTCATAAGACCCTGCATGCCATTGATCTGGGTGTGGAATTTGGCGCAAAAACCTACGTCTTTTGGGGTGGACGCGAAGGCACTGAAACCGATTCCAGCAAGAGCGCAGTGGACTCCATCAAACGCAGCCGCGAAGCCATGAACTTCTTCTGTGAATATGCGCTTGATAAAAAATATGACTTGAAATTTGCACTGGAAGCCAAACCCAACGAGCCGCGCGGTGACATCTACAACCCGACAACTGGTCACATGCTGGCATTCATCTCAACCCTCGACCACCCCGAGATGGTCGGTGTAAACCCGGAAGTGGCGCACGAACACATGGCCGGCATCAACTTTATGCATGGAGTTGCCCAGGCCTGGGAAGCGGGCAAACTCTTCCATATTGATCTGAACGACCAGTATCCCGGACGCTATGATCAGGATCTGCGTTTCGGTTCCCGGGATATCAAAGCTGCCTTCTACCTTGTTAAATTCCTTGAGGATGTCAAATACGCCGGTTCCCGACATTTTGATGCACACGCCTACCGCACGGAAGATTACGAGGGCGTCAAAGACTTCGCCCGTGGCTGCATGCGCACCTATCTGATGCTGAAAGAGAAAGCCGCCCAGTTCAATGCCGACAAGGAAATTCAGGCAATATTGGCGGAAGTCAATGCTGACGATGGCTCAATGGATCAATATTTTGGCAAATACTCTACTGAAAAGGCCAGGTCACTCATGTCTCAGCCTTTTGACCGTGCAGCCATCAGTTCCCGCGGCTTGCAATACGAGCGCCTCGACCAACTCACAATTGATTTGTTACTGGGCACTCGTTAAGTTCCATAAAAAAACCGTTACTTTTTTAAGCAAATGCCGTTAACCAACAAGTTGCACGATCGATCCTTGGAAAATTAGCGGCATTTGCTTATTTGTATTAACCAGCAGGTCGGGTTCTCCGGCTGACTTTTCCAACAAACACAAACATTCGCAGGTATAAACCCACTCTAAAATTGGAGGAATCAAAATGACATATTTTATTGGCATTGACTCATCAACCACTGCCACCAAAGCCCTGTTGATGAATGAGCATGGGGCAGTATTAGGCGTGGCTTCGAATGAATATTCATATGAGACCCCCCATCCTTTGTGGAGCGAGCAATCTCCATCCCTATGGTGGCATGGCACCGTTGAGAGTATCCGCCAGGTACTTGCAAAAACAAACGTGGATCCATCCGCTGTAAAAGGCATTGGACTGACCGGACAAATGCACGGGCTGGTGTTACTGGATGAAGAAGGCCAGGTACTCCGCCCCGCTCTCTTGTGGAACGATCAACGCACAGCCGCACAATGCGACACCATCCGCCTAAAGCTTGGCCGCGAAAAACTGATCCAGATCACGGGAAATGACGCACTGACAGGTTTCACCGCCCCAAAGATCCTGTGGGTGCAGGAAAACGAACCGGAAATTTGGAAACGCGTACGTCACATACTGCTTCCAAAAGATTACGTGCGCTACAAATTGACGGGTGAATTCGCCATTGACTGCGCGGATGGAGCGGGTACCATTCTGTTTGACCTGGAAAAGCGAACCTGGTCGCCGGAAGTATTATCTGCGCTTGGTATTCCATTTGAATATCTTCCAAAAGTCTTTGAAGGGACGGATATCACTGGCACATTGCTGCCCAAAGTGGCTGGCGAACTCGGCTTACCTGTTAACACCCCTGTGATCGCTGGCGGAGGAGATCAAGCCGCCAGTGCAGTCGGCACAGGAGCAGTCACCGCTGGCGTGGCTTCGCTCAGCCTTGGAACTTCTGGTGTAGTCTTCGTCACTACCGATACGCCGGCCATCGAACCAAACGGACGGTTACACGCATTTTGTCATTCTGTGCCTGGCAAATGGCATTTCATGGGAGTAATGCTCTCAGCAGCGGGAAGTCTGCGCTGGCACCGGGATACATTTGCTCCAAAAACGGGTTACGATCAACTGCTTGAACCTGCAGCCAATATTCAACCTGGCAGTGACGGCTTGCTCTTCCTGCCCTATCTAACCGGGGAGCGCACACCTCACCCCGACCCGCTTGCCCGCGGAGCCTTCGTTGGGCTGACAGTGCGTCACACCCTGCCCCATTTGACCCGCTCTGTCATCGAAGGCGTTTCTTTCGGATTGAGGGACAGCTTCGAATTAATAAAAAATGCCGGTGTGGCACAGATCAAAGAAGTGCGCGTTACAGGCGGCGGAGCAAAAAGCCCGCTCTGGCGGCAGATCCTGGCAGATATTTTGGAAGTTGAATTGACAACGGTTGCATCTGAGGAAGGTGCCGCCTACGGCGCAGCCCTGCTTGCGGCTGTTGGCACAGGGACATTCCCGGATGTGCGCTCAGCCTGCGAGAAAGTGATCCAGATCACCGGCACCACCAAACCAGGACAGAACAGCGCGATCTATAATGAACTCTACCCGATCTATCGTGATCTGTATCCGTCGTTATCTGCTCAATTCAAGAGACTTTCAAAGTTTTCACAAACCAATTAACCGCGCGGACGCTTCGCGTTTTTATTTTCCCAAAGGCGGCTGATAAACATAAGATACGGGTCTGGTTTCATTTTGTGAGACCAGACCCGTTATATAATGCCTACAGTCACAAATTGCGCTTTCCACCTTGAAAAAAAGCGTAATTTATGACCGTCGTGGGTATAATTTCCCTCATCATGCAGATCAAACCTTCCAAAATTACAATTTTCCTTCTCACAGCTGGTTGCTTCCTTTCATTCTTCGTCTTTGGATTCACTGACAACCTCAAAGGCCCCACCCTGCCAGCCATGCTTGCGGAGCTGAATATTAGCTACGGCACAGGCGGGAACATTTTCTTCGGCGAATATCTGGGATTTCTCATTGCCACCCTGATCACAGGCATTCTCGCTGACCGCTTTGGACTGAAAAGTGTCATCATTCTGGCCGGCGTTTTTTTGGGGATCGGTGTTGGTGGATACAGCTTTTTTCAATCTGCCATCCTGCTTTCCGGATCGCTCTTCATACTTGGGATGGGCCTGGGTGCGCTCGAACTTGGCCCCAATGCCATCATCGTCAGTTTGCACCATGAACACAAGGGGCTTTTTCTTAACCTCATGTCAGTCCTGCATGGATTGGGATCACTCCTTGCGCCGCTCTTTGCAGGCTGGCTATTAAGCATAAGTGTTTCCTGGCGGGTGATCTATCGCTGGGACATCCTGCTGATCGCCCTGTTCGTTTTTATTTTTATCTTCCTGCGTTTTCCAAAAGCCGAAGAAAAAGCGCAGCTTGATTTCCGCCACATTCCGCAAATCGCATTCAAAGGACATTTGCCCTGGTTTTATGTTGCAATTACCTTTTATGTCGCAGCAGAGATCGGGATCGCATCCTGGCTGGTCACCTTTCTACAGGAATTTCACAACATTCCAGTAGCCGCCAGCAATCAATCCATGTCATTCTTCTTTGCCATGCTCATGATCGGGCGCTTGATCGGCGGATTCTTCGTTCACCGCGTTGGTTATTTACGTTCCATACTTATCATGACCATTGGCAGCATCTTCTGTGTTGTTGCCGGCTTATTCGGTCCCAAAGAGATGGCCTTCTTTCTACCCCTGACAGGTTTCTTCTTTTCCATCATCTTCCCCACCATCACAGCCGCCGTCTCTGATACACACACGGAAAACGGGAATACAATTCTCGGTGTGCTCTTTACCTTTGCCGGGCTTGGCGGCGTTATTGGTCCCTGGTCCATGGCGTGGGGCAGCGACCTCTTCGGTCTGCAAACAGGATTCTCGGTCATCATACTCTTTTTGGCCATCCTGCTCATCTCGATCATAACTCTTCTAAAAAGGATCTCAAATGGACAAAATACTTAACTGGGGATTGCTCTCCACCGCAAAAATAAATCGAGCCTTGATCAAACCCCTGCGCGCCTCAAAACGGACCAGGCTGCTGGCTGTTGCTTCGAGAAGTATTTCCTCAGCTGAAAGCTATGCCCGCGAGTGGAACATTCCGCGCGCTCATGGCAGTTACGAAGCCCTGCTCGCCGACCCTGAAATTGATGTGGTCTACAACTCATTACCCAATCACCTGCACGCTGAGTGGACGATCAAGGCGCTGCGCGCCGGAAAACATGTGCTGTGTGAAAAACCTTTCGCACTGACAACTGCCGATGTGGACAAAATGAGTCAGGCCGCGCATGATAATGGCAGAGTACTGGCTGAGGCTTTCATGTATCGCCATCATGCACAAACCTTAAAGGTCAAGGAAATGGTGGACAGCGGTGTGCTGGGAAAACTGCAGCTCATCAAAGGTTCATTTACCTTTACCCTGACCCGCGAAGGCGATATTCGATCAAAGCAGGAGACGGGCGGCGGCAGCATTTGGGACATCGGCTGCTACCCCATATCCTACGCGCGGATGATCGTTGGCACCGAGCCGCTTGAAGTATTTGGCTGGCAGGTGAAAAGTGAAAATGGACCTGACGATTCTTTCATCGGCCAGATGAGATTCGAAGGCGGAATTCATGCCCAATTTGACAGCGGATTTAGATCCCCGGACCGTTCCATGATCGAGATCGTGGGTACCAATGCATCATTGAGTATTCCCAACCCCTTCAAGCCCCGAAAAACGGCTGAAATTTATCTTTCCCATGGAGACAAACAGGAAAAGATAAAGATCAAAGGAAATGAGCTGTACCTGGGTGAAGTGGAAGACATGTGCGACGCGATCACAGGGAAAAAAGCGCCGCGCATTTCGCATGAAGACAGCCGCGCCAATGTGGCCGTTATCCTGGCATTGCTAGAATCAGCTCAACTCGGAAAACCCGCCGCGCCTGCCCGCGCCTGATCAACTTCAGCCATGGAAATTCTGATAAATCCCATTGGCCAAAACAGCCAATGGGATTTATAATCAAGTCACTATACTCTAATGACTGGAGGATTTTCCCATGGCAAGTGTTACATACAAGAACGTTTTTAAGAAATTTGGTGATCTGATGATCATCAAAGACCTCAACATCCAAGTTGAGGATAAAGAATTCCTTGTGCTGGTTGGCCCCTCAGGCTGCGGCAAAACCACCGCCCTGCGCCTGTTGGCTGGACTGGAAGAGATCACAGATGGACAGATCATCATCGGTGACCGCGTGGTAAATGATGTTGCGCCCAAAGATCGCGATATTGCCATGGTCTTCCAGTCATACGCGTTATATCCTCACCTTTCGGTGTACGATAACATGGCGTTCGGCTTAAAGCTGCGCAAGACTCCAAAAGAGGAGATCAAGCGCCGGGTTGGTGATGCTGCTGAGATCCTTGGTATCACAGACCTGCTCCAGCGCAAGCCGCGCCAGCTCTCCGGCGGTCAACGCCAGCGTGTGGCAGTGGGACGCGCGATCGTGCGCGAACCAAAAGTATTCCTGTTCGATGAGCCGCTCTCCAACCTGGACGCCAAACTGCGCGTACAGATGCGCGCCGAGATCAGCAAACTTCACCAACGCCTGCAAACCACCTTCATCTATGTGACTCACGACCAGACCGAAGCCATGACCATGGCAAGCCGGATCGCGGTCATTAACAAAGGCAAACTGCTGCAGCTGGATACACCGCAAAATTTGTATGATTATCCAAACAATTTGTTTGTGGCCGGCTTCATTGGTTCACCCGCCATGAACTTCTTCCCTGCCAAACTGGTCAAGGAAGGCGACAAAATGCTGGTGGACACAGGCGATTTCAAAGTTGCGATTCCCGACAAGCACGCCGCGCCCTACAAGAGCATGGACGGCAAGAGCGTTGTCTTCGGCATTCGCCCCGAAAACATCCATGACCCCGAATTTGCCCCGCAAAACATCCTGGCCGAAAAGATCACATCCAAAGTGGATGTAACCGAATTGATGGGCAATGAAACCCTCCTGTACCTCGTCAGCGGCAAGAATTCATATGTTGGGCGTGTTGACCCGCGCTCGAAACTGCGCGTCAGCGATTCTGCCGCAATGATCTTCGATATGGACAAGTTCCATATCTTTGATGCAGAAACCGAAAACGCAATTCGATAAATAATCCCCGGGTAACCTTCATTAGAGGTTGGCGCAAAACATACGCGCCAACCTCTAATCATTTAATCAAGGTTTGATTATTTCCCGCAGATTATTACAAAACCCAAAAAGCCATTTATGCCAGAAGGTAAATTAAGTGTCATAATTTTAAGGTTTCATTTTGTTAAAACACTTGATTAAATATGGATTTGTGCTACTATTAAGCATAGAATAATAATTGCAACTGGAAAACGTAGGCGTATTTATTGTGTTTTATTGGATCCCCGCTAATCAAAATATAAAGAATTTTAACAAACATTCTGCAGTAGATCTGATCCGTTTTGCATCCAATGGCATTTCACGGACAGAACTTGCAGAACGTATGGGTTTAACGCGCGCCGCGTTAACCATGATCGTTAATGATCTGCTCGAAAACGGGGTTATCCTGGAAGCAGAGAGCCGTGCCGCTCCAAACGGACGTCCCCCAGTGGTATTGGAGATCAACCCAAAAGGCGGAATGGTGGCGGCAGTGGATATGGGTGCCACCCACATGAATATTGCCCTTGCAGACCTTTCTGCAAAAATTATTGGCGAAAAATACCTGCCGCTTGATATCCGGGAGGGACCTCAGGTATGTCTGGCGAAAGTCAGCCACGGCTTGAATACACTTTTGGAAGAGTGTGGATTTAACCTGTCGCAAGTGATGGCTGTCGGTATTGGGGTGCCTGGTCCAGTGATCACAGATGCCGGCATGGTGATTTCCCCCCCGATCATGCCAGGCTGGGATAAATACCCGATCCGTGACACCCTGGAAAAGGAATGGGGATGCTCCATTTCACTTAACAACGATGCCGAATTGGGGGCATTGGGCGAATGGGCCTATGGTGCCGGTCGTGGAGAGCGAAACCTGGCCTTCATTAAGGTCGGGAGCGGAATTGGGGCAGGGCTGATCATTGATCAACAGATCTATGGCGGCACCACAGGCTCCGCCGGCGAGATCGGACACATCACAATTGATGAAAACGGACCGCTTTGTACCTGTGGAAATCATGGCTGTCTGGAAGCCTTTGCAGGCGGCAACGCCATTGCACAGCAGGCAAAAAAAATGGTTGAGTCAGGCAAGCGCACCTTGCTTTCCGCTATTCCGATCGAAAATTTGACGGCTCAGGAAGTATCCAAAGCCGCCCGCCGTGGTGACCTGCCCTCCCAGGAGATCATCATGCGCGCCGGCACCTTCATTGGAATTGCCATTGCGGGACTTGTCAATCTATTCAACCCGGGTGCCGTGGTCATCGGGGGCGGTGTTGCCCTATCCGGTGATATGTTGACAACCTCGATCCGTCAGGCTGTCCGCGAACGATCCCTGCTTGCACTGGAACAAGGCTTGCACATTACAACCGCCATGCTTGGCAGGCGCTCTTCTTTAACAGGCGCCGCTGTACAGGCGGTTAATATTGCCATCCATGACATCATTGAAAAGAAACATCCCGCTTCCAGGGATATTCTCACGCCAGGTACAAAACAGGCGTTAGCCATTAAATAAAAGGAGGTGGTACCCTGCTCCCCGACCAAACCATAAAATTACGCTGATCTGTTCAAGAAACATAAATCAAAACTTTCCAATTTTCAAGGAGAAGATGAATGAAAACAAAAATTAGTTTGTTAATCAGCCTGTTGGTAATTGCCAGCATGGCACTCACGGCTTGCGGCGCTTCCGCCACGGAAGCACCGGCTGCCGAAGTCCCCGCAGTCGAAGAACCCGCCGTTGAAGAACCTGCCGCCACCGAAGCACCCATGGACGAAGCTGAACCCATTACCATTACATTCTGGGAACAGGAAGGCGAAGACGTGGATGTGTTCATTGACGGCCTGATCGCCGACTTCCAGGCAGCCAACCCGAACATCACCGTCGAGCGCACCCACTACGAGAACGAAGCACTGCGCGATCAGTTCCAGACCGCTTCCCTCGCCGAAGCTGCCCCTGATGTAGTCCGCGTTCCCAATGACTTCGCTGGTCCTTTCAGCACCCTCGAGATCATTGCACCCGTTGATGCCTTGTTCGATGAGGCCTTCCTTGGTCAGTTCTTCCCCGGTTCCCTCGACCCGGCTAAAGTTGCCGGCACCCTCTGGGGCGTTCCTGACAACTACGGCAATCACCTGATGTTGATCTACAACAAATCCCTGATCGCCGAACCCCCTGCCACATTCGAAGAATTGATCACCGTCTCCAAGGAACTCACCACGGGTGATGTTCAGGGTTTTGCCTACAACTTAAATGAACCCTTCTGGGGCGCCGGCTTCTATGGCGCTTTCGGCGGCTGGCCTCTCGATGAGAATGATCAGCCCCAGTTCGACAACCAGGCTTTCGTTGATTACCTGACCTTTGTGGCTTCTCTCAAGACCGACGGTGTTGTTCCCGCGGAATGTGATTATGCCTGCGCCGACACCCTGATGAAGGAAGGCAAAGCTGCCATGATCATCAACGGCGACTGGTCTCTTGGCGATTACACAACCGCCATTGGTGACAACCTGGGCGTTGCCCCGGTTCCCACCATCAACGGCCAGCCCTACACCGAAATGACCGCCGGCAAGTACTTCATGGTATCCAATGCTGTTCTTGATGATGCCGCCCGCCAGGAAGCTGTCACCGCGTTCATTACCTACATGACCTCCGCCGACATTCAAAAGAAATGGCTGGATGAATTCAAACGCCTGCCCTCCAATGTTGAAATTGCGAAGGACCCCAGCATCGCCAGCGACCCGATCCTCGCCGGCTCCATGGCTGACCTCGCTGTGGGCCGCGGTCAACCGGCCGCTCCCGAAATGCGCTGCGCATGGGATGCCTGGCGCCCGAACCTCGAAGGCGTGATGGCTGGCACGGTTACCCCTGCTGACGCCGCTCCTGCCGCTCAGGAAGCCGCTGACGCCTGTGTTGCCACCCTCGGCACAACCCCATAATTTTTAGTTCCAAAAATAAGCTGGAGAGCATGAAACATGCTCTCCAGCTTATTTCATCTGATAGACACCCTCAAATGTTCCTGGGATTCGACGATCTTTTCCAGGATCTCACAGCAAACCCCGCTTCCTGATAAATACCAGAGGTTAACATGGAAAACGAAAACTTCCTGCGAAAAAACCTGCCAGCGATTTTATGGATTGCCGTACTTGCCTCGATTTATTTTGTCCTGTCCTCATTAATTACCCCCTTTGCAGCTGGCATCACATTAAATAGCAAAATCGTGGTTGAACGTCTCCAGGAAATTGGCAGTTTCCTTTTTGCAATTCTGGGGGGTCTTGCGATCATCGAAATTTATTTTTACCAGATTTTCTTCCGTGAGCCGCTTAACCAAACTTCCAGGATCATCACCAGGGCCATCCAAATTGTGCTGGGGCTCTTAACGTTGACAGTCGTGATCTACTTTTTCGATCTGACCGACCTGATCAAACTTGGCGACAGCGCTTTCAGCAAATTTGTTTACATGCCCCTTGACCTGTTCACAGATCTTCAAAAATCCCTCATCAGTTCAAAGATCGCGGCCAAAGACTCCGGCAAAATAATCGCGGGCATCATTTTATCGCTCGGCATCCTGGCGCTGTATGCGGTCATTCAATTCACCAGCAGATCAAAAAATAGCCGGGTGGGCCTGGCGTACCTGTTGATCATGCCGGCGTTTATCGGCACGCTCTTCCTCATCATTTACCCCTTTCTTTTCGAGATCAAACTTGCGTTCTCAAATGCATCCCTTGGCACCCAGGCGACCAAGAATGCTGAATATGGTCTTATTTATGGCTGGGATAATCTCAAGGCTTTATTCACAGGCAGTGTGGCAAAGGACGCAAAATTCTTTGAGGTTTTCTGGCGCACCATCCTGTGGACAAGTATCAACGTCACGTTTCACACCCTGGGCGGCATGGGACTGGCCATCCTGCTCAACAGGCCGCTTAGATTCAAAGGCTTTTACCGCACGCTGCTGGTCATCCCCTGGGCCATTCCGACCACCATCGCTGCGATGGCATTGCGGAATGAATTTGACAGCCGCTATGGCATGTTCAACATTATCCTTGGAAACATTAATACCTGGCTGACAACCGTCAGTCAGAACACAGAAAACATTGTCGGGATCGGGAATGGCTTTGCCTGGCTGGCTGCCACCATCGGCCCCGTCAGTTGGAAACAGGATCCGGTTTGGGCGTTTGTTTCCGTTCTCCTTGCGAACATCTGGCTGGGGATCCCCTTCATGTCGGTCATCATCCTCGGCGGTCTGCAAAGCATCTCACAGGAATATTACGAAGCGGCCGAAATTGACGGCGCAAGCCGCTGGCAGCAATTCCGCAACATCACCCTGCCCCTGCTCAGACCCGTCCTGACCCCCGCCATTATTTTGGGCGTCGTTTGGACATTCAACAAATTCGACATTATTTACCTGATCACACAGGGAGGTCCACAGGAAAAAACGGACATCCTTGTGTCCTCCATGTATAAAGCCGCGTTCCAATTTTATCGCTACGGCTTCACTGCCATGTTCGCGCTTGTGATCTTTGCCATTCTCTTTGTGTTCACCCTTTTCTATCTCAAATCCAGCGGTGGACTTAAGTCTGCGACCGAATAAGGAGCATCCCATGTCTAACAATCCATTATCCCGCTTCTTTGGCTGGTTTTTCCATCGTTCACGCGGTGACAGTCCCTTCAAGACCCTCATGATCCACGCCACCCTTATTGTTGCATGTATCATTGCCGTCTACCCCGTCCTGCGCGTGGTGACCATCTCCCTGCGCCCGAATGACACGCTGCTCACCACAGACCTGCGGATCATTCCAGAAAACGCCACTCTCGATAATTACAAGGAAGTCCTGTTCGGCGATCCTGAAAAAAATCGCCAATCTGATTTCTTCCTTTGGATCTGGAACTCGATCTCCGTCGTGGCGGTCACTTCTGTCATCAGCGTCATCCTCGCGGCGATCAGCGCGTACGCCTTCTCACGCTTTCGCTTCCCGGGACGCGAGGCAGGCCTTGTATTCCTGCTGACCACGCAAATGATCCCCGCGGGCATGCTATTGCTGCCCCTGTTCATTATGATCGCCAAGTTGAAAATGATCAACACCTCGCTCGGGCTCATTATTGCCTACGCTGTCACCTCGGTGCCGCTTACGATCTGGACGCTCAAAGGTTATTACGACACCATCCCCGTTGACCTGGAGGAAGCGGCGCTGATCGACGGCGCAAGCCGCGTCACCGTCTTCACCAAGATCATTCTGCCGCTTTCCACGCCCGCGCTTGCGATCGCCTTCCTCTTCTCGTTCATGGGCGGCTGGAGCGAGTATCTGGTGGCGCGGGTGGTCCTGCAAAAGAATGAGATCTTCACCTGGCCACTGGGCATCTTCACCTTTGCGCAGCAATTCACGGTTTCATGGGGTCAATTCGCCGCCGCATCCGTCCTGATCGCCATCCCTGTTATGGCGCTTTTCCTGTACTCATCCAAGTGGCTCATCTCGGGCCTCACGCTCGGCAGCGTAAAAGGATAGGGTTTCCCCAACCAATGATCCCTTTCCTTCCTGGAGAAGGAGGGGATTATTTTTTTTCAAAAAAAATAAATACATCAGAGCTGGACTGTGACGAACAAGGATCATTTCAGGCATTGGATCCCCCGCTCTGGTCCTCTCCTTTGAAAAACAACTCATGATCAAACAGTTTTTTTCCACGCTCCTCATCCTTGCCCTGCTCCCTTCCTGCATTGCAGGTCCAACCGCTGATGCAACACCTCGCGCGGAATCCACACTTGGGCAGTGGTGGGACAGCGCCGTGTTCTACGAAATTTTCGTAAGATCGTTTTACGACAGCGACGGGAACGGCATCGGGGACTTCAACGGCGTCACCCAAAAACTTGATTATCTGGACGAACTAGGCATCAGCGCCATCTGGCTCATGCCCGTCTTTCCCTCCCCCTCCTATCACGGCTACGATGTGACGGATTATTACGCCGTCAATCCACAATATGGGACAATGGATGAATTCAAAAATCTGGTCACGGAAGCCCATGAACGGGACATCCGCATCATCCTTGATCTCGTCATCAACCACACCTCAGACAAGCATCCCTGGTTCAAGGAAGCCAAAGACCCCGGCTCTGCATATCGTGACTGGTACATCTGGACCGAGACAGACCCCCAATATAAGGGTCCCTGGGGCGAGCGGGTCTGGCATCCATCAACCAGCGGCTACTACTATGGCATCTTCGAAGCCTTCATGCCTGACTTAAATTACGCCAACCCGGCTGTCACCGCAGAGATGAAAAAGATCGCCAATTTCTGGCTGACAGACATGCGCGTGGACGGCTTCCGCCTGGATGCCGCCAAGCACTTGATCGAAGATGGGGCAAAACAGGACAACACCCAGGCCACCCACCTCTGGTATCAGAATGAATTTTATCCCGCGTACAAAAAAAATAATCCAGAGGCGATCACTGTCGGCGAATTATTCGGTGACGGTTTTAACACCCTCGCCAGCTACATCAAAAACGACCAGTTTGACCTGGCGTTCAATTTTCAACTGGCAGCCAGTATTATCAAATCAGCGGATAGCGGCCGGGCAGGGTATCTGGCAGCGACCCTCGTCACCAGTGAAAAATCCATCCCGGATCATCAATACGCGAGTTTCCTGACCAATCATGACCAGGAACGCATCCTGTCCCAACTGGGCGGGGATGTGGACAAGGCCAAACTTGCGGCTTTTCTGCTGCTCACTTCACCTGGAGTGCCTTTCATCTATTACGGCGAGGAGATCGGCATGATGGGAAAGAAGCCGGATGAAAATATCCGCCTGCCCATGCAGTGGACTTCGGGACCCAACGCGGGCTTTAGCACAGCGCGTCCCTGGCGCTCTCCTGCCGGTGATTTTGCCGTTGTCAATGTTGCCGCGCAAACCGCCAAACCCGATTCACTGCTGGAACATTACCGCGCATTGATTCAATTACGAAACAGGGTTCCCACCCTGCAAACAGGCGAATTAATTATGTTAAAATCGAATAAACCTTCAGTGTACACGGCCGTGCGGGCGGATAAATATGGAATATTCCTGATATTAACAAATCTCTCGAACCAGGCGATTGACGATTACAATATTCCGCTCGATAAGGCCGGGCTGGCAGGATCCGCCTACCGTGTCTCTGCTGTCTTTGGCACAGAGCAGGTGGATGCGCCAGAGGTCACCCAAGACCGGCTGCAAAAGTACAAACCTTTTGCAGCCCTGCCGCCCTATGCAATGATCGTTTTAAAATTCGATCCTAAATAACGAGGAATACAATGACGACTCCCAGCTGGGTAAGAGATGCAGTTTTTTATCAGATTTTTCCGGACCGCTTTGCAAAAAGCAGGCACAACCCTTCGGCTAATTTGCCCTTCGAAGCATGGGACTCCCCTCCTACGGTCCATGGCTTTAAAGGCGGCGACCTGCACGGCGTGATCGAAAAACTGGATTACCTGCAAAAGCTTGGCATTACTGCCATTTATTTCAACCCGGTCTTTGCCTCGGCCAGCAACCACAGATATCACACCTACGACTACTATCAAATTGACCCCCTGCTGGGCGGGAACGACGCGCTTAAAAAATTGATCCGGGAGGCGCATAAACGGGAAATTCGCATCGTGCTGGATGGCGTGTTCAATCATGCCTCGCGCGGTTTCTGGCAGTTCCACCATGTGCTGGAAAACGGCGAAGGCTCTCCGTATGTGAACTGGTTTTATTTCGATCCTGAGCGGCTCAAGGGGCGCCGCCATTGGGGCGCATACCCTGCCACAGGTGAATTGCACGCCCTGCATAACGGTGAAGCAAGTCTGCACGCCATCGGCTATCAAGCCTGGTGGAATTTGCCCGCCCTGCCAAAGTTCAATACCGACACACCCGCCGTGCGTGATTTCCTGTTTGACGTGGCCGAATATTGGATCAAATTTGGCATTGACGGCTGGCGGCTGGACGTTCCCGCCGAGATCAACGACGACGAATTCTGGCGCGAGTTCCGCCGCCGCGTCCATGCCATCAATCCCGATGCTTACATCGTGGGCGAGATCTGGCATGAGGCGCAGCGCTGGCTTCAGGGTGACCAGTTCGATGCGGTGATGAATTACCCGGTCACTGCGCTGGCCCTAAATTTCTTTGCAGCGGACAGCCTGGATTATCAGGTCATTCAGCATGCGGGCGGATTGAAAGACCGCATCCATCCGATCAAAGCCTATGACGCCGCCAACGAGTTGGACCGTCTGCTGCACCTGTATCCGCACGATATTACCTATGCGCAGCTTAACCTGCTCGACAGCCACGATACCCCGCGCTTTCTTTCGAGTGCCGGCGGAGACCGGGATGCGCTCAAACTGGCCTGGCTGTTGATGTGCACCATCCCCGGCGCACCCTGCATTTACTACGGCGACGAGATCGGTGTGGATGGCGGGCATGACCCCGACTGCCGCAAATCCTTCCCCTGGGATGAAAGAAAATGGGATAAAGACCTGCTTGAATACGCCAGGTCCTGCATTGCGCTGCGGACGAAATATGTCCCCCTGCGGCGCGGCGACTACAAACGGGTCCATGCCGATGGCGAGGTGCTGGCATACTCGCGTTCATACGGCGCTGAAAACATCACCGTTGCATTCAACACTGCAAGGGAAGAGAGAACCATCACCCTCCCATCCGCAAAAAAGCCCTACGTGTTGTTCGGAACGCCTTCCATCTCTGGCAATCAGGTTACCATCCCGCCGCGCAGTGGAGTTGTTTTGAAATAAGCCAACAGGTCACGTTCGAAGCGTGACCTGTTTTTTTATGATCACCGAAACATCTCCGCCAGTTCAGGGTTAAAATGATCAGGAGACTTTATCGGGTTTTAGAAAAAACGTCCCGAAGGTTGTCATTAGACGCGCAAAAACCTCGAAATAATCCTTCGGGACGGTGCTTATAAGTGATTTCGGAAAAGGTCCGGGAAATACTCCTCCTCATCTTTAAGCAAAAAACTGGCACAGGGAAGAACATGGCTGAAAGCGAATCTCAAAAACCGGAAGACATCCTCAAGGATATTCTCAGCGGACTGCAAAGCGCAGATGCCGCCCGGCGCCTAAGCGCCCTCGCGCAATTAAAAACCTTTGCATACAGCAGTGAAGCCGTCCGCAACGAACTCGAACAACTGGCGCTTAACGACGCGGATGAAGCCATCCGCAGGGAGGCGCTTGCCGCGCTTGACCTGCCAGCCCAGCGCAACGTCCGCAGGCATTTCAACAAGGTGGATAAAAACAGCCGCCGCGTTCTTTTGCAGGAACTGACCGAGTGGGAAAAACTCGGCATCCTGGAAAGTCAAAAAGCGGATCTGGTCCGCCGCCGTTACGACTTTGACCTCGCGCCTGCGCCCAGCGACTCAGCGCAGGACAAGCCCGCGGATAAAACGCCCACGTCAGAATCTTCACAGGGCGAAGAAAGCCTTCCGCGAGCCACACTGCTGCAAAACCTGCTCAGTGAAGCGAACATCAAGATCTCGTTGTATCTCGGCGCCTTCTTTGTGGTCGCTTCCGCCGCCATCCTGGGCGCATTTGTAGATGTCTTCCGCCTCCCGCTGCTTATTCTGGGCACGCTCGTCTTTGGCGGACTCTCCGTCGCCATCCGCAAGAGACTTCCCCAGCCAAGTTTTGCGCTCTTCATTGTTTTTTCCTTTTTCCTGCCCATCACCGCCAACGTAGTCGAGGACACGCTGAACCTCTCCACGCCGTGGAGCGCGGTGTATTGGGTGGTGGTCGGTCTCTTTATGACAGTCATCTGGGGCGGCGGGACCTGGCTGTACACCTCGCGCCTGTTCAGCATCACAGCCTTTGCCGCATTGGGCACGGCGTTCTACCGCATCGGTGACATCTTTGGCGCACAGCCTGAATTTTTTGCCGCCATAACCGGCTTTGCCGCGCTCGCGGGGTTGGCGGGCGTCTGGCTGCTCAAAAAGTGGCGGGATGCAAAGTTCGCCCTGCCCTTATTCCTTGCTGCGCAGTTATTGCAGATCGGCCTGCTGGGCACATTCCAAACCATCTTCATGCTTCAGGGTCTGGGCAGCGACCTGTATACCTCGCCTCTTTGGCATCTGCTGCTCGCCCTTGCCTGGGGTCTGGCATGTGTGTTTTACATTTTCTCGGACCTGCTCTATTCCTTTTTCCTCTTTCCATGGCTGGCCGCCGGGACGCTTATTTTCATCCCCTGGCTGGCCGGCTCTGCCTTTGATGCAGGGGACCTGGCAAATACGGTCCTCTTCGCGCTTTGGGGGCTGGGCCTGTCTGCCGCCAGTGAGATCATCAGCAGGTTACCGGCTGCGCGCAAATACAGCCTGCCCCTTTTGCTGGCATCCATCCCCGTCCTGGGCTTCGCCGTCATCAGCGGATTCAACCACAACGCCACCCTCGGGTTCAGCGCCGCGCTGTTCGTCACGCTGGTCTACAGCGCGCTGCATTTCATCCGTCCGCGCGGATGGCTGTGGGCGCTGGCATTGCTCAGTTTCACGGCTGCCTACATCGCCTTCTTTAACCTGCCCTTCCTTGCCAAAGCGCAGGTCTTTGCAGGCTATCAACAGCTTGGGCTGGCGCTGATCTTCCTGACACTTGAACTCCTGCTGCGCAAAGCCCGTCCCGATTGGAATTTCCCGCCGCGCATCTTTGGCGGACTCTTCACCTTGATCGCCAGTGTTTCGCTCCTCGAGGGATCCGCGCGCGCCGCCATCGGCTTTGCGGTACTCACCGTTTTCTTCCTCATCTTCACCATGGTCCATCGCAAAGCGTTCATCGGCCATCTGCCCGCCGCATTCCTCGCGCTGACCGTGCTCTTCACGCTCGACTATTTGGAACTAGATGCCTGGCTCCCCGCGCTGACCACTCTTGCCGTGCTCTACTTCATCATCGGCGCAGTCCTGCGCTCCAAAGACTCGGCGCGGAACTCATGGGCCTGGATGCTGCGCAGCAGCGGGCTGGCGCTCGGCGCGCTCATCGCGCTCAGTGCGCTGGTCACGGCCAAAGAAACGGGCGGCTGGTACGCGCTTGCGGCTGGCTTGCTCTTTGCCGCGGAAATGTACATAAGCCGCAATGGCTGGTTCGAGATCGGCCTGCCGCTCATGTTCAGCATTGGCGCCTTCCTCATTTTACGTGACCTGGATCTCGATCAACTCACCCATCAGCTGCTGGCGTACAGCCTCGTCTGGCTTGGCACGGACCTCGTCAGCCGCCTGGCCTTCAAAGGCCCTCGTCCGCTGCAATGGATCGTGCGCGGCGCGGGCGGACTGCTGGCGCTGCTCAACTATGGATTTTTATTTATCAATGAAAACGCCGCGACGGCGGCTCTGGGTTTTGGGGTATACACGCTGTTCTTCCTGACCCTCAGCCTGGTCTATCGCCAACCGGTCCTCTTCTACACCTTTACCCTGACCCTGCCGCTCTTTGCCGCGTTCCTGTTCCGGGCGTTCGACCTGACCCAATGGATCCACCCCGTCATCCTGCTTGCGCTGGCATACTACGCGCTGGGCTATTTCCTGCGCCTTGCGAAACGAGCGCCAGGCTGGGACACGACCCTGCTCTTCAGCGGGCTTGGGGTGGGCGTGATCGTCTCGGCCGCCGCACCCGTCTTCAGCGGACTGGACACAGCCATCCCGGTCGCGTTTGCCGCCACGCTCTGGGCGGTGGAAGCCTTCTGGCGCAAAAATGTCTGGCTGGGATTCCCCGCCAATGGCTTGTATCTGCTGGCGTACTTCATCATCCTGCTTGAACTGCATGCCGACCAGCCGCAATTCTTCTCGATCGGTGCGGCACTGCTGGGCATGATCCAGCATTACCTGTTGAACCGCGCCGGGAGCAAAACCGGCACCTTCATCATGGGCATGCTTTCACAGTTGACCCTGCTGGGCACGACCTACATCCAAATGGTGGGCAACGGCTCGGAAGGTTTGATCTACTTTGTGGTACTGTTCTTCCAGGCCATCGCTGTGCTGGTCTACGGGGTGGTCATCCGCTCGCGCAGTCTGACATTCACCCCCATCTTCTTCCTGGTGGTCAGCGTCATGAGCGTGATCTACATTTTGGTCTACGACCTGCTGGATGTCATCACCACCATCGTAATGGTCGGCTGCACCGGCGTCATCCTGCTCGCGCTGGGAATTCTGGCAGTCCTGATGCGCGAAAGGATTACAAAACTCGGTGAAAAACTGAGCGATTGGAAGGCATAAGAGGGATGGGATGGACATACTCTCTTTCCATAAAACGCTAATATAAAACTATCGAGTTATAATTATCTTGTGCATACTCCGGATATAAACCTGCTGGGTTTGGTTTTGAAACAATGGCCTGAACGGGTTCGCTCATACAAACGGGGAAATGTTCTCTATTGGCAGGGTGATCCTGTGGAAAATTTGTATGTAGTTCAAAATGGGGCAGTCAAAATATCCTCCATATCAAGTTCAGGAAAAATATATTCACATGGGATCCTAGGCGCGGGTCACTTATTAGGGGCAACAGACTATTTTTTGGATAGTATCCACGAAACAACCGCTGAAGTTGTAGACAAAACCTTGCTGGTTGTGATCCCACTTTCAGAGTTTCAACATCTGATTGGACGGGATCGAAACTTCTCTACATGTGTCATGCGCGAGTTGGCAAAAGAAGCCAAGGTTCATTTTTCCAAGGCGCAGGATTTGAGTTTTCTGGATGCGCAGCAGCGACTTAAACATTGTTTGATAAAACTGGCTGAGGAACATGGACTCGAAACAGATAAGGGTGTTGAAATAGATGTCAATATCACGCATGAAGATATTGCAGAGTTGATTAACGCAAATCGAACGACTATTACGCTCTGCCTGCAGGATCTAAAAAAACTTGGTTACCTCATAACAGAAGGTAGAAGGATTATCCTGATCCCTGTCAATCACATTATCATACTCGATCAACTAAGCGAGGCTGTTGTCTGCGGTGGAATTGGCGAAGCTGCCGATCTGGTAAACACTGCCATTGCAGAGGGAATCGATTTGGTCATTGTTTTGAATGCTTTGATGAGCGGAATGAAGGAAGTGGATCGGAGATATGCGCAGGGTCAAAATGATATAAACGATATTATGTGGTCGGCCACACATATGCAAGAAGCCCTGCCGATCATCGAAGCTGCCATCAAACATGAGGATATCAGTCTAAATCATCTCGGAAGAATTGTATTTGGAACGGTTCAGGGCGATATTCACAATATCGGCAAAACAATGGTCACCATGCTGCTCAGGGCGCGGGGGTTCGAGGTCATAGATCTGGGAGTGGATATATCTGCTGAGGAATTTGTGGAAGCAGTGAAAAAATATAAGCCAGATATCCTCGCAATGTCTGCTTTGTTATCCACAACCCAACTTGAAATGAAGAACGTTGTCCAAGCGTTGGAAGATGCCGGAGTACGGGACCAGATAAAAGTAATGATTGGGGGAACCCCTATCACTCCGAAATTTGCACAAGAAATAGGCGCTGATGGTTATGCCCAGGAGGCCCGTGGTGGAGTTGAATTGGCCTGGGGGTGGTGCAGCAATCCTGATAGCTGGTTTCCATTAGTCGAACTGTGAAACCCTGAGCGAGTGGAGCAAAATGGGGGTTTGTTGTCCAGGCAACATCGTTGGTTCTTTTCCCGAAGTAGAATGGAAATATCAAAATCTTCGTAATGGGAAAGGAGCACAAAATGGCTAATCTGATGGCAATCATGCTAAAAGCCGTGGCAAAGCGCAAGCTAGGCGTCGGAAAGATCAATGGCACGGAACGTTTTATGCTAAGCCAGCTTGGCATGGCAGATCGCATCCCAACTACCTTGGGTGCAACCAACATTGAACCGCATTTGATAGATCCAAAATATAATTACACAATATTGGCCAAAAGCCCGGAAGCTAACCTGGAGTTATTTGAAAAGGTTTGCGAAAGGGTGGATGCTGATTTGATCGTAGCGCCGGTCTGGCAAGGCCTGATGTTTTTTGGAACGGCAGAACTGGGAACGGAATTCAAGATCACTGACGATAGAGTACCTTACTCGGTTGGATACCCAATTAAGACCAAAGAGGATATAGAGAAAATAAAACTGCCTGAAGCGCCTGCCGGTTACTTCAAAATGTATCTGGACATCACCAAGGAAGCTCAGAGACGCCGCCCAGACCTGCTGTTTACCATGCTTTTCGATGGCCCCTGGGATTTGGCGATGCTGCTAAGGGGAGACGATAAATTACCTCTGGATATGCGCTTGTATAAGGATTATGTCGAGACGGATGATCCTATCCGTAAAGAGAAAATCCGAAAGCGTGGAAATCCAGACATTTACCCTGCGATCATGGAATTGACAACTAAATTGGCAATTCAGCACATTAGCCTGGCGGTGAAATATGGCATGTCGCTTACGGGAGCTATGTTAGTTGATCAATATGCAGCCAGTCCGATCATGAGCCGCCAGGACTATGTGAAATATGTACTTCCATACATCGAAAGAGTGTGGCTCCATCATAAGAAAAAGGTGCAAATCATGTATCCGTGTCCATCTCCAAATCAAATGCAGGAGATCATGGAGAAAGAGCCGGATGGGATCAATCATCAGATCCTATGGGCAAACTACATTTTCCCGACAACGCCTGAAGGGATTACTCTGCCAGAATTTGATCGTCCCGTATTCGAGCTTGCGAAAAAATACAAAAAGAACTTTTCTTATTTTCTTCACGGCAAGTTCTTGAGAGATGCGACCGAATTGGAGATCGAACAAGTTGTCAAGCGCGTGTGTACCTTGGCAGTTCAAATGGGCGTTTCGCTCTCGTTTATTATTTCTTCGGTTCCTCCGGGAGCAAGTTTGGAAAAAGCCAACTTCACATTTCAAATGGTTCAAAAATATGGGAGATACTAAATGCTTACTTCAATTTCTGATGCTATTTGCAACGGCAACACATATGATATTGCAGAATTAGTACAATCTGACTTGGATGCTGGCAACGATCCCCACGAGCTTCTAAAAGCAATGACAGATGGCCTAGACCGGTGTGGTCAAAAATTTGGTTGCGGTGAATACTTTTTGCCTGAGTTGATCGTGGCTGGTGAAGCCTTTACTGAAGGCATGAACATATTGGAACCACATCTGGTGGGTTCAACAATGGGGCAAGAGGGCAAGGTTGTTTTAGGAACCGTAGCTGGTGATGTTCATACTATAGGAAAAAATTTGGTTGGTTTCCTGCTGAAAAGCTCCGGTTTTGAGGTCATTGACCTGGAAACGGACAACAGTGTCGAGAAATTTGTACAGGCAGTGAAAAAGTTTCAGCCAGATGTTCTAGGCATGTCGGCTCTATTGACCACCACAATGGAGGGAATGGGAAATGTCATCAAAGCCCTGGATAAAGAAGGCTTGCGCGAAAGAACCAAGGTGATTATTGGTGGTGGTCCCGTTTCAGAGAAGTTTGCGGAACAGATTGGTGCGGATGCCTATGCGGCTGATGCTGTGGAAGGTGTTAGAAAAATCAAGGAATTGGTTGCTAAATAATCACTCCGTGCAAGCCAGGTTTATTGAACCGCAGCGAGAAACTGCGGTTCAATTTTTATACCGTAGGATGCCATGAACTCACAAACAACCGTTCTCCACCTGTTCTTGGAGCAATAAGCAAATGGTTATTGAAATATCATTAGCATTGTGCTAAGATAGAGGCGTGTACAAAATCACCTACACCACCCAGGCCGCGAAAGCCTTGCTCAAAATGCCCCGAAATATCGCTCAATTGATTCGGGAAAAAATGGAGCAGGTGGCCGTTGATCCATTTGCATCAATCTCAAATGCTAAAAAACTGCAAGCCAGGTCAGGTTATCGTTTACGGGTTGGTGATTGGCGCGTGATCTATGAAATCAATACAGACCAGGTTGTAATTATTGTTATGAAAATTTCCCCCAGGGGCGAGGTGTACAAATGAGCGTACAAGTGATCAAACAAGGTGATAAGCCGGAATGGGCAGTCGTTCCTTATAAAATCTATTTGGATCTTGTCGAAAAGGCTGAAATGCTGCAGGACGTCCTGGATTATGACAGCGCAAAAGCGGCTTTGGAACGCGGTGATGATGAATTAGTTCCAAGTGAAGTGGTTTATGCCATTCTCGATGGCGAAAACCCTATAAAAGTTTGGCGCGAATATCGCGGAATGTCACAGCCAGAGACTGCTGAAAAAGCGGGGATTAGCGTGCCTTATTTATCACAATTGGAAACCAATAAACGCAAAGGCTCACTTGATGTTTTATCGGCCCTTGCCAAAGTTCTGCAAGTTTCCCTTGAAAACATAGTTTCTTCGCAATCTTAAAACAGGCCAACACACGTGACGTGGACATGTGGGACGTTTCGCATGCGTGGTTTCAAGCATTTCGCGTAACGCGGCTTCAGGTTTTTTTCTGCTCTCAAACCTTGTCCACGTCCGCATACGATCCGCTACGCAAACCTTTGGCTGGCTTCGCTAAAAATTATATTTTGAAAATCAAGGCAAAAGGCCTTGCTCATAGTATCATTTTCTGATATTATTTCATTGTGGATAGCAAACACCGTAAAACCCTTGAAGCCATTTTCGAGAAGCCAGAGCGGGCAAATATCCTTTGGAGGGATATCGAGTCTTTGTTCACCGCTTTGGACGCTGAAATTTCAGAAGGTCATGGCTCAAGAGTTCGAGTCGCTTTGAAAGGTGTTCGCGCTGTTTTTCACCGTCCGCATCCACGCAAGGAAACAAACAAAGGAGCAGTAAAGTCCGTTCGTCGTTTTCTCGAAGCGGCAGGAGTAAAGCCATGATGGAATATAAAGGTTATATCGGTAAAATTGAAATTGATGATGAAGCAGGCATTTTGTATGGGGAAGTAATAAATGTCCGCGATGTGGTCACCTTTGAAGGCACAACCGTCGAAGAAGTTCAAAAGGCTTTTCACGAGTCGGTTGACGATTATTTGGAATTTTGTGCAGCGCGCGGCGAATCACCGGAAAAACCGTTTTCAGGTAAATTTGTTTTACGGTTACCCGAAGAATTGCACCGCAAGGCATATATTCAGGCGAAACTGAAAGACAAGAGTCTGAATAGCTGGGTTACGGACGTTTTACAGTCGGTTCTTGAAGGTAAGTAGAGTCTCGCACAACAAACAGCCGCCCGCCAATTAACAGCAATGTGTGCGGCATGAAGTTTCTTATGGTATTGTCTTGCTCGTGAACCATGAGACAAGACCTGTTATCCCATTAGCAGCACCCTATGGGATCATGGTCGATGGCAGCCTATCACCATCAAAGCTCACAAACAATATCCCCACCGTTATAATATCAGGCATCCAAACTAAAATCGCAAAGGATGGGCAGGCGGTATGCTTCGCGTTGCCATTTTGCGTACCAGATCTTTAGGTTGTTCTCTGCTCCCTGCCCGCCGCACAATAACGGGAACGATCCATCGGTGTTATTAAATCCAGGTATGTTGAAGGATCTTATTTTTGGAGGATGAATCATGCTGGAGATCGGAGCCATCGTCTGGGGTGTGCGAGACCTGCAGCCGAGTATAAAATTTTGGAGTGCGGCGCTGGATTACAAATTGTCCAGAGAGCCTGATGTCGATTTTGCCATTCTTATTCCCAGGAAAGGAGAAGGCATACAACTATCCCTCAATGCCGCCGTCACATCGGTTAAACCCAAAAGACACCACATGGACTTGTTTACCAGGGATCAGGAAAAAGAAGTGGAGCGGCTGCTGAACCTTGGCGCAGTCCGGGTGGCTTGGAAGTATGAACCCGGCGCGGATTATGTCGTGCTGGCCGACCCGGATGGAAACACCTTCTGTGTTGTCCATGTTCAGGAGTAAGAGACCCCGCTTCCCCGCCCGGGCAGGAACATCCCCGGGCACAATGCGTTAGATGCCCCCGAACCGAATCCACACCCGCCCACCTGCCGTGCTTCTTTACGCAGACCTTGGGCGGCAATATTTAAAAACAAGGAAAATATTATGACTAAGACTTTTAATGGTAACCAAATACTACCGGAAACGCGCTGGGTTGCAGCCCTGGTTATTCCTTTTCTCGTGGCTGCCTTCGTGATTTTGTTCATATTCCCCCAGGAAACCGAAAGTTTATTTGCCTGGAAAATTCAGCCATCGATGTCAGCCATGATGCTGGGCGCGGCTTACGCCGGCGGGATCTACTTCTTTACAGGAGTATTGCGCAGCAGGCAATGGCACAAAATTAAAGTGGGTTTCCTGCCGGTGACAGCCTTTGCATCCCTGCTGGGAATGGCAACCATCCTGCATTGGGACCGCTTCAATCATGGTCATATCTCATTTATTGCCTGGGCTGCACTGTATTTCACAGCCCCGTTTATCGTTCTGGCTGTGTGGTTCCGCAATCGAAGCCAGGATTCAGGGCAGCGTGATGCCCAGGATGCCGTCATCCCGTACCGGGTTCGCCAGTTTATAGGGGCCATTGGCGTTGTCACGCTGGGCGTCAGTCTGTTCCTTTTCCTGCAGCCTGTGATAATGATCGGACTTTGGCCCTGGACTTTAACTCCCTTAACAGCGCGTGTCATGGGAGCGATGTTTGCCCTGCCCGGGGTTGTAGGTCTGGGAATCGCCTTTGACATGCGCTGGAGTGCGGCAAAACTCATTCTTCAAGCCCAGGGTTTTTCGATCCTGCTAATTCTAATAGCCGCGGCCCGGACGTGGCGCGAGTTTAACTGGGCCAACCCGGTCAGCTGGATGTTTACAGGCGGTTTGGGCGCAATGTTGATCAGCATTATCATCCTCACCATATTTATGCAAACCCGGCCTGGTGATCAAAAAAACTGAAACTCTGAAAATTTATCAGCGTCAACGTTCACGCAAGTTGCCAGCCGACATTCAACAAGTTGCCTTGCGCAAGTTACGCATGATAAATAACGCAGTCTCCATCAATGACTTGCGTGTACCTCCCGCAAATCGGCTGGAAAAGTTAAGCGGGAACAGAGCTGGTCAATGGAGTGTTCGTATCAATGACCAGTGGCGTATTTGCTTTCAATGGGAAGGCAGTGACGCCTTTGATGTTGAAATAGCCGATTATCATTAACAGGCAGGTAGAAATGTCCAATAAATTAAATCCAATCCACCCTGGCGAAGTTTTGCTGGAAGAATTTTTGAAACCGATGAGTTTAAGCCAGAACAGGCTTGCAATTGATATTGGCGTGGACGCACGGCGTATCAATGAAATTGTTTTAGGTGTGCGGAGTGTGACCGCCGATACAGCCTTACGTTTATCCCGCTATTTTGGGATATCCCCTCAATTTTGGCTTGGGTTACAAGCTGAATATGATCTGGATGTAACTCTTGATGCCTTGGGAAGTCGTCTTGAGCGTGAAGTAAGACCGCGAGTGCCGGCATAGTTTTCAAAACACAGGGACGGGTAAAAAAAATAAAAAGCAGTTTAACATGGCACACCCTGAGTCCCCGGTGAATTGCAAAGGACAGGCAGGTGGGACGCTTTGCATTTCGGGCAGCATGGCTTCGGGCTTTTTCTATTCCCTCCCCTCCCAGACGCGGGGCTTTCGCAAACCGTTGGGCGCTTTCAGTTAAGCCAATACTTTATGAAGGAGGCGGTTTGATCATAACAAGGCGAATTCAGCCCGACGAAGCAGACTTATTCAAGCGGATAAGGCTTGCAGCTTTACAAAATGCGCCTTACGCTTTTTCATCCACTTATGATTCTGCATTACGCCGAACTGCTGAAAGCTGGCGTGAGCAGGCAGAAAGCACCGCATTTGGAAATGATAGAGCAACTTTTATCACCTTTTCCAATAATGAGCCTGTTGGAATTGCAGCACTCTATCGGCTTGACAACCAAGCAGATGTGGGCGAAATGTTGCAAGTATGGGTTGCTCCTGAACAGAGGGGAACTGGCGTTGCCTGGGATTTAATGAACGCCCTCTTTACATGGGCTGATGGAAATAATTTCCGCACAGTGATCGCCAAAGTTACCAATGGAAATGCCAGAGCAATAAAGTTCTATATCAAATATGGTTTTTCCATAGGCGGCACAGATGAATATTCACAACAAAATGTGGATGATGTGACCTTAGTGAAAGAAGTTAAGCAAGAATGACTGCATAAAAAATAACCTTTCCCAACAAGGTGAGTGGATATTTTTTGTAGTTTCCAAAGATCCAGGCGTGTGTAAAAATCCTGCAATTACTTTGGTAGAGGCTTGCTCAAGAAACCATCCTTTCCCAAGCGCCCCTGGCTTTATCGTCAAGGGCGCTTTTTTATGGATTGATTCTGGTCATCAAGTGTTGGTGAAAATTTCTCTACCGTACAAATGTCATCGCAAGGCGGTTTGTACCGAAGCAATCTCCTGTTTTCCGGGAATTTCTAGTCAAAAGAGGATTGCCACGCCGCCACACCTGCCCTGGCGGGCGGTGCCAGGGAAGAGCAAGAGCGGCGGCTCGCAATGACAAATATTTATGAGACGTACGGTAGAGAAGTGAACATTAATTGTGAGCCACTCAATAGTTTACTAATGGGCAATTTTCATCATTTGACATATCATCCTGAACGACATGCAGTGCGCGCAAATAATCCAGCCTTTGAACATTCATGATGGGAGTGAGATGACCATGATCAAATAATTGTTTAAGCAAGCGTCTGTGAAGTCTGAAGCGCCGCGCTCCCCGCCAGAGCAGGCAGAAACCCGGGCTTCCCAATCGCGTTATTAGATCCTTTCAGCCCGCCACCCACTCATTGGGTCGTGGATCCGTTGAACTCAGCCGGCAGCATCAACATGATCCATGACCGTCAGCACCCATGCCAGACTGGTGGTCATCGACGCCCTGGCGAATGTTTTCGGCTGCCTGTTTGGATCCTGAGTATGATGCAGGCATGGTCAAGGATATTCGAGTTCAGTCAACGAAGTGAGCGCGCGGGACCGTACCCATAGCCTGGCTTGGAGCAGACAACGGCGGCGGGCAGGGTGTGAAGGCGGATCACAACCTGATCGAAAAAGGCAGGCGGGCTGACGGAAAGTTGTACTGGTTGTATCTTGTATCCCGGTTGTATTTTTTTGATTTTGGTACAAGAAGGTTGTAGTTGTATCTTGTACCCCTTTCTTAAGAAAGGGGTACAAGATACAACCAACCAAACCGGGTAAATAAACAGGAGGTTGTATCTTGCAGATCTTACGGCGGATGGCGCGGTCTCAACACAAGTTTATTGCCATGGCGGGCAGGATAAACTTAACACTCTTTGCCGTACATGCCGTCTAAAAGTCAGACGCATTACCACGCCTGGCTTCCCCAAAGAGGCAAAAACCGCCATGGGGCTAATGGGCTTGCTGGGGTAAAATCGGCGGGCTGGCAAGCAGGTCAAAATCATTCAAGGAGAATTTCATGTTCTTTGCAGACAAGCCCTATATCTCAGACTTTTTCAAACAGACGGTCAGGGATAACAACATTCCAGTGGTAGGCACAGAGACCGCACAAACCCTGGGGTTGTACAGCGGCACAAGGATCATCAGCGAAGAAGCTGCAGTCGAAATGGCGCGCGCGTCGGGGGATCTGAGGATCTACACCACATCCGAAAACGCCATTGGCTGGTTGTCCAAAAATTTAACCTTCAGCGGCCTGCCTGAAAAGATTGCCTTGTTCAAGGATAAGGTTAAATTCAGGGAACTGACAAAACCCCTTTTCCCGGACTTTTACTTCAAAGCGGTCTGTGTGAAAGACCTGGAACAAGTTCAGATCGAAGACATTCCGCTGCCATTCATCATCAAACCGGCTGTTGGCTTTTTCAGCATGGGAGTGCGCAAGGTCACCAGCCGCCAGGAATGGCCCGGCACGGTTAATTCGATCCGCGCGGAAATGGATAAAATTAAAGATGCATACCCTGAAGCGGTATTGAACACCGATACATTCATCATTGAACAATGTATCCACGGGGATGAATATGCCTTTGACGCGTATTTTGATTCAAGCGGCGAGCCGGTGGTGGTGGGCATTCTCAAACACACATTCTCCTCGGATACCGATGTCAGTGACCGGGTCTACACCACCTCGAAGGAGATCATCGAAGAGAACCTTGATGACTTTACCCGCTTCGCAGGCAGGATCGGCAAACTGGCTCAACTGCGAAATTTCCCGGTCCACATTGAGGTCAGGCGGGAGGGCGGCGTTTTACTGCCGATCGAAGTCAACCCCATGCGCTTCGGCGGCTGGTGCACCACGGCAGACATCTCCTTCATGGCGTACGGCTTCAATCCCTACCTGTGTTATTTTTTGCAGCAAAAACCGAATTGGGTTGAAGTGCTGAAAGGAAAAGAAGGGAAACTCTACAGCCTGGTGGTGCTCGATAACTCAACCGGTTTTCACGCTGACCAGATCACCGCCTTTGATTTTGAAAAATTACTTGCCAATTTCGAGCAGCCGATGGAACTGAGAAAGATCGATGTCAGGGAACATTCGGTCTTCGGCTTTTTGTTCACCGAAACCAGAGCGGAGAATTTTATTGAATTAAAAAGGATCCTGGATTCAAATTTGAGTGAATTCATTTCGGTCGATCCTTCAGCGGGCAGGTAAGCGGGCCGTCCGTTCACCCTGCCTCGCTGCGGGCACTGCGGGGAGGATGAGCCTCCTGAAAATATTTTTATAAAACACCGCGACAATAAGGGCATCAAATAGACATGGAACAAACCATTCAAATTCTCAACCAGGTGTTACCCATTCTTTTTCTCATTTCGCTGGGATATTGGACCAGGCGTAAAAAATTCTTATCTGAAACCACCATGGATGACCTGCGCAAGATCGTCGTCAATCTCGCACTGCCCGCGGTGATCTTCGTATCCTTCCTGCAGGTTGAGCTCAAGTCATCCTATTTCATCCTCTTTGGATTAACGTTCCTGCTGTGTGTCTTGCTGTTCCTGCTGGGACAATTTATAAAAAAACAATTCAATCTTCGCCATGCCTACTTTCCATATCTCACCACAGGATTTGAATATGGAATGCTGGGGCTCAGTCTTTATGGGGCTGCCTACGGTCTGGACAAGATCGGGGTCATCGCTGTGACAGACCTGGGACATGAGATCTTCATCTGGTTCGTGTTCCTGCCCCTGCTGCTGATCAAACGCGATGGAATGCAAAATCCCAAAGAGATCGTCAGATCCTTCCTGTCTGCGCCGGTGGTCATTGCCATCCTGACCGGCATTCTTTTTAACATGCTGAACGGGCAGGAATGGCTGGTTCAACTGCCCGTCACGGGCGCCTTGATGACCACCTTTGATTTTCTTGGCAAACTCACGGTGCCCCTGATCCTGATGATCGTCGGCTACGGCATAAAAATTAACCGCAGCGGTTTGAAGGATGCCCTGCTGGTGGTCTTGATCCGGCTGGGTGTTTTGATCCCGCTGGCGCTATTCCTGAATGTCCACCTCATACGGAATTTTATGCAACTGGACAGGTTATTTGAAGCGGGTCTGTTCACCCTGCTGATCCTCCCGCCGCCATTTATTGTGCCGCTGTATGCGCCCTCGAACCTGGGGGATGAAGAAAAACAGTACATCAACAATGTACTGACGATCCATACCATGATCTCAGTGGCCGTCTTTATTATTTATTTTGTGATGAACCCGGTCATATAACAACCCCCATTCCCTATTCGCCCCAGACTGCCTGCACCAACCCGGGCAGGATCTCGCCGGACCTGCCGTGAAAGACAAAATCCGCTTTGGCTGTGAGCGGGGTCGGCTCAGCGTTGACTTCCACCACCACCGCGCCCGCGGCTTTGGCGGTATGCGCCAGCGCAGAAGCAGGATGCACCACGCCGGAGGTGCCGATCGAAAAGAAAACCTGGCAGGTCTGCGCGGCATTGACCGCCGCATCCAGCTGCGGACGCGGCAGGGATTCCTCAAACCAGACCACAGCGGGGCGCAAGTACCCGTTACATTTTGAACAACGCGGGAGAACATCCAGACCCTCATCCCACTCATCGGCATAGGTCCCGCATTCCGAACAGCGCACCTTCAGAATGCTGCCGTGCAGCTCGAGAATATTTTGACTGCCCGCCACGCGGTGCAAGCCGTCCACATTCTGCGTAATAAGCGTGAACTCGGGGATGATCTTTTCCATCGCCGCCAGCGCATAATGACCCGCGTTGGGGTGTGCGCCTTTGGCGGTTTCGCGGCGATATGCGTACCAATCCCAGACAAGTTTGGGGTCACGTGCAAAAGCCCGGGGCGTGGCCAGATCTTCGGGGCGGTACTGCTGCCAAAACCCGGTCTGGGCATCGCGAAAAGTGCGCAATCCGCTCTCTTGTGAGACACCAGCTCCCGTCAGTGCAGCGACGCGGGTGGCTTTCTTCAGGAAACGGATCAGGTCCGGGTGAAAGTCCATTACGGCATTGGTGTCAGGGATGCAGCTGGGATGGGTGTCGGCACACATTCCAGCAGGGTAAGCCGCTCACTAAAGACATCTGTCTTACCCACCTGTTTGGAATTGGAGTCGGTAGCCACGATCTGGTATTGAACCCAGGCATTCTCGAAGGAATTCACTGCTTTCATTTCCAGCGTGATCAGATCATGCATATATGTCCCACCCCCAACGGACTGCATGGCAATGCTGTCTGCCCATTCACTGGTGACCCCTGACTGCTTGCTTTTAAAGCGGACAAAAAGCAAAACAAAAGCCACCCTGGCCGGCTCGGCAACCTGTACCGTAAATTTTACAGATGTCGGCTGGCAGTCCTGCCCCTTATAGAACGCCTCATCAGAAAGAGAAACTGAGACAAAGCCCGGGATGGCCACCTGGGGCAGCAGCGCAATCGGGGTGATCGACGGCAGCACCGTCACGTCCAACGGCGCTAGGATCAACGGCGTGGGCGTGAAATAAGGTGTGGCTGTCCTTGTCTTTTGTCCCACCATGGTGGGCGTGGAGGTAAAGGTCGGCGACGGGACGGTCGCTGTAAAGGTTGGGGCAGTGGTGGGGGTATTCGTAAATACCACAGGCGCGGCTGTTACAGGGGGTTGTATGCCCAGAAACTCATAAACCGTCATGGAACAGGCCGAGAGCAATGCAGCAAAAATAAAAAGGATGGAAATTTTTTTCATGTGGATCATAAATCCTTTGCCGTCAAAATCTTCAAAATCGGGAAAGCATTACAGACAGGGGGAAAGCGCGATCTCATTGGTATAGATCCTGGTGCGTCCGATCTCCAATCCCATGTCATCCGTGGCCACCAGTTGAAACAGGATCCATGAACTTTTATAATGATTATGTCCGCGGGTTGTGTTTGCAGACAGGTTGTAGGAAAAAGTTCCATCCCGATGATCGTGCATGGCATTGCCGGATGTCCAGGGGGTGTGATCATCCTTGAAGGCCGATTTGACCTGGACGAAAATGATCACGCTGAACACATCCTCGGGGTTTTCAACCTGTGCGACAATTCTTGTCCTGTTCGGCTGACAGCTTCCCCAATAGATCCTTTTTTCGCTAAGTTCAACAGACAGAAAACCCGGACCCGGTCTGAAAGGGGTTGAGGTTAATACCGGTGTAATTGTGTCCCTGCCAATAAAAATGGGGACAGGCACAAAAGTTTCAGTCGGCTGGTTTGGGTCCTGCGTGGGGATATGCACAACCGTCGGCGAAGATGTAATGGTGGGTGTGATCGTTGGTGTGAGCGTATCCATGGGCGTAAAGGTCGCCATGGCTGTAGGAGTGGGGGCAGGCGTATTGGCAGGCGGACGCAGTCCTGCGCATGCCTGAAGAAGGACTGCCAACGCCATCACAAGATAAAATTTGCGCATCTACGACCTCTTTGAAGTTATATTGAAAACGGGCATAAATTGCGCTTTTGCAAACCAGGATTTGGGCGGACTGCACCTGCCCGGCGGGTTGTGCCAGGGAAGTCCTTCCTCAGTTCGTGAAAGTCGGTTAAAACCGATTGCTTGCGCCAGCCCGCAGGGCTTCCATGCAATGAGCAGGTGGCTTCAGCCCCGCGAAATTGGCAACCAAAAACCGCAATTTGTGACCGTGCAAGGTATATGATCACAAAAAACATATTCCCCTCTTATTTTACAACAACATGACATCAATCGAAGCAGCAAACCTGTAAACAATCCTTGCAAAGCGGGCCTGGCAGGCCGCCGGGTTCACTCACGGCCTGTGCTGGAAAATGCCTGGGGACCTGCCACCCGGCACAGGGGTGCCCGCCAAACAGGGCTGCGGCACTACGAATGCGGAAGCGCAAAGCAATTCGAAGTGTGAATTTTTCTGGTATAATCCCAGCCCGTGACTGGTCCTGCCCTACGGTTTAACGCTGTGGACACGGAGACCTGCAAAGTGCGGCAAGGTTTTGCCGCTAAAATCTAAAAAGAAAGGAAGCACACGTCATGCCGCTTGCAAAAGAAGTTAAGACCAAGGCGATCGAGGATTTTCATCGCCACGAGAAGGATACCGGTTCGCCAGAAGTGCAAATCGCGATCCTGACCACCCGCATTTCTCAGCTCACCGAGCATTTGCGAAGCAACAAGCAGGATCAATCCTGCCGCCGTGGGTTGCTCAAAATGGTCGGTCAACGCCGCCGATTGCTCACGTACCTGCGATCAAGCAATTACCAGCATTACCTAAGCGTTACCGAACGATTACAGCTCCGCCGCAAGTAAGTTTGTTGGACCCTAAAGGTCGCGAGACTTTTAGGGTCTTTTTAAAATCTTTAACCCACAAAGGGAACCAGGGTTAAAGGCAGGAAGCCCGCAGTCAGGAATTGAATAGCGCGAATAACAGACCGTTGTTCCCACTCTTCAGTCCCTGACCCACTGGCGGGAAATATTGGATGGTCGGATCGCGATCTGACCTAATTAGGAGACAAATAATAATGAAACCCGAATTAAAACGCTATTCAGCCGTCGTTGGCACGCGCACCTTCACCTTTGAGACCGGCACACTGGCTGCCCAGGCGGGCGGCGCTGTCACCTTCGGCGTGGAAGAATCCATCGTCTTTGCCGCAGCCACCATGGGCGGTGTCCGCGAAGGAATTGATTTCTTCCCCCTTTCCGTTGATTTTGAAGAGCGCATGTACGCCGGCGGCAAGATCCCCGGTTCCTTCTTCCGTCGTGAAGGACGCGCCTCCACAGATTCCATTCTTGTTTCACGCCTGACCGACCGACCGCTGCGTCCGCTGTTTGCGCATGGGATGCGGAATGAAGTCCAGGTCATCATGTATACCTTCTCGGCGGATGGCGTCAACCCCCTGGATATTCTTGCGATCAATGCCGCCTCTGCCGCGGTGATGATCTCGGACATCCCCTGGGCCGGACCTGTCGGCGCGGTGCGCGTTGGACGTGTGAATGGTGAGTTCGTGCTCAACCCGACTTTTGAAGAAATGAACGCATCTGACCTTGACCTGAGAATTGCCGGCACCAAAGATGCCATCCTGATGGTGGAGTGCGGCGCAAACGAAATCCCCGAAGATGTAATGGTCGCCGCGCTCGAATTGGGACATCAGTCGATTCAGCCGATCATTGATGTGCAGCTCAAGATGCAGGCTGAAATTGGCAAGCCGAAACGCGAAGTGGTCATCACCACCGCCAATGAAGAATTACAGAAGAGAGTATTTGGATCGGTCAATGCAAAGATGAATGAGTTGCTTGACAAACCGCTGAGCAAAGGCGAATTCTACGGCGGCATGGACGAACTGCAAGCCGCAGTCGTCGCTGAGCTGTGCGTGGAAGGCGATGCCAATGCCCCAAAGACAGCAGATGTGAAATCTGCATTCAGCGAAGCCGAACACAAGATCGTCCGCGAGCGGATCTTAAGCATGGGCAAGCGTCCCGATGGACGCACCCCCACCGACATCCGCCCGATCTGGTGCGAAGTGGGACTTTCACCACGCGCGCACGGCACCGGACTCTTTACACGCGGCGAGACACAGGTTTTATCCTTTGCAACACTTGGCACCCTGGGTGAAGCGCAGGAACTCGACAATTTATCCCCCGAGAAGAACAAACGCTACATGCACCACTACAGTTTCCCGCCTTTCTCCACCGGTGAAGTCAAAATGCTGCGCGGTCAGAGCAGGCGCGAGGTTGGTCACGGCGCATTGGCAGAACGCGCCCTCGAGCCCGTCCTCCCGGCTGAAGAATCCTTCCCGTACGCCATTCGCGTGGTATCCGAAGCCTTATCCTCCAACGGCTCCACTTCAATGGGCTCAGTCTGCGGCTCGACCCTGGCATTAATGGATGCAGGAGTGCCGATCAAGGCTCCCGTTTCCGGTGTGGCAATGGGACTCATTACAGACGAAACAGGACGCTACCAGATCCTGACCGACATCCAGGGAACCGAAGACCACCTCGGAGACATGGACTTTAAAGTAGCTGGAACCGCAGATGGGATCACTGCCCTGCAGATGGACATTAAGATCAGCGGCTTGAGCACACAAATGATGAAGGAAGCGCTGGCGCAAGCTCATACGGCGCGCCTGTCCATCATGGAAAAAATGCTGGCTGCCCTGCCGGAATCGCGCGCAGAGCTGAAACCGCATGCCCCGCGCATCATCACCGTCAAAATCCCGATCGACAAGATCGGTGCATTGATCGGCCCTGGCGGCAAGAATATCCGCGCATTGCAGGAAGAGACCAACACCAAGATCGATATTCAGGAAGACGGCACCGTTTATATCGCCTCCACCGACAGTGTCGGCGCGAAGATCGCGCAGGAACGCGTGGCAGGACTGACGGAGTCGGTGGTGGTCGGAAATATCTACACCGGCAAGGTTGTGCGCATTGAAGCCTTCGGCGCATTCATCAACCTTTTGCCCGGCGTGGATGGATTGGTGCACATTTCACAACTGGCAAGCGAACGCGTGAACTCGGTTGAGGATGTGTGTGCCATGGGCGATGAGTTGACCGTGATGGTCACAGATATTGACCCGCAAGGCAAGATCCGGCTTTCACGCCAGGCTGTACTTGAAGGCTGGTCTGCTGAAGAAGCCCGCGAGAAGGATAAGGGCGGACGCAGCGGCGGTGGACGCCCCAGCGGCGGCGGACGCGGTGGTGACCGCAATGGCGGACGAAGCGGCGGTGGTGATCGTGGCCGCAGCGGCGGCGGCGGGGATCGCGGCGGAAACAGAAGATAGTCGAATAAGCAGGAAACGCAACTCAAAAAACGGACGAAATAAACTTCGTCCGTTTTTTTGTTCTAATTTTTGAATTGGCAGAAATTAACATTTGCAATATGATGCCTGGAATTCATTTAACTTTTCTCTACCGTACATTTTAAAAATTGGGACGCAGATGAACGCAGAAAACGCGGATTTTTCTTTTATCAGTGAAAATCAGCGTTTTTCAGAGTCCAAAAATGTTTTATACGGTAGAGAATTTAACTTTAGAAATAAGGAGAAAATTCATGAACCCGGTTTCCAACCCCAAAATCTCGTCCGTGCTTCGGACCCTGACCCTGGTTGAAGTTGTTGTGCTTTTCCTGGCTGGCTGCGGAATGTTCTTTCTACCCAAAGTGGTTACGCCTTTCTGGCCCTGGACTGTGGCACCCTTTAACGCAAGTTTTCTCGGCGCAGTGTATACCGCAGCAATGATAGCGGCGGCCATGCAAACAGCCTATGCGCGCTGGTCGCCGACACGCATTGTGACGCCCATGATCTTTATTTTCACACTGATCATTATGATCCTTTCTCTTGTGCATTTGGATCGATTTGATCTTCAGCGGCCCGAAGTTTGGATATGGTTCCTGCTCTATATGATCATTCCGATCAATGCCGGGGTGCACATCCTTAAATACCGCCAACTTCCTCCCGCAGACACAACTCCCCCATCGAGGTTTGGAAAATACCTCCTGCTTGTTCAAGGCATCCTCCTGGGAGTCTACGGCATGGCGCTTCTGACAATACCCTCTGCCGCAGCCAGTATCTGGCCCTGGAAAATTGACGTTTTTCACGCCCAGCTCTACAGCGTGACTTTTCTGACACCTGCGCTTGGCGCCTTTTTGCTTGTGAAAGCCGCATCCAAATTTGAATGGTTCAGTATGGGATTAACCCAGTGTGCCCTGGGATCATTCCCGCTGATCGGGTTATCTGTTGTGGATGCTGCTGAAAAACGCATCAACTGGGACAGTACAGGCGTATGGATATGGGTCGCCCTGTTTTTAACCATCCTTGTCATTGGGTTGTGGATGCTGGGACAGGCACGAATGTCAAAAAACAACATCTAAATCTGCCGCCTGGTGCGGTAGATTTTTCCGGATGAAGTTTTCAGTCACACCCGATGTATTGGAAGAAGTGGATAAAGGAATAATTTCCACACGAAAAATTGGCGCAAAATCTCCGGACTTTGTACTTTCTTTTATACAGATTACTGAGAAGCGCCAACAATCTTTTCTGTGCCGTAGTTTTTTGGTGTAACAGAATTTTTTATATCGTTGTCCGCTTTACTGCAAAACTCCGAGTTCCTGACGAACCCGGAGTTTTTTTAAATGTATAATCCCCGCATGACAAAATACATCGCATTCCTCCGTGCAATCAACGTCGGCGGACACACGGTAAAAATGGATCAACTGCGCCAATTGTTTGAGTCACTTGGCTTTGCCCATGTGGAGACGTTTATCGCCAGCGGCAATGTGGTCTTTGAGGCAAATGCGGGGAAAACAAAAATGCTCGAAAAGAAAATAGAAACCTGCCTGCACCAATCCCTGGGATACGAAGTTGCGACCTTCATCCGAACCGGCGCGGAAGTGAGCGGGATCGCACAATATACACCCTTTCCGCAAGCTCAACTTGACGCGGCAATGGCGCTAAATATCGGATTCCTGACTGACACACTTGATGAGCCAGCAGAACAGAAGTTGATGTCGCTGCAAACCGAGATCGATGACTTCCACGTCCACGGGCGGGAATTTTATTGGCTATGCCGCAAAAAGCAAAGTGACTCCAAAATCTCCAATGTGGTGATCGAAAAGGCGCTGGGGGTCAAGTCAACCTTGCGCGGCGTGAATACGATCAACAAGCTGGCTCAGAAATACTGCTAACCTGTCTGTCTCGCAAAGCCGGAAAACATGGCAGGCATCATCCCGGGGGCGAAGAACCAACCTGCGTTTTCATGTTACACTCGTCCTCATAATTACCCAATCCTCCACAGAAAACGATCATTCTTTCCCTCATGTTCTATAAACTCAGACTCCTCTACAACGAATATCCGCGCCAGTATTGGCTGATGATCGCAGGCATTGTCATCAGCACGGCGGGCGGAAGCATGATCTGGCCCTTCCTGTTGATCTACGCCAGCGGAAAACTGAACCTGCCGCTCAGTACCGTGGCAATGCTGATCTCGATCAATGCCGGCACGGGACTGTTCGCATCCTTTCTCGCAGGTACCCTTGCCGATAAGGTGGGGCGCAAGGTGGTCATGGTATTCAGTCTTGCGCTAAACGGCATCGCCTATCTGTTCCTGATGCGCGCCGAGACCTACCAGCATTTTGTGATCCTGATGGTCTTGATCGGCTTGTCCAATCCCCTGTACCAGGTGGGCGCCGACGCCATGCTGGCCGACATGATCCCCTCTGAAAAACGGACCGACGCCTACGCCATCAACCGCATCGCCAACAATGCCGCTTTCGGCATTGGTCCAGCCGTTGGCGGGTTCCTCGCATCCACATCGTATAATCTCGCATTCTACGGCGCGGGAGCTGGCTTCATTATTTACAGTCTGCTGCTCTCCTTCCTGGCACACGAAACACTCGATAAAACCGCTTCCATCACAAAAGCAGATCCTTCGGAAACCCCCATCCAGAGCGCGGGGGGGTATGCGCATGTCTTCCGTGACAAAGGCTACATGGCTTTTGTCTCCCTGATGTCAGTCGGTCTGATCGCCCCCACCATGTTGTGGATCCTCATGCCCGTTTACGCAAAAATGAACTTCGGCATCCCTGAAGTCCAATACGGCTGGATCCCCACCACCAACGCGTTCATGTGTGTTTTCATTCAATACGCCGTCACAAAAGTCACGCGGCGCCACAATACGCTGCCTGTCATGGCGGCGGGCATGTTCATCTATGCAATGGGGGTGGGCAGTGTGGCACTGATGACAAACTTCTGGGGCTTCTGGCTGAGCATGGTCATCCTGACTTTCGGCGAACTCACCATTGTGCCAACCGCCAGCAAATACGTGGCAGACATTGCGCCGGCAAATATGCGCGGCAGGTACATGTCGGTGTATTGGTTCGGCTGGGGTATGGCTCGAACCCTCTCGCCGCTGATCGGCGGCTTCCTCAACGATAACTTCTTTCCACAGGCCATTTGGATCGGGGGTATTTCCATCGGGTTGATCAGCACCCTGGGCTTGATCCTGCTCAACAACCTGACGAAAGCCCGAGCCGCGCTGCGGGCCATATCGTGAGTTGAATTGGACCCATCTATTAGATCTTTTCGGTAATTGGCAAAAACGTCCCGAAGGTTGTTATTAGATGCTCAAGAACCTCGAAATAAACCTTCGGGACGATGCTGGTATATGTGACCCTTCTATTTCTTATTTTGTTTTTGCCCTGCCAGGAAATTGGTTTTTTACGGATATAAAATAAGAAACCCATCTCGATGATCGGGGTTATACCTAAAACAAAGGACTTCGGGAGGATTTCCGAAGTCCCATTTATTAATATTTGGAGCCAACGAATGAACCTACCGAAGTTAATACAAGGCGGCATGGGAGTAGCCATCTCTGATTGGCGCCTGGCAAAAGCCGTTTCGCAATTGGGGCAGTTGGGGGTTGTATCGGGCACGGGCATCAGCCGGGTCATGGTAAGCCGTCTGATGGACGGTGACCTGGGCGAAAATGTACGCCGCGCGCTTGGTAATTTTTCGATCCCCGAACCTGTACAAAATATCATTAACCGCTACTACACCCCGGGCGGCAAATCAGCGGAAACACCCTATAAGACCCCCGCGGCGTACACGCTAAAACCGCCCCAATTCCTGGACCAGGTGACAGCGCTTGCCAATTTTGTGGAGGTCTTTCTCGCCAAGGAAGGGCATTCCGGACTTGTCGGCATCAACCTGCTGGAGAAAGTGCAAATGCCCACCCTGGCCTCACTCTACGGCGCAATGCTGGCGGGTGTGGATGTGGTGCTGATGGGCGCGGGTATTCCCACCCAGATCGCGGGAGTGCTGGACAAACTAAGCAACCATGAACCTGTTTCCTACCGGGTGGACGTACACGGCGCGGGCAAGGAGGATGACCACCGCATCCATTTTGACCCAGAAGGAATTTTTCCCGGCATTGCCAAACTGGTTGGAAAACTTAAACGCCCAAAGTTCCTGCCCATCATCTCATCCGTTGTGCTGGCTCAGGCATTGATCAAACGCAGTGAAGGCTCTGTGGATGGTTTTATTATCGAAGGTCCCACGGCGGGAGGTCATAATGCGCCCCCCCGCGGTACGGTCAATTTCAATGAAAAGGGCGAACCCATCTACGGTGAAAAGGATGCCGTTGATCTTGAGAAGATGAAACTACTGGAACGGCCCTTCTGGCTGGCTGGCGGCTACGGCAATCCCAAACAGGTACAAGCGGCGCTGGATGCAGGCGCAGCAGGCGTGCAGGTCGGCACCGCGTTTTCCCTTTGCAATGAATCAGGCATGAGGGATGACTTGAAAAAACGCCTTCTTCAAAAGGTAATGAAGGAAGAGGCAGAGGTTTTCACCAGCCCGTACACTTCACCAACAGGTTTCCCCTTCAAAGTGGCGCAATTGGAAGGCACCCTCTCAGAAACAGAAGCCTATGAAAAGCGCCCTCGAATCTGCGACCTGGGTTTTCTGCGCATCCTTTACAAACGGGAGGATGGCTCGGTGGGTTATCGCTGCGCCTCCGAACCAGTGGATATGTTCGTTAAAAAAGGCGGTGAGATCGAAGACACCGTCAATCGCTCCTGCCTGTGCAACAACCTGACCGCCACGGCCGGCTTCCCACAAATCCGCAAGGATGGCTACGTGGAACAACCCATCATCACCTCGGGAGACGATCTGGTATTGGCGGGGCAATTCCTCAAGGAAGGAAAAACCAGCTACTCGGCCGAAGACGTGGTCACATATTTGCTTGGTCCCTTCCTGAAGCCAAACCTGGCGACTGGTTAAGAAATTCACATAAACCCTGAAAATATCCCATAAACAATTACAATTGTTTATGGGATATTTTTTGCACGACTTTACCTGTTCCCCCACGTCCAGGATGCCGGGTAATCACCCAAAACGAAATAACAAGGCGGATCTGCAATGCAGCGACATACCAGGTTTTTAAAAGTTTTTATCCTGTTGTTATTATTGGGAATGTTCATTGGAAAAACAGTACCACCCATGAAATCCCTGGCTGGCCCCGTCCCAACGCCAATACTCAACATGCCCGTTGCGCCGCCAACGGCCACGCAGGAATCAACGCCAATCCCCACCCAACCCCCGCGGACCCGCATTCTCTTCACAGGAGATATAAATCTTGGGCGTTGTATCGCCAAACAGACGGTCATCGCAAACGGACAGAAAAACAACTATAACCATCCGTTCGAATTTGTCGCAGACGAATTGCGCGCTGCAGATATCACGGTCGGCAGTCTGGATGGGTCACTTTCGGACGAATCCCCACCCATGCCGTGTCCCAACAGCATGAATCTGATCGGTCCAACGCGCATGGTGGAGGGGCTGCAATTCGCCGGCTTTGATGTGATCAGCGTTGCCACCAATCACATCAAGGATTGCGGTAAAAAGGGGTTTGAATGTAATAACAAAGCGCTGCTGGATACGATCACCACCCTTGGGGCAGCCGGAATTCAGCCAGTGGGCGCAGGTAATACGTTAATAGAATCCCGCCAGCCGATCGTCATAGAGCGGAGCGGGATCCGCTTTGCATTTTTGGGAATCAATCAGATCGATCACAGGGTCTGGGCATCAGAGAACATGCCCGGCACCGCGCCTCTTTCCGAGGCATATATTGACATGATCAAGGCAGAGATCGTCTCGGCCAAACAAATTGCAGATGTGGTGATCGTGTTGCCGCACTGGGGTGTGGAATATGACGCCAAGCCTCAGGACATCCAGCGTGTATGGGCACGGGATTTTATCAGCGCGGGGGCGTCCCTTGTGATCGGCAACCATGCGCATATCGTCCAGCCCCTGGAGGTTTTCTCAGATAAGCTGATCTTTTATGCCCTGGGGAATTTTGTCTTTGACCAGGGGCAAAACTTCCGGCGAGAAAGCATCGTGGTCGAAGTGAACTTTGTGGGTGCAGAGATCGAAAGCTGGAAGCTGCATGCGGTAAATATAAACTACTACACCCTCCAAACCCATTGGGCGGAAGAACCTGAAGCCGGGTATATTTTAGCAAGAGCAGGAGAGCAGTAGTCAGTTTTGGAGAAGCACTGCAATGGCTGTATCCGCCTTAAACAGCAGATACCCTGTATTTTTCCAGCATTATTTCAAGTTTTTCCTTCACAGCAGGCCACTCTGTATCCAAAATGCTGTAAAACACCGAATCGCGAATGCGCCCATCCGGCAGGATCATGTGGTGCCGCAGCACACCCTCCTTCCTGGCCCCCAGGCGTTCTATTGCTCTTTGCGAACGTTCATTGATCAAGTCGGTTTTTAATTGAACCCGGATGGCATTAAGTGTTTCAAAGGCATGAGTCAGCAGCAGGTATTTACATTCGGTATTGACCACTGAGCGTTGGAACTCGGTCCCATACCAGGTACCGCCAATTTCGAGACCACGATCATTGGGGATGATATTCAAGTAGCGGGTTGCACCGGCCACCCTCCCAGACTCAAGATGGATCACTGCAAAAGGAAGGTCTGTTTCCCGCTGCCCACGGCCCATGATATCCAGAACCCAGCGCCGTATATCGGCTTCCGTCTGCATGTCACCATATAACATGAAATGCCAGAAATTCTGCCCCACGCCGACCCTGGCAAGGCCGGGGATATGCAATTCGCTCAATGGTTCAAGACGAACATACCTGCCAGTCAAAACAACAGGGGTAGTCCAGTTTGTCATTTGCCACTCCCAAAAAGTTCATTGATCTTTTGAAATCGAAAATCAAAGATGCGCTCCAATTTGCCCCGGATCCAGACCGCGGTCACAAGATCGCCCAAAAAGCCGTACGGCGGGACATAGGTTACATGGTCAGTCATCTTCACCCCGTTGGCGGTTTTTTCGAAACGGTGTTCATGGTACCAAAAACGATACGGTCCCACACGCTGTTCATCCACAAAATATTGAAGGTCACGCACATGTGCGATCTCCGTCAGCCACAGCGATCTGATGCCGCGTAAAAATTCCACGCGGTATTCAATGATCTGTCCCTCAACCATTTTCACATCCCCCCCGGCGACAATTTCAAAATTCATATCGGGCGGGGTAATGGGGTTCAGGTTTTTAGGGTCTGAAAAATATGCCCATACTTCTTCAATGGGAGCAGGGATCACTTGTTGGCGGTGCAAGTAATGAATCATAAACAACTCCCGATGAGATCGTGCTGCTGAATGTCGTTTTGGGACCGGGATGGCATATCAGCCTGGCAGCCAATCTTTTTCATTTTTATCCTGCGGAGGCAGGTATGGCATTTTTTCGCCTTCAATCCCCAGAAATTCGGTCAATGCAGCCCGCATGGCAGTACGGTCATCCCACAAATATTCGGTCCTGCCAAAGCACATGGATTGCTCATGTCCCTTGCCGCACGAGAGGACGATGTCACCTGGCTTTGCGAGGCGGATCGCAAACCTGATGGCAGCGCCGCGATCCGCAATCCGCCAGAACGTCTCACCCTCCACACCGCCCTTTGACCTGGCCCCGGCTGCCATTTCATCAAGAATTCCAGCCAGCGATTCGGTGCGCGGGTCTTCAGCCGTCAATATGGAGAAGTCCGCCAATTCAGCTGAAACTTCCGCCATCATGCGGCGCTTTTCCTTATCACGCAAGCCTGCTGAACCAAAAACAGAAATAACCCTGCCCTTTGTCATTTTTCTCCCTGCCTCAAGGGTCACTTTTAAAGCGTTCGGTGTATGAGCAAAATCCACAACCGCGATAAAATTTTGACCCAGGTCAATCTGCTCCATACGCCCGGGAATACCCTCCAATGCACCAATTCCGCGGGCTGCAGCCTCAGGAGCCACGCCCAGCCCATAGACAACCGCTGTAAGCGCTGCAAGGCAATTAGAGATGTTATATGCCCCGACCAGACTGCTCTCAACTTCCACACGGAAATCATTGGAGACTGCAGTAAATTCAATTCCAGATGGACCATATTGGATGCCCTCTGCACGGACATCGGCAGCGACTCCCAAACCGTAGTTCAACTTCTTCGTTTTAATAAATCCATCCAGGAATTCAAACGAACGGTCATCACGATTGATGACCGCCAGACGCGGATTACCCCGGGGTTTGGTTTTGGTCTGCGCCAGACTGTCAAACAAGCGGGCTTTTGCGGCACGATAGTTCTCGTAAGAGCCGTGTTCGTCAAAATGTTCATGGGTGATATTGGTAACCACCCCAACATCGAACTCGCAGGCATCCACACGATGCTGTGACCAGCCGTGTGAGGTGGTTTCCAGCACAACATGGGTCAAACCCGCAGCGACCATCTGCGCAAGAAAACGCTGTACATCGTGCGCGTCGGGCGTGGTGACATGGAAACCTGTGTCCAATATCTCATCCCCGATGACTGCATTAACCGTCGAGATCATCCCTGCCCGAATCCCTGCGGCGATCAAGATCTTGTGAATCAGGTTGCAGGTGGTGGTTTTCCCATCGGTACCTGTAACGCCAATGACTGTCAACTTGCGGGCGGGAAAACCGTAAAATGCCGCGGCCAGATGGGTCAATGCCTGGCGCGGTTTTTCGAGTCCGATATAAGCCGGGCTGGAAGCACGGCCCACATCACCAACAATGGCAACAGCGCCATTCTCAATTGCCCTGGGGATGTAATTGTGTCCATCCAGGGAACCGCCCTGCATGGCGACAAAAAGATAACCAGGCTTGACTGCACGGCTGTCAATGGCAATTCCAGTGATCTCCACATCCGGAATATTTTGAGGAGCGGGAAATGGAAAGTCAACAAACAAGGTTTTAAGCTGCATGTATCTCCATCATCCTTTAAATAAAAAAGGGTTCTGGTAATTTTACCAAAACCCTTTCCAAACATTTGAAGTCGTTATTACGATGTGACAACCGGGTTTATTTCAAAGTCTGACGAAGACCTTCGAGCTTGCCCGCTACAGAACCATCCAGTACTTTGTCACCAACTTTGATGACGAGGCCGCCAAGAATGGAGGGATCCACCTTGAAGGAAATTTCCTTGACAGAGACACTCGTCTTCACAGCCTTCTGTTCATCACTGGTCAGCGGCAGGGCACTGGTGACCTCGGCAGAATCGCCGGTAAGGCTGTCTGCAACAATCACCTTGCCGCCTTTTACGCCAGAGAAAAACTCATCAATTAACGCGCGCTGTTTTTTCTCGTCCAGAGTCTCCCCCACGAGTTTATTGGCGGCAGCAATGGCGAGCGCTGCGACCTGTCCGCGCAGATCACCAAGAATGCGATTACGCTCAAGTTCCGCTTCCGCCATGGCGGCTTCACGGGCCTTGACGGCTTCAGCTTCAGCGGCGGCCTTCACTTCCTTCCCGGCAACAGCGGCGCGTTCCGTGGCTTCACGAACCACCTTGCCCGCTTCAGCCTGAGCTTCAGCAAGGACCCTGGCAGCTTCTTTTTCAGCGTTTGCGCGGGCTTCAGAAGCGACGCGAGCGTCTTCCAAACCCTGGGCAATTTTTTGCTTGCGGGATTCCATCATATCCAACATGGGTTTGTAGACCCAGGCGTTCAGTGTCAGAAACACAATGGCGAACGCAATGATCTGGACGATGAGGAGACCAAAATTAATACCAAGAGCTTCCATATTTCCAGGCTCCTATGAATTAAACAACTTTGAAGAGCATGAGGAACGCGATAACCAGACAGTAAATGGCGATGGCTTCAGAGAACGCGATTCCCAGGATCATGTTAGTCAACAAGTTACCGTACGTATCGGGGTTACGAGCCATGCCCGTAAGCGCACCCTGCACGCTCAAACCGATGCCGATACCCGCCCCAGCGGCGCCAATCATTGCCAGACCTGCGCCCACATAGCGCATTGCATCCAAAATACTTCCTTCCATGTAAAGCCTCCTTAGGTTTTTCCTAGTTATTATTAGAGTAATTTATGACAAAATCAAAGCGGATGATCAATGCTCCGCGTGCTCTTCGCCGCCGTGACCCTGGGTGGCTTGCGCCATGAAGACCATGGTTAACATACCAAACACAAAGGCTTGAATAACACCGACGAACAACTCAAACATCATGATCATTGCAGGCAGGATGGAGAATTTACCAAGCAAACCGGCAACAATGGCAACCAGAACGATACCCGCGAACATATTACCAAAAAGACGGAAGGCAAACGAGAGGATCTTCGAGATCTCGGAGATCAACTCAAGCAAACCGACCAAAAAGTCCATCGCGCCGAAGAAAGGCACTTTGAACATGCGGCGGGTATTAAAGAACTTGCTGAAATAGCTGAGGCCCTGAGCGCGTAATCCGATCACTTGAATCATCACCACGGAAATAATGGCAAGCGCAGCAGTGAAGTTCAGATCAACGGAAATGCCACGGAAGAATGGAGCAAGGATATAGCCGCCTTCTTCAACTTTGGCGGCAGTCAACAATGACCAGGCCCCGCCCAGCGCTTCAATTTCATGTCCTTCGCCATGCGCGTGATGCAAGACACCAATGGACTCAAAACCTGGAATTAACTTGAGCAGGTTGGCAAACAGAACATAGATCATAATGGTTGCAAACCAGGGGAAGATCATCCTGGCATATTTGCCAGCCGAGCCTTCCGTCAGGTTATAGAGCATTTCCAAAATCGCTTCCACCACATTGCCAATGCCACGCGGTACAAGGTCTGTATTTTGGCTTTGTTTTAATGAACGATTGGTAAAAAACGCGATCAACACCAGGAGGATAATGGTCACAACCAGTGTGGGAAGCGTATTCACCAAATACAGTGGACCCAAGCCCAGGAAATTCCCGGCGATCGGCTCCTCAATTAATTTTTCGGCGGCGACAGCGATCTCAGGCTGAACAGGGACAAAAATCCCTCCCAGAATAAAACCTGCGATCATCAGCACTAGTACAATCCAGCGCCGCCACGGGGTACGTTTTTGGGTCTCCAAGCCCGCCTCCTAAGCAGTAGATTCTTTTTCCTCGGTTTCATATTTTTCCTTCAACCTCGCCAGCGTTTTCCGCGAAGCGTACAGCATCAGGAGCACCGAAAGAGGAATGCCAGCAAACAACAACACCAAGGTAAAAAGTGGTTTCGTTCCGAACATATTATCAAGCCACAGGCCTCCAAATACAGAAGCCAGGATCACAACCAGAGTTAAACAACCCACCTGCCCGATCACAACGATCAGCAGGGTGCTTATCAACCTATTTCGACGGTTTTGGTCTGACTGTGTCATGCCGCGCGATTATAACTGACAGGGCAAAAGGATGTCAAACGAAAATTAAAAAATAAAGTAGTGCGATATTCATCATACCGCACTACCCGTGACTAAAACAAATTTAATGCCGCGGCATCTGACCAGGTGAACCAGGGAGCAAACAGAGTACCGACCAGGATCACAGCAAAGGTCAAGACAACGAGCGCAATGGCATACGGGCGGGTCAACGGGATGGGATGTTTCCCTTCATCCTCATGCGGCATACGATAGAGGTAGACGAATTTCATCGCATTGAGATAGTAGTAGACACCGATGATAGAGTTGAGTATACCGACCACCACAAGCCAGGTGTAATTGGCCTGCACACCTGCGGCAAAGACGAATACCTTCGCCACAAAACCGCCGAACGGGGGCATGCCCGCCAGCGAGAGGAAGGCGGCCAGCATCATCAAGGCAAGCCAGGGATTGCGGCGGCTCATACCCGCATAATCTTCAAGGTTATCAAGCCCGGTCACACGACTGAACGCCATAATGACACCGAAGGCGAGCAGGTTCGTGACAATATATGCCGCAAGGTAGAAGACGACACCGGTCGCGCCCAGCTGGCTAAAGGCAACCACGCCAATCAAGGCATAGCCTGCATGAGCAATGGAGGAATATGCCAGCAGGCGTTTGATATTGGTCTGCGAAATTGCCAGGAGGTTGCCAACCGTCATGGTGATGGCAGAAAGCGCCGCAAGTACCAACGTCCACGAGGGAGCGAATTCAGGGAAGGCGACAAAGAAGAAACGAACGATGACCGCAAATCCGGCCGCTTTGGAAGCAGTCGAGAGAAAACCAGCCACGGGTGTCGGGGAACCTTCGTACACGTCGGGTGCCCAAAAATGGAATGGCACAAGGGAAACCTTGAAGCCAAGTCCCACCAGGACAAGAGCAACCAGAACGAAGGAAAGCATGGGCGAAAGATCACCACCGGCAAGCTTTTCGGAAAGCTGGTAAAGGTTGGTCGTACCTGCAAAGCCAAAGATCAAACTAAAACCATAGAGCAAAACGGTAGAAGCCAGTGTTCCGAAGAGCAAATATTTAAAGCCTGCTTCGGTGGAGCGGTCGTCAACCAGCAGGAAACCAGCCAAAATATAGAGGGGGATGGAGGCTGTTTCGATCGCCAGATAGAGCATGATCAGGTCTGCTGAGACTGCCATCAGGTTCATGCCAAGAACTGAAGCCAACAGCATGATATATGCCTCACCGCGTCGTCCAGCCTTCTCGTGATCCATCAAAAGAAGAGCGGTGACGGCGGCGGCAAACATGAAGAGCATCTTAAAGAAGAAACCCAGCCAGTCGAAGCGGATCATGTCGCCAAAAACAGAAATCGGCTCACCAGGCTGACCAAAAAGCAGGCTGACGATCATCGAGATGAAGAGTCCGCCCGCAGTAAGCCAACCTGCATTGCGGCGCTGGTCTTCCTTCCAGAATGGCTCAACGACAAGCAGGATCACAGCAAGCGCGATGATCAGAATTTCGGGGAGGATGGAAGCGAACATTACGGGAGTAAACATTTATGCACCTCCCAGGAGACGCAGGATATTTTCGACACCTTTTTCGACCATCGGCACCATCACCGCGGGGAACATGCCGATCACGATCATAAAGAAACACAAGGTGGTAATGGCAACTTTATCCAGAATGGTGATGTCACCGATATGATGTTCAAGAAGTTTTTCAGGCATTGGACTAAAGAACACTTTTCGGATGTTGATCATGATGTACGCAGCAGTGATCACAATGGAAATACTGGCAACAACCGCCACCATCCACTGCCTGCCCCAGACGCCCATGAAAATGGGGAACTCCGCGACAAAGCCGGAGAAACCAGGCATACCCATTGAAACCAGGCCACCAATTATAAAGCCGATCGTCGCGTAGGGCATGACCTTGGCGATCCCACCGAGTTCGGGGATCATACGAGTGTGTGCTCTATCATAGATCATGCCGGTGATGGCAAAGAAGAGAGCCGTCATGACGCCGTGGGAAAACATTTGCACACCCGCACCCACAAGACCGTCATGGTTGAGCGTGGAGACACCCAATACCACAAGTCCCATGTGAGAAACGGAAGAGAAACCGATCATATATTTCATATCGGTCTGGACAAAGGCAATAAATGCGCCATAAACAACCGCGATACCCGCAAATGCCATGACAAGCCAGGCCCACTGCTTCGCGCCTTCGGGTAAAAGCATCACACCAACGCGCAGAGCGGCAAATGCGCCAAGCTTCATCAATACACCCGCGTGGAACATGGAAACGGCTGTCGGCGCGGCAACGTGACCATCAGGAGACCAGTTGTGGAAAGGCCAGATACCGCCCAGGACGGCGAAACCAAAGAAGACAGGCAGGAACCAGGCATATTGGAATGCAGCCGAGAAACCCGCGCTCTCCATTTGGATCATGTCAAAGGAGAGGACGCCCGTGTTTTGATATTGTGTCCAGTACATGACAAGAGCACCAACAAGGGCTATGACAGAGCCGATAAACAGATACAGTGTCAGCTTCATGGCCGCGTATTCACGAGTCTTGACCCATCCCCAAATGGCGATGAGCAGGTACATCGGGAACACAGCAATTTCATAGAAAAAGAACAGCATGAACAGGTCGAGTGAAACGAATACGCCGAAAACACCGCCCGCCAACAGGAAAAGGAAGGCAAAGAATTCGCGTGGTCTATCCTGGATGCCTGCAGAAAGGTGTTTTGCTTCATTGAAATCACCCCACGAGATCAAGACACCCGTGAACATGACGATCCCTGTCAGCAGGACAAGCGGGGCGCTCATGCCATCGACGCCGAACTTCAGGCTGATGCCAAGAGCAGGAAGCCATTTGTAGGTTTCAATGAACTGGTAACCAGTCATATCGCCAAGCAGATATTGCAGATAGAGCCAGCCAGAAAGCATAAGGTCAATCGAGGCAGTCGCAAGCGCGACGCCGCGTACTTCTGTTTTCCGTTCCGCAGGGATCATCAACATGATGGCTGCGGCAACAAAGGGAAGGAAAGTGATAATGCTTAGGATGGGAAAATTCATCATCCACCTCTTAGAACAGAGCCACAACGGCTTTGTTGATAACTTCCAAAATCCACGCAGGCCAGATACCGATCACCAGGATCAGGACCATGAGCGGGAGCGCCACAAAAATTTCGCGTGCGTTGATCTCGGTCAGTTTGTGTTCACCGTGCGCCCAATGTTCGTTCATGGGACCATGCAAGACCTTCATGATGCCTTTCAAAATGTAAGCACCTGTAAAAAGTAAACCAAGCATGGCAACGGCGGTGTAGACCGTCAACACCGGATAAGCGCCCCGCACCACCAGGAACTCGGAGACGAAGCCGTTGAGACCCGGCAAGCCAAGTGACGCCATGCTCATAAAGATCAAGATGCCGCCATAGACAGGCACGAGCGGGAACAAACCGCCAAAATCTTCAAGGTTACGGGTATGGGTGCGTTCGTAGATCACACCCACCATGAAGAACATTCCAGCCGCAGACAAACCGTGATTGAACATCTGCAAGACCGCGCCGTTCATGGCAATATGGGCATCGGATGTCCCCGCTGCGGCAGCCGCAGCAGCAATACCAAGGACGACAAACCCCATGTGATTGATGGAAGAATAGGCCACGAGCCGTTTGAAGTCTGTTTGACCGAATGCGGCAAATGCGCCAAATACGATCGCTGCAACTGCAAGAAAAGCCAGTGCACCCGCAAATATCTTCGCTTCAAGTGGATAGAATGGAAGAACCAGCCGCAGGAAACCGTACGCGCCCAGTTTGAGCAGAACACCCGCAAGGATCATGGAACCAGCAGTCGGGGCTTCAGTATGCGCATCGGGCAGCCAGGTGTGGAAGGGCCAAATGGGAACCTTGATGGCGAAGGCGATGGTAAATGCCCAAAAGGCGATCGTCTTGACGGTATGCACGGGCATACCCAGAAGAACAGCACCGGGATCCAGCGCATTCCAACGCTCGTAGAGGGTGACCAGATCATAGGTCCCAAAGAGCACGCCGAGCATCTGCACAGCCAGGAGCAAGCCAAGCGAGCCACCCATGGTATAGATCATGAATTTAAGCGAAGCATAATCCTTGTTGGCACTGCCCCATTGATTGATGAGGAAGTACATTGGGACGAGACCGATCTCCCAGAAAACAAAGAAGATCAGCAGGTCAAGCGCCATGAAAACGCCAAGCATGCCCGTCTCCAAAAAGAGAAAGAGCATCATGTACGGCTTGACACGGTCTGTGACGCTAAAGGATGCAAGAATGGCAAGCGGTGTGAGCAGGGTGGTCAACAAGACCATGGAAATGGAAATGCCGTCCACGCCAAGATGAAGCGAAGAGTTCAACGCCTCATACCAGGGATATGTTTCTTGGAATTGAAAGCCTGTCTTGTTGGGGTCAAAATTGCTCCACAGCACAAGGGTCAGGACGAAGGGTATCAAACTGGCAGAAAAAGCGAACCAGCGCAGAAGTTTCGTCTCGCCGCTTGGCAGGAAAAGCATGACCAACGCCGCGATCGTCGGCAGGAATAAGATCAGGCTAAGGAGATGAGTATTGAGGAAATCCATCGTGCGCTCCTATGCCAGCAGTAAAAAGTAAACGAGGCCGC
>JAIFNG010000056.1 GCA_020047815.1 Anaerolinea sp.
ACCGCCTCGCGCCGCGATAATTTTCATGAAGCCATTTTCTATATCTTTTACCGGATGGGTCAAAGGTGTTGCACGAGATCCCCCAGTCTGAGCCGTTGGAGTGGATGAATTCATCGCCTCCAAAAGAAACCGCCACATGGCTGATATGAACATCGCCGTCTTCGTCTGATTCACCAAAAAAGAGCAGGTCGCCCGGCTCGGGACTGCCATCAACAACTACACCTACAAGATATTGCTGATCGGCATCACGCGGGATGGACACACCCATGAAGGCGTAGAATGTCCCGGCCAAACCCGAGCAATCAAATCCGTAGGGGGTTCGTCCACCCCACAGGTACGGAACCCCGCTGAAACGGCGGATCAAATCCAAAGTGTGTCCAATTCCACCAACTGTGGGGGCTGGGCGTTGGTCAAGCGGCAGCAGGTCTGCGCTGCGGACTTTCCATCTGCGCCCATCAGGAAGTTGGATCACAGAGTCTGCGCCGTGAACCTCGAGGACCTTTACCTGCGCCGCAAATGGGATTTTCTGAATAAGGACAGAGTCCTCATCCCAGACCTCAGTGAGAGATGCAGATACGATCGCATTCAAGGCGGAACAATAATGATGCGCCTCATCCTCCGAACAGGTATACAGGGAGGCGGTATGCACCCAACCTGAATAGCCGTCATGCTCCAGCCGGATAAAAGACCAATCTCCATTTGATTCGATCACCCTGGCCGCCTCGCTCATCCGTGCCTGGCTGATCCGCTCCGCAAGAATGGATGGCTTGCGGCGCAGATCCTCAACGGGACGGTTGAGAAGTGCCCAGGGGGTCTGCGGCGTAACCAGGATCTTTAATTGATTTTCAACAGGAGGCACATCCAACAACTTCAAGACTTCTGTCTGCATCCCGGAATTCAAAACTGTCCCACTCAATACACCTTCAGCACTTAAACGGGCATCAAAGATCCCTTTGCGGGGATCAGGGTGATGTTCAAGCTGATAACGATATAAATTCTCACTGACATCCGTTCCACGCCGCGCAAGGAAATCAGTGACATGCTTCATCCATTCATCCAGGATATCATCATGAACGTTGTGTCCAATTCCTTTGGGAATCCACAACTCAGCCGCAGGAATATGCCGCGTAATGAACTGTCCATGCCTGTTTTCCGCGTTTACTCTGTCGGTCTCTCCCTGGATCACAAGCGTGGGACGCGTCACCTTTGCCAGGTCAGCTGGCGTGTAATTTGGCTCACGGATGATTTCATCCACAGTAAGTTTCACCAGAGTCCGCCAGTAATCTTTTCCAAGCGGCGCGTGGAGCATGACCATTTCCTCCATCCACAGCGGACGTTCGCGCTCAATGAAGTCCGGGTCAAAGAGCGGCGGCTCTTTGATGATCAGGTCGGGGCTGACCCAGGCATTGCCTGCCTGCGGAATGCAGGTTTGCACCACATCGGGATGTTCAAGCAGCATGACCAGCACAATATTTCCACCATTGCTGTGACCGATGATGTGGGCGCGCTCAAATCCCAAGGCGCGGATGAGCTCTGCCGCATCGTCAGCATGTTCCTTGAACGAATAGGACATATTTGGATTGGATGATTGTCCATGCCCGCGGCAATCAGGAACGATCACAAAAAAGTCATCCGCCAGCAACGGGGCAGCCTTGTCCCAGCAGGAGTAGCCAGTTTGGGTGGAACCGTGGATCAGCAGGATGGGCGATTTCCCCGGTTGTTTTTTCCCATACGTTTGATAATATAGTTCCGCACCGTTGATTGTCACAAAAGCCATTTGGACCTCACTTGTTTTTACAAACCAAAGCCTTTTAGAAAATTAAGATTTCGGCCTGCGAAGAAATATAAGAAGCATCAAAATAAACCCTGCAATAATTAAAATAAGAAACAGGGGTGGTGTCCAGGATGGGACCGTGGAAAGGGAAGGCTGAGGCGTGGCAACCGCCGTCGGAGCGGCAACCAGGATCATGGCAGAGTTGGTTTCGGTCAATTCCTCCCCAGCTGGCCACAAATTATTTTCCCGTAAAAGAAAGGCAGTGACCTGCCAGGTCTCCTCCTCGGTCAGACTGGCGGGTCTCCACCACGGCATGGTGGCAAAGATATACGAACGTAAAACAAGGGCATTGGGAAATTTTTGCAACGTGCCGGTGCCGATCACTGGCGGTATCACCTTTGGCAGGGTAAACCCGCTTTCGTATGGGCGTTCACCATGACAACCCGAGTTCCAACAGTTCTGATCTTCCTCAGGATAAGTTTTTTTGAATTCCTCAGTAAGTCCCTGTCCTCGATCGCCGTGGCAGGGTAGACAGGAAAGCCAATATACTTGCGCGCCTTGATCTGCCTGGGATGGATCGACTGGTAGAGTGGGCTGGGCAAGGCGGTCAGGCGTAGGCATGCCGCTTTGAGCAACAACCGGGCTCATATCCAAGAATAGCCCTGCAAGAAGCAGGGCTATTCCAATCGTTACCACTAGAAGTAGAAAAAGAAATCTACGCTGCACAAAATTTAGACTTTTCCACGCATGCGGGGATCCAGCACATCACGCAGGGCATCGCCCAACAAATTGAAACCCATTACATAAAGCACCAGTGCAATTCCAGGCCAGACAATGATGAACCAGTAGGTGTCAAGACTCGTGATCCAGTTGCGGGCAAATGCCAATACCTGTCCCCAGTCAGCATAACCGACATCCACGCCGATGCCCAGGAAGGAAAGTGCGGCGAAGGAAAGTACTACATCGCCAATGGCGAGGGATGCCAGCACGAGGGTCGGAAAAACAGCATTGGGAATGATATGACGGAAAAGGATGCGGCTATCCTTGTTGCCAATGACTCGCGCCGCCAGGACGTAATCACGCTCCTTGACAGAGAGAATGTCGCCGCGAATGATGCGGGCGTACCCCATCCAGCCAAAAACGATCAGCGAGATCATCACCGGCAGGGTACTGCGCCCAATGACGGGAGTCAACACGGCAGCCAGAATGAGTGTTGCCATAAGACTCGGCAAGACCATCAGGACGTCCACAATACGCATAAGGATGTTATCAATAAGTCCGCCATAATAGGCAGAAACTGCGCCTACCAGCACACCCAACAGCAGAGTGGAGAGGACAACGATCAAGCCAGTCTTGAAAGCAGTGCGCGTACCCCAGATCACACCATAATAGATGTCATATTGCCCCTGCGCGGTACCAAACAAATGTACCCATTCATCATTACCGGTGACTGCCTTATACCAAAAGGGGATCTCTGGGGGATTTTTTGTCCACTCGGCACCCATTTCACGCGGTTGTGATTTAAATCCATCACGCGGAATCTTATAAGGATCGTTGGGATTGACCGGGGGAGCCAGCACCGGCGCAGCAATGGCGATCAATATAAAAAAGAAGATCAGGGTGAATCCGGAGATGGAGGCGGGTGTCTTGAACAAGCCTTGCACGATGCGATAATTTTCGGGTCCCAGGAAACGCTCAAGGCGGCTGATCTTGCGCATGGCAACCGCAGCGCCAAGCAGTTCGTTATTACCGGAGGGGGTTGTTACTTGTGTCATGAAAGCCTCTTATGAAAGACGGACCCGCGGGTCCACCATGGCGTACAGAATGTCCACCACAAGATTGGCGACAATCAGGATCAACCCGTTAAAAAGGGCAAAACCAAGCACGGTAATCACATCCAGCTGTGCCGAAGCTTGCGCCGCCGCCGAACCGATACCGGGATAGTCAAAAACAGTTTCAGTAATAATGACACCGCCCATCAACCCCACCACCGTAAAGCCTGCCAGGGTCACAACCGGAAGCATGGCATTGGGCTTGGCATGTTTGTGGATGACATCATGTTCAGAAAGCCCCTTGGCACGGGCTGTGGTGACGTATTCCTGCCGCAGGGTTTCCAGCATGGAACTGCGGGTCACGCGCAAGAAGGTTGCCCAACTGATGTAAGAGAGGGTCAGGATCGGCATCACCATGTGCCGCAATGCATCGAGGAAGATATCAATGCGTCCATTCAGCAGGGAGTCAATGGTCAGCAGGGTGGTGTAACGAATGAATTGATCTGAACCAACCACGCGATTGAAATCATCAGTCAGGCGCCCCGGTGGGAACCAGCCTAGATTGGCATAGAAGAACATCAGCATCAACAAACCAAACACGAAAGAGGGGAATGACGTACCTACAATACTGAAGACGCGCGCTGCCTGATCGATAATGCCGTTATGATGAACCGCGGCCTGCACCCCCAACCAAATTCCAACCAGGATGACCGGCCCAACCGCCCAAAGCGTCAAGTCCAGTGTATTGGGAAAACGACGCGCGATCAAATCTGCAACCGGTTGTGAGCCGGTTTTTGACCATCCGAAATCACCAAACAAAATGCCACCTTCGCGTACACCGGTGGTCGAGTCCACATGTCCGATCAACCAGTTAAAATATTGGATATGAATGGGGCAATCCAGGCAATATTTTGTAATGGCCGCGTCAATTTGGTTGGCTTTTGGGTCGCCGCGAACATAAAGGGAAGCCCGTTCCACAGGATCCAAAAATTGCAGCATCCCAAAAATTAAAATGGTCACGCCGAAAAGCAGGAAGGGCACAAGCATTAAACGGCGAATTATATATGTAAGCATCAATCACCTCAAAAGTGGGATTTCGAACTTATTGTCTGGAATAAGCCAGAGAGGATCTCTGACACATTCCAGACAATAAGGTTCCATGGGGGGCTGGTAACAGCCCCCCATGGAATTTTCAGAGATCAGTCTTTGTAAACGGTGTAGTAGTAGTTGCCCGAGAAGATCGGATTCAAGATGAAGCCGTGAACCCAACGCTGCTCAAAGCCGTGGCTGGTGGCGGTTGCCAACAGGAGGGTGGGAACCTGCTCATAGTACAGCACATTGGCTTCTTCGTAGATCGCCTGGCGCTCATCAAAGTCGGTTGCGCCGACGCCGCGGTCAAGAATTTCGGAGAACTGCGCGCGCAGGTCATCCGGCATCTTCTGGCGGAAGGCATAGGTACCGATCATGTAAGGCTGGTACCAGTTGTGCGGGTCGTGAATATCTTCGACCCAGCCGCTGGCGAAGTAAGGAGCCTCGGAAGCGCGCAAGGTGCGCAGGAAGGTGGGCCAGGGCAGGCCGACGGTTTCGATCACAAAGAGTTCATTGATTTCAGCAACGCTGGCAGCAAGGATTTCTGAGATGATCTGGCGTGAGGTGTTACCCTGATTGTAGAGCGCCTGCATGCGGAAGCCGGTGGTCCAAAGGTCGCCTTCGGGGTCATCACCAGCCGCAATGCCGTCCTTGTCCAGGTCAGCCAGCTTGAATTCTGCAGTGGCTTTTTCGATGTCAAGGGAATATACGGGGGCATCGGCTTCGTAGCCAGCCATACCCTGGCGGGCAAGCACGGGCTGTTGAACAGCTTCGCCATCGAACACGTCGCTGATATAGGTATCCCAGTCGAAGCTATAGGCAAAGCCCTTGCGGACGTGGATGTCAGAGAAGAAGTCCAACGGAATGCCATTGCCATCCAATTTGCCTGAACCAACATAGTTGGAGGTCTCGACAATATTGAAGGTCATGAACATATCCTGGCTGGCGAGGGAGGGACGTCCGATGTACAAGCGGATGGGTCCACCGTTTCCTTCCTCACCGGCGCAGATCGTGAATTTCTCGAGTCCCTGCTTGGTGCCATCATATTCACAGACGGCCTGTGGTTCGGCATAAGAGTTGGCAGCGAGGTCAAAGACCGATACTTCACCAACCATCTCATCCACCTGGGAGCGGCTTTCAGCAGGAACAGCAGCCTGGTCGGCATCTCCAGCCTGGAACATGGCATAGCGGGTGCCCCATTCGTCAATGGACTTGGTGATAATGCGTTCCAATTTGGCGGGTTCGCGCCAGTAGTTGTCGTTGCGGACGAGGACAAGTTCTTCACCCTGGGTCCAATGATCCAGCATGAAGGGTCCCGTACCATTCATAATTGTGGTTAGAGGGTCATTTTCAGACGGAATGGCATAGTAATTCTGCCAGGTATCGCAGGAAGCATCCCACGCGCCATTGGCAATTGCCCAGTCCTGATCCAACACTGATCCCCAACCATTCGCGATGGTGGCGATGAAGGGGCCCCAGGATTGTGCGAGGGTCATGGTGACAGTACCGGCGGCATCATCAGCGACGATCACAGAGGTTACTTTTTCGCAGGCAGCCTTCAACAAGGCGGCGTCGGCACCCTTAAGGGCTTCAGTGTCGTCAGCCAGAGCGCCTTCGGGGTCAACCAGCAGGGAGGCATCATCAACGCCAATGCCGAAGAAGGGTTCAGCCAACAGCCATTGGGGGCCGCTATAACCACCGTAGAGCAATCCACGCTGGAAGGAATAGGCGACATCCGAAGGAGTCAAGTCGGCGCCGTCGTGGAATTTCACACCAGAGCGGATCTTGAAGGTGTAAACTGTGCCATCCTCAGAAACTTCCCAGGATTCAGCCAGTTG
>JAIFNG010000083.1 GCA_020047815.1 Anaerolinea sp.
GTCCCAACCGCTCGATCGTGCAGGCCACTGTCGAAATGGATTGGACACAACGTGAGATCACTTCCAATACGTATGCGCCGACCGAGGTCGCGCTCCGCAGTTCACAGATCATTACCGAAAGTTCCAGTGATGGCGGCACGACTGGCGGCGTGCCAGGCGCCGCCTCCAATTTACCCACTCCTGTCGCTACGACAACAGGCACCGGCACTTCTGCGTATCAGCGCAGCGAAGAAACTTTAAATTATGAGGTGAGTCAGACCCAGCTGCACGAAATTATTGCACCGGGAACCGTCAATCGAATGTCGGTATCGGTCATGGTCGATGGTATCACGGATGAGACTCAGCTGGCATCCATCAGATCGGCGGTTGAAGTGGCGGCAGGCGTGGATTCGACCCGCGGCGACCAGATCGTTGTTGAATCTTTTGCCTTCGATCGGACTGCCATGGATGAGTTGAATGCAGAACTTGCCGCACAGGAACAGAAGGAACTCTATATGCAGATCGGAATGGCGGTTGCGGCGGCGCTGGTGGTGCTGGCACTGCTATTCTTCAGCCTGCGGATGATCAACAATGTACGCAATGCGTCCAAGGAAAATTGGAAGACCATCATGCGCCCGGTAGGCGAGATGGCCGCGCTCCAACAAACTGGGTATGCAGCGCCCGCATTAAATATGCAGTCCGAATTATCCTCTGCGCTTTCCCGTATGTCAGAACAAACTGAACCGGCTGCCGCTGTGAAGACTGGCAATGAAGATGTTGTCGTCCAGCTCCAGGCCAGAACCCGCCGGGAAACGGCTTCAGAAGACGATCAAAACGCTCGTGTTATCTCCAGACTGACAGAAGAAAACCCTGCCACCGTGGCAGAGATCATCCAGGTCTGGTTGAATGAAGGTAAAAAATCGTGACCTCTGGACTCGAAAAAGCCTCTGCACTCTTGCTCGGATTGGGAGTTGATCTATCTTCCCGGGTGCTTCAGTACCTGAACGAAGGCGAGATCGAACAAGTCCTTCTGGTTTTGGGCAAGGCTGGCGTGGTATCTCCTGCGGTTCGTCATGAGGCTCTTAAAGAAGCCTGTGAATTAAGCCTGGCAGATGGCGCTGAGCAGCGCGGCGGGATCGAATATAGCCGCCAGCTTTTGGCGCGCGCAGTAGGCCCACGCCGTGGTACTGAAATTTTGGAGCGTATATCGATCCATCAGCAGCTCTCCTCCTTTGAGATGCTCAAAAATGCCAATGCACACGAGGTCGCGGTACTGCTCCAGGAAGAAATGCCCCAAACCATTGCCCTGGTTCTCTCTTACCTGGAAGCCAAGGTTGCGGCGGACATTCTTACCAGTATGACCAAGGAAAACCAGATCGAGGTGACGCTGCGGCTGGCCGCGATGGACCGGGTTTCCCCGCAGGTTGTTCAGCAGGTTGAAAAAAGCCTTAAAAGCAAACTTTCGAGTGTGATCAATGAAGCCGATTTTCGGGCGACTGGCGGCGTGGCATTTTTGGTGAAAATGCTCAACCAGGTGGATCGTGGGGCTCAGAAATCCATCTTTGAAGCCCTGGAAACAACAAACGCCAAACTGGTTGAAGAAATTCGCGCCAATATGTTCACATTTGATGACGTGATCAAACTTGATGACCGTGCCATGCAGCGGATTTTGCGTGATGTCAACAAAGCCGACCTTGCACTGGCTCTCAAGGGTGCGCCCGAACACCTTAAAGAAAGAGTGTATGCCAATCTTTCAGAAAGAGCGCGTGAAAACTTAAAAGAGGAAATTGATATTCTTGGACCCCAGCTGGCAAAGAATGTTTACACATCTCAACGAAAGATCGTGGATGCTGTTCGTTCATTGGAGGAAGCAGGAGAAATTGTAATTTCCGGCGGTGGAGGTGGCGATGAAGTCATTCAATAGTCTCCGCTCGAATGCTTCCTGTGAAAATACCGAGCCTTGGAATCCGCCTGAATTGGGTGTTGGGGCATCAGTTTCCACAAAAGATATTCAAAAGGGAAAGGTTCTTTCCATTTTCAGTAGTGAGGATGAAGGCAGTGTCAGCCTTAGAAAAGGACAGCAGTCGGCCCTGCATCCGACAGGAACGGACCGAAAATTTGCAGCCTGGCAGCCCGGGGATATGAAGGCGCAGCAGGCTCATGTTCGCAGGGCGGATTGGGCTTTTGTTGAGTTAAACCAAGAGTCATCTGATGAACAAGACCAGGAAAAGATGGCCAGGTTCTTTTCCGGAGGAGCCGCCCAACTGGAGCAGTTTAATCCGGAAAATGAGGTTTCAGCAATTCTGGAGAGCGCGCGCCTGCAGGCAGAGGAGATCATTCTTTCAGCTCAATCCGAGGCTGATAATGTGCTGCTGCAGGCTCAATCTGAAATTGATGAACAAAAAAAAGAAGGATATCAGCAAGGTCGTAACGAAGCACATGTTGAGCTCGAAGATGCCTTGAAGGCAACCCAGGCCATGGTTAAAGAGGTGGGTGAATGGAAAACCACACTCCTGGCGCAGGGTGAACAGATCCTGGTCGAAATGTTGAAGGAAATGTCCAGGAAGATGTTTGGTGAAGGAGTTGAACTGAATAAGAATGTCCTCCAGGCCAACCTAAGCCGCATTATGGAAAGTGCCAATGGATTGGGCAGTTTGAATATTTTCCTTAATCCCAAAGATGCAAGGATGCTGGATTCTTCATGGGTTGATCAATATCTATTGATCACGGGCGGTCAGGCAAAGATCATCCCGTCTGACAATATTACGCGCGGCGGTTGTTATGTAAAAGGAAGCATGGGCACCGTGGATGGACGTGTGGAAACCCAGCTTGATGCCTTTTTGAAGACCTTCGATGAAGCCAGTACATTAGCCGAGTAAATGATGGAAACGCAAAACCCTGATCTTAAACGTTTTAGAAATGCAATGACCAGCCTCAACCCGCTGACCGTTACCGGCCGGGTTGTTCAAGTGGTTGGTTTAACCGTTGAGATCATGGGACTTAATTGCCAGATCGGTGAAATTTGCGAGATCCAGACCCGCCATAAAACTTCTTTAATGGCAGAGGCGATCGGGTTTCGAAACAACCGCATGCTGCTCATGCCTCTTGGCAGTATGGATGGTATTCAACCTGACAGTACCGTGCGTTCGGTTTCCTCTGCGTTTAGGGCGCCGGTTGGCAGATCGCTGATCGGTCGTGTATTGAATGGGTTGGGTGAACCCATAGACAGCAAGGGTCCGTTGAAGGAGATCAACCTGGTTTCCACCAACCAATCCCCCCCGCATCCATTGCAGCGTTCTGCGATCGAAGATCCACTGGTTACGGGTGTCCGGGTCATTGATGGAATGTTGACCTGCGGTAAGGGGCAGCGTATGGGTATCTTTGCGGGAAGCGGTGTCGGAAAAAGCACACTGCTGGGTTCGATCGCGCGTAATTCTGAAAGCGATATTTCAGTGATCGCCCTGATCGGCGAGCGCGGCCGTGAAGTACGTGAGTTCCTCGAGCGTGACCTGGGTCCTGAAGGACTGGCGCGTTCAGTCATTATTGTTTCAACCTCCGATCAACCTGCTTTGATGCGGTTGAAGGCCGCATCGGTTGCCATGACCATCGCCGAGTACTTTCGTGACAGCGGTATGGATGTGATGTTTATGATGGATTCTGTTACCCGTTATGCCATGGCGCAGCGCGAGATCGGTCTATCCATTGGCGAACCGCCTGCCAGCAAGGGCTATACCCCCTCTGTGTTTGCCATGCTTCCTCGTCTTCTTGAGCGCGCAGGGCGGGGCGAGGTGGGCTCCATTACAGGGTTCTTTACTGTCCTGGTGGAGGGGGATGACTTTAATGAACCGATCTGTGATGCTGTACGTGGTATTTTGGACGGACATATTATTCTTAGCCGCGCCCTGGCGGCGCGCAATCATTACCCGGCAATCGATGTGTTGAACAGTGTCAGCCGTGTCATGCCTGCGTTGACAACGAAGGAGCATTTACAGCTGGCATCTTTTGCGCGGAAAAACCTCGCAGTGTATGAAAAGGTTCGTGATCTGGTCAATATTGGCGCCTACGTCAAAGGCTCTGACCCCGAGGTGGATACGGCTCTGCTCGTAACACCTGCGCTGACCCGCTTTCTCCAGCAAGACCGTTCTGATGTAAGCACCTTTGATAATACCATCGAGTCATTATCAGAGATCAGCCGGATATCATCAACCCATTAAATTGAGGCATAAATATGGCTCCTAAATTCTCACTGCAAAATGTATTGGATCTCCGCCATGGGAAAGTGGAACTGCTGGAAATTGAGTTGGGTAAGCTGCTGCTTGCCCACCAGAAAACTGAATCTCTGCTTTCCGCATTGCAGGAATATCAGGCCGACATTCTCGAGCAGTTGAGTGTGACCCAGTCTGATGAAATTGACCTGATCATGATGAATCTGCTGCGTCTGAATATTTTGCAGACTGCCAAGAATATTGACATGGTGCAGATTGAACTTAAAAAACAAGAGAAGGAAATTGCCGCTAAAAGGATTGAGATGGTTAAAGCCAAGCAGTCCGAGGAAACTTTGGAAACCTTAAAGCGTAATCGCCATGAAATTTACCTGGCAGAACAGGTTCAGATCGAATCTCAAGCACAGGATGATATTTATATCGCCAGGGCATTTCGCAATCAACAGCAGGGAGCATAAACGATCATGGATAACTCAATTTTTACCGGACAGATCCAATCCGTCATGCAGAATCTAATGTTCAGCATGCTTGAACGACTGCTGAAAAAACTTGAAAGCAATGGGCAGACGGCAGGCAGTACAAGTACACAATCTTTGACAACAGACGCAACAGGAAAAGCTGTAACCGGGGATTTTTCCAGCCTGATCAATCAGGCGGCGCAAAAATACAATGTAAACCCCGCGTTGGTTCAGGCGGTGGTGAAGGCTGAATCCAATTTCAATCCCAATGCCATATCATCTGCAGGTGCGCTGGGATTAATGCAGCTTATGCCTGGTACCGCAGCCGGCCTGGGTGTGACCAATCCCCTGGATCCGGCCCAGAATATTGACGGCGGTGTGCGCTATATCAGCCAGCTGCTTAAACATTATGACGGCAATATTAAGCTGGCAGTTGCGGCTTATAACGCTGGTCCTGGTGCGGTGGATCGTTATAACGGAATTCCTCCCTATCAGGAAACCCAGACTTATGTAAACCGGGTATTGGGCTATTTCAATTCCAGTAATGAATGGCAGGCGTGACCATGAGCGATTCACTTTTTTCAGACATTTCAACCAAGATGGCCAAAGCGGCACTGAATGGACTTAGTCTGCGCCAACAAGCCATCAGCCGCAACCTGGCGAATGTCGATACCCCCGGATTCAAAGCCCAGACGGTAAATTTTCAAGAGACACTGGACCGGATGGTGGATGATGACAATTTATTGTCGCTAAAGATTACCCATGATGCTCATTTGACGACTGCTGCAGACGATACCGGATTCAGGCTGTCATTGCGGCCGGGCGGCACTCTTCGAGCTGATGAAAATAATGTTGATGTTGATGTTGAAATGACTGATATGTCTGAGGCTGGAATTCAGTATCAGGCGGTTAGTCAGGCGATTTCCAAGAAACTAATGCTTCTTAAAACGTTGGCGAGATAATGATGACCATAAGCCTTCAACTGACCACTAAATCCCCTCCCCTGGATGGGGTGCTGGTGAAATCCCAACCCAGGGATCTTGAATCCGTCCAATCCTCATCTTTTCATGAGGTTTTTAAGGATGAAGAGAAGAAGTTACAAAAAGAAAATGAGACCAGCACATTTTCCGTGGCGGCTGTACTTGCAGCGCTACAATCCGCGCCTGTGGTTGAATCAGTGCCTGTCCTGGATGCATCCCATCCTGGAAGTGATATTGGAAAATCTGATACACAACCCGCCTTGCAAGCCGTATCTGTTGCGGCTCAGTTGACGGACGTTTCACCTGCTGTGATACAGAATGGACAGGGAAAAACAATTGCCGAAAACAAGGCAGCAGGGATAAAAGTTAATACACCCTTGCCGGTTTTTGAATTCCCGCAAGCTGCGGTCCAAATGACCGGAAATGAAGGCACTCAAGACGCCATAAAAATACAACCGGAGAATGAAAGCGGGGTTGAAAAAAGCGCTCTGCCAACAACCGATCGCGCAAATGCAGCCAGTAAAAATCCTGTTGCCGAAGCCAGGGCGGTTGAAGTGCAGTCTCGCGGGGTTGTGCCTGCGCCGGGTACCTCTGTTGCGGCAATGGCTATGCCTGAGATCCAAAATGGAAACCAGGGCGCTCCAATTGCGGTCGGCGCAAATGTGACCAGCGAAAAAGCAAAGTCGGTTGAGATGCAGTCCCGTGTTCTGCCTTCTGCGCCAGATATTTCCAATACGGCAGAAGTTATGCCTGAACTTAAAAACATAAAAAACGATCAGCCAACCTCGGTTCGCCTCAAGGT
>JAIFNG010000173.1 GCA_020047815.1 Anaerolinea sp.
TTTCAATCGGTTCGCGACCAATGGCTTTGCAGGCTTCCACTTCGCTGTCTTTGATGCCACGGGAGGCATTCGCAATGTCGGTCTCGCCAGATACACAAAAGCGCTCGTAACCGCCGCCTGAACCGATGCTGTCAACGGTCACGTTGCCAGCGAAACCTTCCTGTTGGAAGAGTTCAGCCATGCGTTCGGAGAGGGGGAACACGGTCGAGGAACCAGCAGTGATCACATCACCTTCAACAGCATCCGGAGCATACATCGCCATCGGGTCTTCTTCAGTGGGGACAGCGGTGGGTTCAGCGGGGGCTTCAGTTGCAACAGGAGCCGCAGTGGGTTCAGCAGGGGACTCAGTGGCAGGGGCGCCACAAGCGGCGAGCAAGAGGCTCATAGCCACCACAACAAATAATAATGAACGAACTATTTTGGACATTTCTTTTCTCCTTATTTTTTTATACGACTGTGCCATGATAAATACCCCCCCTTAAGGGCAATGGAAGAATAGGTTAACGTCTTGTTAAATGACTTTTCGAGAGCAAATGGGTGATCAAGCCGGAAATAACACAAATGACTATGAATCCACAATTACAACGGGCGCTAAAAACACCAGTGTTTCATTTTCATACCATCCCATATATTTAGATCCCGGAACGTGTGATAGTCAGCCAGATCAAGTTGCAACGGTGTGACAGAGACATATCTTTCTGACAACAAGCCCGATTCTGGAAATCCGGAATTTACTCCCCACTTTGAGTCGGTAGAAACTGTACTGCTGGCAAAGAATTGGTATTTTAAAAAACGGGTATCTCAAAAATAAATATACTCCCCTGCCCTACTTTGCTCTCCGCCCAAATTTTCCCGCCATGCGCTTCCACGATATGCTTTGAGATTGACAACCCCAACCCAGTGCCTGACCCCGTGCGGGATCTGTCCACCCGGTAAAATCTTTCAAAAATACGCGATAGACTCTCCGCTGGAATGCCAACTCCCGTATCCCGCACAGCAAACCTAACCCCGCTTGAGACTGATTCCCAGGACGGGGCTATATCTGCCTCGAGAATGATTTCCCCTCCGGGTTTTGTAAATTTAACCGCATTGTGTATGATGTTAACCAGCACCTGCTCCAGGCGGGATTTGTCTGCGCGGATATTTCGCAGGTCATCAGCACAATTAACCTGTAAATTCACCCCGGCCCGTTCAGCCTGCATCCTCATGCGTTCAACAGCCGAATTCAACAATTTCTTCGGATCAAGCGGTGCAAGCATCAATTCCACCTGGCCGGATTCGATCCGGGAAAGATCGAGCAACTCCTGTGCCATTTGTGTCAGCGCATCCACTTCAGCATTGATCCTGCCCAGGAAACGAGGACCTGCATCAGGATCGGCAATTGCCCCATTTTGCAAGGTTTCGGTCAGCGCTTTGAGTGAAGCAAGCGGAGTCCGCAATTCGTGCGAGATGTTCGAAACGAAATCCCGGCGCACCGTTTCAAGCCTATGTACTCGGGTCAGGTCCTGGATGAGCAGCAGGCTTCCGCTGGCATGGGAATCGGGAATGGCAATGATCTGTAGAAACTGGCGGCGCGCAAACAACTCCACCGATTCGCTTTGCATTTCAGCCGTCTGCTGGCAGCGCCGCCACGCATCCACCAATTGATGGTTACGGAGGACTTCGGTTACGCTGCGTCCAAGTACATTGGATGTGTCAAATAGTCTTTTTGCAGCAGGGTTCGCAAGCTGGATCAAGCCGTTTGCATCCACAATAATGACGCCGTCGGTTAATTGTTCAAAAACAGTGAAAAGGCGGGCATTGTCCGAGGTTAAAGTCAAAAGTTGATGATCAAAGGCCGTTTTGAGGGACGCGATTGCATTTGACAGATTTTCAATTTCTTTGATATCCGTGGGAAACGGCTTATCGTGGTTACGGATTTGACTAACATAATGGTCAAGTCGTTTCTTTAGATCATAATATCGCCACCCAAACCACACCGCGACCAAGAATAAACCAACGGTGACCACCCAGAGGAATGAGCTCATCCCTCGAACCTGTATCCACCACCTCTCACCGTCACAATACGAATCGGATTGGCGGCATCCGTTTCGATCTTTTGCCTCAACCAACGGACATGCACATCCACAGTTCGGCTGTCACCAATGTAATCCCAACCCCACACCCGTTCGAGAATGAATTCACGCGATAGCATTTGTCGGCGGTGTTCGGCAAAGAACAGGAGCAGTTCATATTCCTTCGGCTTGAGCTGCAGGGGACTTTCATTAAGAATTACTTCGCGGCGAGTAAGGTTGACGACAAGGTTGTCAAATTTCAACGTTTCATGCTTCATTTCCGCAAATCCGGACTTCCCCATTTCCTCACGCAAAATCCGTGTACGCCTTAGTTGTGACTTCACCCGCGCCATCAGCTCGCGCATGGAAAACGGCTTGGTCAGGTAATCATCAGCGCCGACTTCCAACCCCACCACACGGTCAATTTCATCATCCCGCGCAGTGAGCATCAAAATTGCCGTGGACATTTCTCGGCGAAGAATGCGCGCCACTTCAAAGCCATCCATTTCCGGGAGCATGATATCCAGGACAATGAGGTCCGGCTTCAAACGCCGCGCCGCTTCCAACGCGGAGCGGCCATCCCCAACCGTTTCCACGGCATATCCTTCCTTTTTCAGGTTATAAGCAAGGGTCTCCTGCAAGGAGATTTCATCTTCAACAATCAGTATTGATTCGGTCATTAGTCAGGAATATAACACAAAGGGAAACTCATCTGTTAAGGGGATGTTAAAGTTTCCAAAAACCTGCTCACTCGATTGCCCCGCGTAATTTCCGCGCCAGCTTCCCAAAGTGCGACGTGTAGCGGATGTCATCATTTCGCGGGCGGGGCAGGTCCACTTTCACTTCCAGTTTTATTTTACCGGGACGCTGGGTTAACACCAGTACATCATCTGCCAGAAACAAAGACTCGTTTATGGAGTGGGTCACCATGATGACTGTCTTTTGCTTCACCTGCCAGATGCGTGACAATTCCACCCACATGCGCTCACGAGTCAGCGCATCCAGTGAAGCAAAAGGTTCGTCAAGCAGAAGCAGATCGGGATCGTGAACCAGGGAACGGGCGATTCCCACTCGCTGTGCCATCCCGCCGGACAAATCGCGGGGCCATGAGTCCTCGAAACCATTCAATCCAACCAGTTCGATCATTTCCTGCGCCTTGATACGTGCCTGCGATTCATCCATGCCTTCCAATTCGAGCGGCAGTTTGATGTTATCCATCACTGTACGCCAGGGCATAAGATGCGCCTGTTGAAAGACCATGCCGATTTTTGGCTGCAGATTATCGACAAAGCTCACCTGCCCGGAGGATGGCTGCAACAGTCCGGCGATTATTCTCAACAGGGTGGTCTTGCCCGAGCCTGAAGGTCCAAGAAAACATATAAAATCACGCGAATGTACCTCAAAGGAAATATCATCAAGCGCGTGCAATCCGCCATTGCTGTCAGGAAAAATAACAGAGAGATTTTTTACGGTGAGGATGGGTTTCGCGGTCATGGTTAAGTGTCACCAAAAGAGTAACAAAGAAAAAACTTTGTGCTCTTTGCGGTTATTTTTTTACGGCACGAACGAATTTGTGAATGCTTTGTCCAAATCCATTTTTTCGGCGATCAAACCCATTTCGAGCAAAACGTCTTGCATGTTGGCCCAGGCTTGAGGATCAGAGTACCCAAGACGGTCGGCTTTCCACATCTCGGCAGAGGTGGCAAGAATTTCTTTTTGAACAATTTCATCGAGATCGGCAAAGTTGGGGATATGCGTTGCACACAAGTCGTATGCCTCATCGGGATTTTCAAGCGTATATTTTAACCCCTTCAAAAAGGCCCCCACAAACGCGCTGACCAGTTTGGGATTCTCTGCAATTACTTTTTCACTTGCCAGAATTCCATTTGCAGCCAGTTGCACAGAATCAGACACTCGCAATTCGGTTACATCAAAACCCTGCGCCTTCAACTGTATCGGTTCATTTGCGGCGTACCCGACCACAATATCCTGCTTGCCTGTAATAAACAACTCCACTTGATTGAAGCCGATTTCCTCCAGATTCACATCCGACTCGCCCAAGCCGGCGGAAAACAACAAGGCTCGCAAACCAATATAATTGGCGCCATATAAACCCGGCAAGCCGATCCTCCTACCCTTCAAATCCTCCGTTGAGGCAATGCCCGCTTCACTTTTCGCGACCACTGAAATCGGGTATTTCTGATACCAGGCGGCAACGTAGGTAACCGGCACTTCCTGCGCGCGCGCCAGCAAAACCTGTTCGCCCGAAACCACGGCAAACGGCAGTTCGCCCGCGCCCACCAACTTCACACCATCGGTCTCAAAAGAATAGTCCATCTCGATCTCAATGCCGGCATCTTTAAAATACCCCTTTTCAATGGCGACATAAAAAGGCGCAAACTGAATATTGGCAATATAACCGATTGGCAGCCGAATGTGAGTTAAAGCTTCGTTCGTAACTTGCGGGCTGCCGCAAGCCGGGAGACCGATTGCCATCACAAACATGAGTAAAACTAATTTCTTCAACATTGAATTCTCCTTTTGATTTTCTTCCCGCATCCCACAAACATTAGGGTGATGTCAGCGGGAGGACACGTTTTACAAATCCAGTCAAAGCCCCCGTCCTTCGACTTCGTTGCGGGAAGAGCAATTCCGTTCAAGATGGAGTATGTTGCCATTTCAAAAATCGCTTTTCCAGCAGAGTGACAATTCCATATAAAGCCAGAGCCAGTGCAACGAGCATGATGACCGCCACGAACACCATGGATGTGTCGTATTGAAAATCCCCGACCTTCAACAAAAAACCAAGACCTTCCTTTGCATCCACCAACTCACCGACGATTGCACCGATGACAGATAAAGTTGCCCCGATCCGCAGGCCGCCCAACAGCACAGGCAGTGAAGCAGGCACTTCAAGTTTTGACATTACCTGCCAGCGCGAGGCACGCAGGGAGTGCATCATATCGTACAACGCGGGCGGGACGGCACGCACCCCTACAACAGTATTCACCAAAACAGGAAAGAACACGATCAAAGCGCAGATAACAACTTTGGAAATGATCCCATGTCCCAGCCAGATGACAAGCAAAGGTGCAATCGCCACAACCGGGATCGCCTGACTCGCCACAAGATACGGTGAGAGCACTTTTTCCAGTGAACGGGATTTGGCAAGCATATACCCAAGCAGGGTGGCAAACGTCACACCAACGGCCAATCCCAGCGTGATCTCCAACAGGGTAATGCTGGTGTGGTAAAGCAGGCTTCCATCCGCAAGCGACTTGAGCAGGCGCATCCATACATCCAGAGGGGAAGGAAGAATAAAACGTGGGAGCCCGCTCAGGCGCACGATCAGTTCCCAGGCAAAAACGCCGAGGATGATGGAAAAAAGTCCCAGCCAATGAGAGAAAGATGGTTTCATATTATTCAAGAGATCTGACAGGTCTTAATAAAAAACGCCTCGCGAAAATGAACTGCGGGGCGTGGGAACAGGAGCAGACGATGTCTGAAACGGTCATTCACTCTTAAAAAATCCCGAAAACAATAAATGTTTTCGGGATGTGAATCCGCCCAGAGACCACGCAGGTCCTGTCGTGATTACCTTCTTCTATCCAGACTATACTGTCGGCTCTGGAATCTCACCAGATCATGCCCGCTTTTGCGGTACCCATTTCCCAAAGGGGAAATTGTCACTGCCCAAAGAGGCTCGTGGGCTTTACCACCGATCGGGAATTGCACCCTGCCCCGAAGGTTAATATTCGATTGTTTAAATTATAACGTAATTATGCTTTGATGATGCAGTCTACAGGGCAAACTTCAACGCATTTGGGCGCATCAAAGTGACCTTCGCATTCGACACAGGTAGCCTGGTCAATAACGTACATGGAGCCATCGCCTTCGGTAATGGAGTTGGTGGGGCATTCGGGCAGGCATGCGCCGCAGGCGATGCAGTCTTCAGTAATTTTCATGGACATGGTTTATATCTCCTTGTTTACTTGATATCTAACGTGATTGATTCTAACATACTGCAGACCAAAGATACTAGATGGGGCTAAGTAGGTTTAGTGACAAATGTCATCGGTTTACGAGATTTTGTCACGCAGAATGATCGAAGGATTTTGAAGTGTAAACAACCGCTGGCGCTGTCTACTTATGGGGGGAGAACCTGGCAATTCTCATCTTGCGCCTAACGTCAATCAAATACAAACTACCGTTATTTTGCCCTGGGCTACGAAGTTGAGTCTGGCAATCGCGGACCCGCTTAACCGCCAACGACTATCCCTGTTTCGCCGCTCGCTCCCCCACCCGACTGCATTTTCTTCGCAAATTAATTTTGGACTGGGCTATGGGTTTTACAGCGCAAAACTCACACAGGCACC
>JAIFNG010000156.1 GCA_020047815.1 Anaerolinea sp.
GAATACCCCGCCTGCCGCAGGGTTTCCATCAGGCACAGACTGTCTGGCCCGCCCGAGACCCCGACGATGATCGGACGGTCTTTGACCAGTCCACATTCCTCGCTCAAAATGGTTTCGATGTCTTCAGTCATTTTTTATTGTTTCAGGGGTGCCGGGGATTGATCACCTGCACTGCAACACACCTGCCCACCCACTCGCCCTGCTTCGGGGGCTATAGGGGCGGGCGGTGCCAGGGAACGCAGTGCGGCGCACACTTGCCCTGCGTGCAGTGCCAGGGAGTGTCGGGAAGAACGTCCCTCGCAATGACATATGGTTAGACCTGGTACAACTCCACCAGTACCCCGCCGGTCGACTCGGGATGAATGAAGGCGTAGCGTTTGCCATCGGCGGCGGTGCGTGGTTCTTCATTGATCAGGCGGATATTTTTTGACTTGAGCTGCGACATCATCCCCTGAATGTCATCCACTTCCAGGCACAGGTGATGCATGCCGGGTCCGCGTTTGGCAAGATATTTGGCAATGCCTGAATCTTCCGTGGTGGGCATCACCAGTTCCACTTCGGCGCCGGCGACGGGCAAAAACGCAACCTGTGATTTTTCGGCGGGCACGTCGCGCAGTTCATGCAGTTCAATTCCCAGCGCATCACGCCAGAACAACAACGACTTTTCCATATCGTCCACGACAACGGCTACATGGTTAACAGCTTTGATTTGGGGCATGGTTCCTCTTTATTTGGATGTTCATATTAATGGGTTTATCAAGCGGTTTATTTTACCCGAAACCTGACATCCAGTACCCAGACATGCCAGCGGCGCTGGTACTTTAAATAGGTGCGGAAATATCTGTGCAAGGTTTCACCAGCCCGGCAGCCAGATATTCGTCTTCCATAATTCCTACCCATTTTGGGGAATTATGGTACAATACCTATGCAAAACCTTTGCAAAGCAAGATCTTATGGAGTAAATCATGGCATTTAGCACAAACCCGGCCTTCAATTTAAAAGTCATCCTGCAGGAGACCCGGATCCATGCAGAAACCCTGCGGGCATGGGAGCGCCGCTATGGTCTGCCCCAGCCACAGCGGACTGCGGGCGGACACCGCCTGTATTCGCAATATGACATTGAGACCATCAAGTGGCTTCTGCAGCGACAGGAGGAAGGTCTTTCCATTTCCCGCGCAGTGGACCTGTGGAATGAACACCACGCCTCAGGCGTTGACCCGCTTGAAGGCTTTGCACCAAACAATTTAAATACCGCACCGGCACTGCCCGCGGTTTATATTCCACCCAACACCAACCTTGATTCGCTGCGTGAAAAATGGGTATCGGCCTGCATGAAGTTCAGCGAAACAGGCTCGGACCAGGTACTGAACCAGGCATTTTCCATCTTCCCGGTCGAGTCGGTTTGTGTGGAGATCCTGCAAAAGGGCATGGCTGATATTGGCAGTCTGTGGTTCGAGAATAAGTTATCCATTCAACAGGAGCATTTTGCCTCCGGGCTTGCCATGCGGCGCATCGACTCACTGCTCAGCGCCTCCCCCGCCCCTTCACGAAACCAGACCGTGCTGGTGGGCTGCCCAGCCAATGAGTGGCACACCTTCACCCCCATGCTGATCTCCCTGTTCCTGCGCCGCCGCGGATTGAATGTCATTTACCTGGGCGCAAACGTGCCTGCCCCGGATTTTGAAAAGACCGTCAAATCAGTACACGGCAGCCTGGTGCTGCTGGTCGCTCAAACACTGATCACTGCCGCCGCCCTGCAGCAAACCGCGCAGGCGCTGGCGGGACTGCGCATTCCCATCGGCTATGGCGGGCGCATCTTTAACGTGCAGCCGGGCCTCCAGAAGCATATACCCGGCACCCTGCTGGGTGACACCATCATCTCTTCACTCGACACGGTTGAAAAACTCCTGCAATCCAAAATTAAGGCGACCCTGCCCGATGCCCTGCCCGATGAGTACGTCGCTGCGCGCCAGGCATTTGTGGCAGAGCGCACCCAGATCGAAAGCAGTGTTAAAAATCTGGCCCAGTTCCATTCCATCAAACCCGAGGACCTTAACACTGGCATCCAATTCCTCGGCGACAACATCACCGCCGCCCTGCAGTTGGGCAGCATGGACTATATCACCCATGAAGTGGACTGGTTGAAAAACCTGGTCAAACACCACCCAAGGCCAATGGCGAGTCTTTCCGACTTTATGCACATCTATGGGCAGGCGGTTGAAAAACACATCCGCGAGCATGGCAGACCCATCAAGGCATGGCTCAACCTGCAGGGATAGTACATCCGGCAGTGAAACATATTAACCATCACACCTGACCCGTTCTCTTTTTATTTATTCATCCATAGGAGCAAGACCCATGAACATTCGCATTGTTACGGATAGCACCTGCGACCTGCCCGAGGAAATTATCAACCAGCAGGCCATCACTGTCATCCCGCTCTACATCAACATCGGCGAAGAAAGTTTCCACATCAACATCGGCGAAGAAAGTTTCCTGGACGGGGTGACCCTGTCGCGGGAGGAGTTCTATACCCGTCTGCCTAATTATTCCCCCGCCCCCAAGACGGCCACTCCGGGTGTTGAAGCCTTCTCCCGGGTTTATGAACGCCTGGCGAACGAAGGGGCGCAAGCCATTTTATCGATCCACATTTCGGAGACATTAAGTGCCACGGTCAACGCGGCACGCACCGCCGCCGAACAATTCACCCGCATCCCGGTCACCGTACTGGACTCGACCCAGCTCAGCCTTGGCACGGGCTTCCTGGTCGAAAAAGCCGCGCAGCTGGCGGAGCTGGGCAATAGCATGGAGGAGATCATCGCAACCTTGCAGGAATTCATGAAACGCACCTACGTTTTCGCCTCGCTCAAAACCCTCGAATACCTGCGGCGCGGCGGACGCATGAATTCAGCCCTGGCGCGCTTCGGTGAGTTCATTCAACTTAAACCATTGCTGCACATGAACCAGGGCAAGGCCGCGGCACTCCGGACACGCACCAACCGGCGCGCCCGCAAACGCCTGCTTGAATGGCTGGCTGAATATGCCCCTTATGAAAAACTCGCCATCGTCCATGCGGGAGTCCAGGAAGATGCCGAAGCCCTGTACGAACAGGTGCGCTCCTTCTTCCCTGAGGGCAGGGTACCCATCGTCCAGATCACCCCGGTGCTCGGTGCGCACCTCGGTATCGGCGCCATCGGGTTCGCCTGCATCTCCAAAGAATAAAAAAATCATTTTCGAATATAAGGAAGAAAACCCATGCGTCTTGCAAAAATCATTTCCCTCCTCGGCGTGCTTGCCATGACTGCCGTGCTGGTCTACGGCTTCACCGTCGGTGACTTCTTCGGCGAAGGCAGCCAGTTGTTTGCCATGCCCTGGGGCATTGTCTCACTGGTCGACCTGTACACCGGCTTCACCCTCTTTTCAGGCTGGATCATCTATCGCGAAAAATCACTGCCTGCCGCTATTCTGTGGACGGCAGCCATGATGGTGCTCGGTTTCTTCGCGGGCAGCCTGTATGCCTTTCTGGCGCTGCAATCCAGCGGCGGTGACTGGCGCAAATTCTGGCTTGGGAAGCACGCCTGAAATATCTGCTCCCGCTTACCAGGTTGAATCATGAAACAATCCAAATCACGTGAACTGTGGGATGAACTCCGCACGGTCTTTGCCGGGCGCAATTCCTTTCTTGACGCGATCCTTCCGCCCATTCTCTTTCTGCTGGTCAACGGACTGGCTGGTTTTCAAGCCGCCATGTGGAGCGCGCTGGCGTTGTCGGTCCTGATCGCCGCCGCGCGGGTCATCCGCAGACAGTCCATTACCTACGCCCTGGCAGGGGTCGGCAGTGTGGCGGCGGCCATTGGCATTGCCTGGTTCCTTGGCAGGTCGGAAGGATTTTTTCTGCCCGGTCTGATCAGTGGCAGCATGACCCTGCTCCTGACCCTCGTCAGCCTGGTCATCCGCCGTCCGATGGTAGCGTGGACAAGCTACATCGCACGCCGCTGGCCTCTGGACTGGTACTGGCATCCCCAGGTGCGGCCCGCCTACAGCGAAGTGACGCTGTTTTGGGCGGCATTCTTCACGGCGCGTCTGCTGCTGCAATTCGCACTCTTTCAAAATGAGGATGCCAATTCACTGGCAGTGACCAACTTCATCACAGGCTGGCCTGCCACCATTTTGCTGCTGGTCTTTAGTTATTTATATGGAACCTGGCGTCTGGCGCAGCTGCGCGGTCCCAGTGTGCAGGAATTTCAAGATAACACCCCGGCCCCATGGCAAGGTCAACGGCGCGGGTTTTGAAAATGAATATCAAACGGAGTCATAAAAATGAGTACCAAAATTTCCATCGGACAAGTGTCCGATTTCCCCGCAGACACGGCGCGGGTCGTGCAGGCGGCAGGGACAGCCGTGGTGGTGAGCCATGCCGGCGATAAATTTTACGCGGTCGAAAATCGCTGCCCGCACCTGGGGCTGCCGCCCGGCGCGAAGAACGTGGAAGGCACAGTCCTCACCTGTCAATTTCACGGCAGCAAGTTTGATATGCGCAGCGGCGAAAACATCGACTGGGTCACCAATTTTGCAGGCGCAAAACTGCCCGAATGGTCCCGCAGACTGATGGCGATGGGCAAAAAACCCGCGCCCATCAAAACCTTCCCTGTTCTGGTGGAAGGGAACCAGCTTTTCATTGAAATTTAGCTATACAGCGCGAGGAAAAAATGTTCCTTCAAGTTTTACAGATCATCGCAGCGGTCGGGACGATCCTGACCGGCTTGTTTGCCCTGCTCAAGCCCGCAGCCGTGACAGGCTTTACAGGGCTCAGTCCACTTGGCGGACGGGGCATCACCGAGATCCGCTCGATACTGGGCGGGTTATTCATCGCGCTGGGTGCCTACCCCCTCTTTGTCAGCTCGCCCACTGCCTTTATGATGCTGGGCGCTGCCTACCTGGGCATCGGAGTGGTGCGCGCCGTTTCGATGTTCACGGACCGCTCCGTTGTGCAATCGAATGTCATCAGCCTGGTGGTTGAGATCATCTTCGGCATTATTTTGGTGCTGCCAGTATGAGCCGCGCCGAACTCAACAAACCCGCCCCTGAATTTTCCCTGACCGATTTCAGCGGACACAAGATCAGCATGGCTGATTTTCTTGGCAAAAAGAATGTCCTGCTGGTTTTCAACCGTGGGTTTTTCTGACCTTTCTGCCAAAGGCACATGGCGCAGTTGCGCCAGGAGCACGACAAATTCACAGCACAGGAAACTGAGATCGTGGTGGTGGGTCCTGAGGACGACCAGGCCTTCCGGAATTATTGGAAGAAGCATGACCTGCCCTTCATCGGACTACCCGATCCGACCCATTCGGTGCTGAAGCGCTACGGACAGGAAGTGAATCTGTTCAAATTCGGACGGATGCCCGCGCAAATAGCCATCGACAAAAAAGGAGTGGCGCGCTTTGTACACTATGGGCACGATGCAACCGACATCCCCGCCAACGAGGAAATTCTGCAATTGTTTGAAACCATGAACAGGGAAACCCATGCCGAACATTAAGCACAAGGTGGCCGTGATCACCGGCTCAACCCGCGGCTTTGGATTCGCCATCGCTGAATCCATGCTTGAAGCCGGCGCAGTGGTTGCGATCACCGGAAGAAGCCAGGAAGCAGTGGATGGCGCGCTGCGCCGCCTCGCAGCCAAAGGTCGGGTCAGCGGATTCGTGCTGGATGTACGCAGCGAGGAACAGGTCTATCAGCTGGTCGAAGATGTCACCCTGAAGTTGGGGGACATCGACATTTGGGTAAACAACGCGGGTTATTCCAACGCGGCAGGGATGATGCTGGATATGGATCCGCAGGATGCGCTGGATATGTTCATGTCGAACAACCTGGGCGTGATGCAATGCACACAAGCCATCATGCGCAGGATGCTGGCGCGCAAACAGGGCATGCTGGTCAACATTTATGGCAACGGCAGTTTCCTGCGTCCGGCATCACCCACCGGATTGTATGGCACCACCAAGGCATGGCTGACATCCTTCACGCGCACCCTGGCGAAGGAACTTAAAGGCAGCGGCGTGCAAATATTGGGATTCAGCCCGGGCATGATGACCACTGATATGCTGACCAGCCCCAGGGTGGTCGGCGAGCGCGGCAGGGAGATGTTAAAGAACTTCGGTTTCGTGCTGCGCTTTCTGGGACAACCTGCCAAATACGCCGCTGATAAATTGGTCAAGACCATTGCCAGTGACCGGCGCGAATTCACTGAGGTGCGATTGTTCAAACCCTGGACACCCCTGCTCGGACTCCTGCGGGTTGGCTGGGAAAATCTGACCCGCACCGGAAAAGCACCCGGGTTCGAACTGCATTATCAGGAAGCGTATCAACCAAAATTTTTAAAATAACAGACTTAATAAACGTCCCGAAGGGTGCCATTAGGCACAAAAATACCTCGAAATAAACCTTCGGGATATCGTCCTCTAATTTCCAACCTGCCAAAAAGGAATTAATGAATAACAAGCGTCTCTTCTCCATTATTCTCGTCGTCTTTATTGACCTGCTCGGCTTTAGTCTCATCCTGCCGCTGCTGCCGTATTATGCCGAAACCTTCAAAGCCAGCCAGACCGTAACCGGCATTTTGATCGCTTCGTACGCGCTGATGCAGTTGATCGGCGCGCCCATCCTGGGACGCCTCTCGGACCGCTTCGGGCGCCGCCCCGTCCTGCTGCTGAGTGTCTTTGGCACGTTCCTCGGCTTTTTGCTGCTCGGCTTTGCCAATGCGCTGTGGATGCTGTTCGCCAGCCGCATCCTCGACGGCCTGACCGGCGGCAACCTGAGCGTGGCACAAGCCTACATATCGGATGTGACCGATGAAAAAAGCCGTTCGAAAGGACTGGGCATGATCGGCGCCGCCTTCGGGCTTGGCTTTATCATTGGGCCTGTCACCGGCGGACTGCTCAGCCAATGGGGCTATGCCGTGCCCGCCTTCACTGCCGCCGCAGTTTCACTCATCAACCTGGTGCTGATCTATGCCTGGCTCCCTGAATCACTGACTGCAGAAAAACGCGACCAGATGAACGAGAAAAGACCGCCCGTTACCCTGGGCGCGTTATTGGCCGCCTTCCGCCGTCCGTTCACCGGTTCCATTCTGATCACCCGCTTTTTCTTCGGGCTGGCGTTTGCCATCTTCCAAACCATCTTCTCCTTGTATGCGCTCGCGAAGTTCAATCTGTCCGCCCGCGACACCGGTTTTGTATTGACCTATGTCGGCGTGCTCTCGGTCATCGTGCAGGGCTTTCTGGTGGGACGCCTGACCAGCCGTTATCGAGAGGACTTGCTGATCACCGTCTCGGTCGTGTTGATGGGTTTTTCACTGCTCGGCTGGGCGCTGGCGCCATCCCTCCCATGGGTATACATCATCATGACACCCACTGCCCTGTCCGGCGGCTTGCTAAACACCCTGCTTTCCAGCACACTGACCAAGGCAGTCGCCCCGCATGAGATCGGCGGCATCCTCGGGCTTTCATCAGCAGTGGAAAGCTCCACCCGCATCATTGCCCCCATCCTGGGCGGCGTGCTGCTGCAGCAGATCGGCACCTGGGCGCCCGGCATCTTTGGCATGATCGTCATGCTGGGAGTCAGCATCTTTGTCTTCCTCACCATTTATAATCATCCCATCGTCTCAACACTGAACCAGAAGCAGGCAGTACCGATTCCGGCAGCTGAATAATTCGATTTTATAAGAAGAAGGAAAGCATGTCCGACACTGATACCCGCTATGAATTACCCGTCACAGGCACAACCCTGCTGGGTTACGTGGTCCGGCGGATGCACAAGACCCAACTGTTGCTGCCTGTAGAGGGGTTGATCGCACAACAGAATACCAGTGAGGCACTTGCAAAAATTGCCATGTATGCCATAACTTCCTTGACCTCCTTTGGGCGGGCCTACTATCAACCGCGCTTTGACGCTGTTGGCGATGAAGTCTCGGAGGCAGACCCGCAGACGGGCGCGCTGGTCAAGGCAAAACTGAATGCGGATTCTCCGACCTACCTAATCTCTTATTCCGCCAGCATGCCCAACGGTGACCTGTTCTCGGGCAGGGAGGAGATCAGGGGCACCACCCTCGGCTTGCGCGGTCTGGGCATGCCGGCGCCTTCCTGGCTCCATTTCAAATCGGGCGGTTACAGCGCCGAACTGACGGGCATCGTCACCAGCGAACTCGTGCTCTCGATCATCGGGCGCACGCGCATCCGTGCCCATGGCTTTTTAATTTTCAACGACTCGGCGCGCAACACGGGCAAGGTAACCGTGGACCGCAACAATCGGATCAAACTCGAAGTGAACAAGAGGCATGTGCATGACATCAATCTGGTGGATACGGCGCGACTTAAGACTGACGGATAACCCGGCGCTTCAATCCGCCCTCGAGTCCACTGATAAAACCCCGGGCAAGCCGGGTCAGGTCATTCCGGTCTTCATCCTAGACCCGCATCTTTCTGCACGCGCTGTACGCCGGCAAAATTTTCTTTACGCGGGGCTGGCCGCGCTCGACCAAAACCTGAGAACACGAGGCTCGTATCTGGTCATCCGCAGCGGTGAAGCGGTGGACGTGCTGCGACAGTTGATGCAGGAAACCAACGCGCAGGTCATCGTGGCCGAGGAGGATTACACCCCCTACGCGCGCAAACGCGACTCACTGGCGGCGAGTCAACTTCCGCTGCAATTGGTATTGGGGCAGACCGTTCACCATCCCGAATTTGTCAAAAAAGCGGATGGCAAACCCTATACCATTTACACACCTTATTCCAAAGTCTGGAAATCAATGCTGACGGG
>JAIFNG010000166.1 GCA_020047815.1 Anaerolinea sp.
TCTCGAAGTTGACGCGCCGCACATGGGGACCAGCTCAATACACCACGGAACTGGAGGATCATCTGTACTGGTGGTTGGCCTATTATCACTTCGCTCGTCCACACGAGAGCTTGCGGGTCACATTGCCCGAACCTTTTCTTAGAAAAGGAAAGCAGAGACCGAGGCTATATCAGAAGGCAACCCCAGCCATGGCAGCTGGGCTAGTGACTCGGCGTTGGTCAGTGAAGGAGCTGATCAGTTATCCGCTGCCATAAAGAAGATTTGAGGGGGCAAAGATCAATGGGGAGCACAAGCTTTTCTCTATGAAAGCTTTCATGGACTCTACCCAGACTTCCCACTGACGACGCATTTTAAACAAAAACGTGCTCAAAAGAGCACGTTTTAATTACCAACCACGGATTGTGGCTGTACCCGCGAGCGTTCTCTTCCTGGATTGCGTTGAGTTCAATATCGTCAAACATGTTGGCGTTAGTTTACCCGTTTATCGTTGTCCCGGGGAGTACTCAATCTTTTTCCGCTCATCCCCCTAATTTCTGAGATGATACCTAAAATCCCCAAAAAACTGGCGGATGAAGTAAGTAGCCAGCACAGCTCGTGAACTCAACCTCGGCTGCTCGTGGGGTTGAGAGACTCTCCCCCAATTTTTGATATGATACAAAATAGCACCCAAACGGATGCGATTTAATTATCTACAACGGATTGAGGTTGTCCCAATTTTCCACTATCCGCTCACTCTTTCGATGTAACCTTTTTCAGGTAACGGAACTGCCCCGCTTGTACTCCCTTGCGGTTTGCCATGACCAGCGTAAGCATTTGCAGTGGCAGGGTCTCGGCTAGCGGACGGGTTAGTTCACTGGTCTTTGGCAAAAGCAGGGTGGGGATTTCTGAATCCGGGGAGGAATCCAACCAGATGACTCGTCCGCCGTAGGAGCTGATTTCCTGCGCAAGGTCATGGTTTAACGCTGACGTTTGATCCGCCCCTGCCAGAATCATCGCAACGAATCCTTCGGACACAATCTCAAGCGGACCGTGGCGGAAGTCTGCGGCGTGCATCCCCTCGAATGAAAACTTGGCGGCTTCCTTATTGTTAAGCGGTCCGTTCCAGACTGTGCTCATCGAAGCACCGCGCCCGATCAGGAAGAGTTCATTGAAATCGCCCAGTATGGAATCCAACTCGCGCACGCGGGCCTCCCAGTCTGCAAGCCAGGATTCCATCGCGTCCGCCGCGGCGCGCATTTCTGAAATTACAGCGTCGAGGTTTCCACCAGTAAGTTGAACCGCCGCGAGCAAATTTACAGCCATCATGTTGGTGTACGTCTTCGTGCTGACGATATCTTCCTTTCTCGCGTGAATGGGGATACAGATGTTGGCACGTTCAGCCATCGGGCTGGCTACATCGTTGACGCATGTCAGCAAACAGGCTGGGGGCTGGGAGAGTTTTTCGAGCAGACGCACAGGCTCGGCGCTGCGTCCCGACTGTGAGTTCAGCCAAAGCAATGTACGAGGACTGATCGTCCCCATAAAAGAGTGAAGCAACTCCGCCGCATTGACCAGTTGAACGGGTACGGATTGACTTGAAAGTTTGATAAAGGCAGGATAAGCCGCGTTGTAGGATGATCCCATCCCACTGATGATGATCCGATCAAAGTCGGAGAGGTTGATTTTTTCCAGCGCGGAAGTTGAATAGTTATCCAGCGCATCGCGCAAAGCCGCGGGCTGGGAAAGGATGTCTTGAATATATTGATTCATGAGTTTTTTGCCACCCAGCAGGCGACACCGATGACGCCTGCGTTATCTCCAAGTTGCGATTGGACTATTTCAACCTGGTCAACCGGCATGACGGTCACCCGCTCATTCACAGTGCGGCGGATGGGAGCAAGCAGAAGTTCGCCAGCGCGTGACACACCGCCGCCGATAATGACGCGACGAGGTCCAAGCGCCACACACATGTTTGCCGCGGCAATGCCGATGTAAAACCCGGCTCTTTCGTAAATACCCTTTGCAATTTCATCCCCTTCAACGGCTGCCCTGGCAATTAGCTCGGGGTTGATGCGATTCAAGTCATATTCACAGAGTTCGCTGATGCGGGTGGTCAGTCCCTGCGAGACGGCTTTCATGCCCATGGCAGAAATTGCGGGTGCCGAAGCATACGCTTCGAGACAGCCGTAATTTCCACAGCCGCATTTGGGACCGTTGAAATCGATTGTGGTGTGACCAATTTCTCCACCCGTGCCACCGATGCCGAGATGCAATTGACCGTTAACCACCAGTCCACCGCCGACGCCGGTGCCGATGGCAAAGACGGCAACAGTATCCATGCCGCGCCCCGCACCAAAGCGCCATTCGCCATACGTACTCGAACGGACATCATTAAGGATGGAGGTTGGGAGCCCAGTTAATTTCGTGATCGTATCCTGCAGTGGAACATGGGGCCATGTGCCCGGCAGATTGGGAAGGAACAGCGTTTCACCCTTTTCCAAATCCAGCACACCGGGGACGCCAATGCCAACACCGCCGATATCCTCTTTTTTCAGTCCCGCTTTTTCGATGACTTGCAGGAAGAGCGCGCCCATGCGCTGCATGACGGCATCGTGCCCTTCACGTGCCAGCGTGGGGATGCTCATCTGATGCAGGACAGCACCGTTTTCCACATCCACGATGGCGGCGCGCAGGTTGGTGCCGCCGAGATCGCAACCGATATATTTTTTCATAGATGAACCTTTATAAAATCACCCCCTTCCCACCAGGTGAGAGAGGGGTGAAATGAATTCGCCTTGAGCGTAGTCGAAGGGCTTTTCAAAGTAATCGTGCTTCGACTACGCTCAGCACGGAGCAACACTTTAATGAATATACGGCTTGAGAATATCGCGCGACAGATAAAAGCCACGCTTCACCAATTCTTCGTCACCTTCATAGACACGATCTTCATGCTCGATGCTGACGACGTAATCGTAGCGGGCGGCGGTGAGGGCGGCGAAGAATTTGCGCCAATCCATGTCACCGAGACCGGGCAGGCGCGGAACCTGCCAGCCCATGCCCTGTGAAAGCACGCCGTTGTTGTAAAGACCTTCGAGGTCAATATGCAAATCCTTGGCATGGACGTGGAAAATCTTGCTTCCAAACTCACGGATCACACGCTCGTAATCGATCATTTGCAGGACCAGGTGCGATGGGTCGAGGTTCAATCCGAAGTTGTCGTCGGGGATAATTTCCCACATCTTGTGCCAGATGGCGGGTGTGCTGGCGAGGTTATTGCCGCCAGGCCATTCGTCGTAGGAGAAGATCATCGGGCAGTTCTCAATCGCAATCTTCACGCCGTGGTCTTTGGCAAACTTCACAATCGGCGGCCAGATTTTTGTGTAGTCTTCCAGATTTTGCGGGACGGTCTTGTTCTTGTCCTTGCCGACAAAAGTTCCGACCACAGGGACTTCCAGTAGCGCCGCGCCTTCGATGACTTTCTTCAGGTGGGCAATGACCGTTTCGCGATGATCCGCTTCTGGGTGGAGGGGGTTGGGGTAATACGCTAGCGAGGAAACCGTCAGCCCGTATCCATCCAGCATCTTGCTGATTTCCTTCGCCTTGGGTTTGTCCAGCATGGTCACATCGATGTGTGTCACGCCCGCATAGCGACGGGCGGCCTTTTCAAAGGGCCAGCAGGCGATTTCGATGGCTTGAAATCCGCTCTCTGCGCCCCATTTGGCGGCTTGTTCGAGGGTGTTATCGGGTAATGCGGCGGTTAAAAATCCAAGTTTCATTCGTTCTCCTATTTGACTTTGACCCAGGTCTTCTCGCGCGCACTGCGTTCAATGGCTTCGCAAAGCAACATCTCGTAATGACCGTCGGCGAATGTTGGGAAATCGGGTGTGCGGCTGAAGTCACCAGCCATGATGTAATTATAAACCTTGCCGTAGAGTTGTTTGAAGGTGTCGGGGAAGCCTTCATTGTGACCGCCCGGATAGGATGCGACCGAACGCGCCTCGGGCGACAAAAGGGATGGGTCTTTCATCAGCGTTTGGTTGGGTGCTGTCCGATGACCGACCCACAACTCGTTGGGCCTTTCCGAGTCCCATCCCAGCGATGACTTGGAGCCGTTAATTTCGTAAAAGAGTCGGTTCTTGCGTCCCGACGAAACCTGCGAAACAGTCAACACGCCGCGTGCGCCGTTTTCATAATGAAGCATGATCGTGGCATAGTCTTCAGTGCTGATGGGTTGGTCGACGTAATCTTCGGGGGTGAGGATTTTCCCCGTGAAGGTTTCGAGCGGCTTGGCAGGCTTCTTGCGGATGGGATGGAAGGTCTTGAAATCCGAATAAACTTCTTCCACATGCAAGCCAGTGATGAAGGTCAACAGGTCGAGCCAGTGCGAACCAATATCGCCCACAGCCCGAAGCGTGCCACCAAGCCCGGGCTCCAGCCGCCAGTTCCAGTCGGTCGGGAAGAGCAGCCAATCCTGCAAATAAGAACCCTGCATGATGAATAAGTCGCCCAGTTCGCCGCTCTGCACCATGCTCCGCGCCTGCTGTGCCAGCGGATACATGCGGATGTTGAAATTGACCGCGTTGACCAACTTCTTCTCCGCTGCCAGCTTGACCAGCTCACCCGATTGGGCGGTGGTCATCGCCAGCGGCTTTTCGCAAACGACGTGCTTGCCAGCCAGCAAGGCGGCTTTGGCGTGCGGATGGTGCAAATGATTGGGCGTGGCGAGATGCACCACGTCAATGTCGGGGTCTGCAAGCATTTCATCGAGAGAGCCGTAGCAGCGCGGGACGCCAAGTTCGGCCGCTTTTTGCTGCGCCGTTTCCTTGCTTTGCTCCGCAAGACCCAAAACCTGAATGCCGTTGCGCCGCAGACCTTCGATGTGAGCGGGCCCGATAAAACCCGTACCAGCCACACCAACGCCAATGGATTGTTTCGTCAGTTTTTTATCTGCCATATGAAAACTCTCCTAGTAGGCTCCAGGCGTCGCATCAGGCTTGGCTTCGACTTTTTTGCCTTCCTGCAATGCCTTGAAGTCATCGAGGATGACTGCTGTCGCGGTTGCGCCGCAGCGGGTGACGCCTGCGTCGACCACATCCAAAATCCCAGCCAAAGTGCGGACTCCGCCTGCGGCTTTGACCTGCACCTTCTCGCTGACGTTCTCCCGCATGAGCCGCAGGTCTTCGAGGGTTGCGCCGGTGGGGGCAAAGCCTGTCGAGGTCTTGACCCAGTTCGCGCCAGCTTCCTCGCAGAGTTTGCAGGCGGTGACTTTTTCCTCGTCGTTCAGGTAGGCATTCTCAAAAATGACTTTGACCTTCGCGCCGCGCGCATGAGCCGCATCGCAAACTTCCTTGATGTCCTCGCGCACGTAGTCGTGCTTGCCTGAACGCAGTTGACCGATGTTCAAAACCATGTCGAGTTCGAGCGCGCCTTCGTCCATGGCTTTGTGTGCCTCGGCGACCTTGATCTCGGTCAGGTTGCTGCCATGCGGGAAGCCAACCACCGTGCTGACAACAACATCTGAATCCTTGAGTTGCTCCGCGGCAAGTTTGACATGGCAGGGTTTCACGCAGACCGTGGCTGTGTGATATTTTGCCGCCAGTTGGCAGCCCGCGATCACATCCGCTTCGGTTAGTTCGGGGCGCAAAAGGGAATGGTCGATCACTTTTGCAAGTTGTTCGTAGGTGATGGTCTTACTGCTCAATTTCATAAGGACTCCTTGGTATCTTACAAATGGGGTGCTTGTTTTTTGTGCAAGAATTTTCAAACACAAAGGACACGAAGTACACAAAGTTTTTTAAGGCCTTCCTTCGTGACCTTTGTGTCCTTCGTGTTTAAACTTTTTAGGATTTTCTCCACAGGTCAATGGGTTTCTTGACCTTGGGCGGATTGTATGGGAATTCGATCTTGCGTCCTTCGCCAGCGGATTGATAAGCGGCGTACATAATTTTCAAAACTTCGCGTCCGTCTTCACCCATTTCCATACAGGTGACTTTGCCGAGCACGCTGTCCACGAAGTGCTGCATTTCCTGCGGGAAGCCATAGTTCCAGACTTCCTCGAACATGGTGAAGGTGTAACCTTTGGTTGTGCCAGCCTTCTCCACTGCGTAGCCATAGCCATCTTCCGAATAGGTCAGCAGTGAACTGCCACGCAGGAGGTCGGCTCGGGTGTGTCCCTTGTTGCCGTAGATTTCGCAACGGTCATCCACGCCACCGCCCTTCGCCCAACTGTTTTCGATCATCGCGATCTTGTTTCCTTCGTATTCGATGACGGCATACGAATGGTCTTCGCCTTTGGTCTTGTCCTGGTGGACATACGTCCCCATGAACGCCGTCACGCTCTTGACCTTGGGCTTGCCCAGCACCCAACGGGTGTGCTCAATCGAATGGCAACCCATATCCAGCATCACGCCGCCGCCCGAGCGGTTC
>JAIFNG010000015.1 GCA_020047815.1 Anaerolinea sp.
AGGGGGAAATGGTTTCCATTGTCGGGAAAAATGGCGCGGGAAAATCCACCCTGTCCAAATTGCTGTGCGGATTTGAGAAGGAAGATCGGGGAGTGATCCGTTACAAAGGCGAAGACATAAAAGACAAGACCATCAAAGAGCGCGCAGAAATCATCGGACTTGTCATGCAAAACCCCAATCAAATGATATCCAAACCAATGATCTATGACGAAGTAGCATTGGGATTAAGACTGAGAAACCTGCCCGAAGAACAGATCACAGAGCGGGTGGAAAAAGTTCTCAATATCTGCGGACTGGCACCATTCAAAGGCTGGCCCATCTCCGCTTTGAGTTACGGACAGAAAAAACGGGTGACCATCGCGTCCATTTTAGTGATGGATCCAAAGATCCTTATCCTGGATGAACCCACTGCGGGTCAGGATTTTCGCCACTACAGCGAGATCATGGAGTTCCTCGTGGAGATCAACAAGCTGGGTGTCACCGTCATCATGATCACCCACGATATGCACCTCATGTTGGAATATACCCCGCGCGCCATTGTCCTGGCGGGCGGCAGGAAAATAGCAGACACTGCAGCGTCCGTCGTCCTGACGGATTCACGGGTGATCGAGGAGGCAAACTTGAAGGAGACCTCGCTATTCAACCTTGCCCATATGGCAGGTATCGAAAATGGAACTCACTTTGTACAGGGATTTATCGATTACGAAAAGGGGATGAAAAACCGATGAACACAAAGATGAAACTCTTTTCGTATAACACTATTAATACCCCGATCCACAGACTTTCAGGGTTGACAAAACTGGTCTGCTTCCTCTTTCTGACCTTCGCTGTCATGTTCTCCTACGATATACGGGTTATTCTGGCGGTCATGATTTTTTCGATCGGCATTCTGATGCTTTCGAAAATAAAATTCTCCCAGATCCGCCTGATGGTCCTCTATGTCCTGATCTTCCTGATTACCAATGCTGTCATCTCCTTTTTCTTCTCACCAGAGCAGGGTGTTAATATTTACGGAACACGCCACGATATTATCGGCTTGTTTGGCGGCTTAAAACTGACCTGGGAACAGGTCTTCTATCAAGTCACCAAATTCTTCAAATACGCCTCGGTCATCCCCTTTGGGATCATCTTTTTACTGACCACCAACCCCAGTGAATTTGCATCCTCCCTGAACGGGATCGGCGTCAACTACAAAGCCGCATTTGCCGTCGCGCTGACCCTGCGGTATTTCCCTGATGTACAAAGGGATTATCACGATATAAGCCAGGCACAACAGGCGCGCGGGTTGGAACTTTCACACAAGGCAAAATTCACAGACCGCTTCAAGAATTCCCTGCTGATCGTCATCCCCTTGATTTTTTCCTCCCTGGACAGCATTGAACTCATCAGCAATGCCATGGATCTGCGCGGCTTTGCCAAGAGCAGGACGCGCACCTGGTACACCTCCAAAAAAATGGCGCCGGGAGACTATATCGCCATCACGACCTCCGCGCTGATTTTCGTGACCACAATTCTTATATCAGTGTTCATCAATCACAGCCGATTCTATAATCCATTTATTTAGGAAAAACATGAAACCCATATTGGTCTTTCAAACCGATTTTACTTATAAGGAAAGCGCCGTTTCTGCCATGTACGGCGTTGTAAAAAGCGTGGACCGGGAGCTGGAAATCATGGATGGCACCCATGAAATTCCACAATACGATATTTGGAGTGCATCCTATCGATTATTCCAGTCCATGCGCTTTTGGCCGGAAGGAACGATCTTCGTTTCCGTGGTGGACCCGGGTGTCGGCACACCCCGCAAAGCCTGCGTGGCCAAAACCTCTGATGGTTATTATGTCGTCACCCCCGATAATGGCACATTAACCCACCTCACACATTGGGTTGGCATCACTGCTGTGAGGGAGATTGACGAAACCACCAACCGCCTGAAGGGTAAGGATACGGAGGAAACCAGCGTATTCCACGGCCGTGATCTTTTTGGCTATTGCGCGGCAAAGCTGGCAAGCGGATTGATCACCTACGGGCAGGTCGGTCCTGAATATTCCGTGAACGACATAGTGACCCTGCCCATCCATGAACCAAAATTGGATGGCAGCAAGGTGAGGGGAATCTTCGAAATCGGCGACCCAAACTTCGGAAACCTGTGGACAAATATTCCCCTATCCATGTTTACCGGCGCGGGCTTTGCCTACGGCGACCTCCTTAACCTGACAGTACGCCACGAGGGGCAGGTAGTTTTTGCCGGGAAGGTCCTTTTCCATAGATCCTTCGGCTATGCAAAAAAAGGGGAAGTCATTATCTACAACAACGAGATCATGAAGGTGTCTGTGGCGATCAGCCAGGGCAGTTTCTGTCAACGCTACAATCTTGATTTCGGTCCCGACTGGGAAGTCGAATTCGAGAAATAGGAGGATGCCATACTCACAAAAGCAGACGGGAAGGACCGCTCCCCGATCATGGAATATTGCCTTGCGGAACCCAACATAAACCTGTTCATTCTGGGAGATATCGGAAAATTTGGTTTCGACCATGAGTTTCAGGAAGTCTGGATTCAAACCGCAGAGGAGCGAATAACAGGGGTAATTCTGCGTTATCACGATAATCTACTCGTCTACAGCAAAGACCTGGATATGGATTTTGGAGAAGTGAAAACGCTTCTAGATACGCTCCACATTAGGATCATCAGCGGGAAGGGAGTGGTGATGGATCAACTCCACCTTTTAACGGCAGAGCAGTATACAAAACGGGATATGATTTTTTGTGAATTGATAGACCCATCCAAACTGGCAGAGGATACTGGCGGAGTTACGATCGCTGAAGGATCTGACGCCATGGAAATTGCCAAATTGTACGGGGAGATCAATGAGTTCGCCGGGTTATACGCCTCGGAGGTGGAAGTACGCCATAGCCAGATCGCCAACCGGATCAAATCCGGAGAAGGTATCCACCTGTTCATCAAGCAGGACGGGAAAATGATCAGCCATGCCAATTCAGCAGCAGAGACCGATGTCAGCGGGATGATCGGGGGTATTTTGACTGTCTCTGAATATCGTAATCGGGGTTTGGCAGGAAAGGTCATTTCGGCAGTGTGCAAGAATCTAGCACATCGCGGCAAATCAGCCTGCCTGTTCCATGACAACCCAAAAGCAGATGGTTTATTTACACGGTTGGGGTTTAGGGCGACAAACAAATGGACAATTCTCGAGAAAAGAATGAACCAACCCGGAGGATCATCCTCTTAATTTCCATCCACCAGCGCAATTAATGCAAGGCACTTTATTTCGGGACGGGTTTGGAGTAAAACATTCCAGAAAGCTGACTGATCTCCAGTAACGCGATCATTCCCCCCTGCCATATGGCACTCACAGAATTAACATTTCAACAAAAAGGCAGCGCCCACGATGAGCGCTGCCTTTTTATCTGGTTTATTCCATCTGCCCCTGCAATAACTTCGCCAATGACTTCCTCGCCAACAGGTCTGCACTAACCATGCCCAGGACAGCGCCATTTTCCACAACGGGCATGGCAGAGATCCTATGTAATTCAAGAAGATGCACCATCTCGAGAATACCAGCTTCCGGTGAACAAGTGATGACATCATGGGTCATGACTTCGGCGCTGGGTGTTGAATCTGGAACGCCTTGCGCGGTGGCGCGGGTGATGTCCCATTCAGTAAGGACACCTGTAATTCCAGCCTGTGCTGTGACAACCGCAACCATTGGACTACCTGCTTCGACCAATTTTGCGGCGGCTTTCTGCAACGAACAAGCGGCTTCAATGGTCGGCAGTGATTCCATTAAGTCTGCGGCAGTGCGTCCGCTTTCCTTGGATGCGATGCGGCGAACGCTGATCCGTTCAGCGGCGTGACAGGGCAGGGAATCGGTATCGGCGAGGAGAACGTCCACCAGTTCACGCATATTGCGGCGGAGGGCATCCTCCCGATGTTTATCCCCTGCAAGCCGCCGTTTTTCGGCGAGGGCGGCAAATTCAGCAGCATGGGATTTCAACCACCCATCGACAGCACCCCGGTTGCCCAAAATTTCCTGTGGGATGCGAAGTTCATCGGGGGTCTTGATCAATTTTTCCTGCGCAGCAAAAATCACGCCCCCAGAGTTGACAAGATAATCGGTGGCGATCAAGGTTCCACGTTGGCGGAAGACGACTTGTTCCATACGGGCACGCGCAGCTTTGCGGGCGGGATCAGGTGAATAGGTGTTTGCACCTTCCACAATGAGATTCCACTTTCCCATCCGGTCAACGGTCATCGCAGGCTTTGAGGCGGCGTCAATATCAAGATAGTTGGCGATGGGTGCGGCAGGAATTAGACAGAACGCGCTTTCACGCAGAAGGTCATTGGGCTCAGTGGAATATTTGAGGGTCCCAACCTTGCCTGCGCTCATCTGATCCAGGAAAAAGCGGCGTGTAACAACACCATCTTTCTGCCAGCGTTGGAAAAGCTCATCCAGCGGCAGCCCTTCAGGGTCGTAAAGGTAGCCCTCGGCATCAGAAACGCCAATAACCTTAGCCTCGGGCAAACGGTCGCGCAGAATACGGGCGGCGTGTGCCCCAACCGCGCCAAAGCCCTGGATCAAAACAGTCACATCCCCGGGTATGATCAACGAATCAAATTGCGGCAGAACGCGCAAGCGGGGCATTTCTTCAAGCAGGGCTTGCAGACAGATCACCGTACCGCCCGCCGCCGCGCCGAGTTGATCAATGCGATTTCCGCCCATGTCAGCGGGTTTGGAGAGGCCGTGATCAATTCCGTTTTCGATGGCGATGGTTTTCATGTCGGCATCATTGGTGCCAACATCCGGACCAGGCAAATAGATGTCACGATAGCGATAAAGCAGGTGTGCCCAACCACGGATGACCTCACAATGCTGTTCCGGCGAGAGCCCATGTTCGGTAACGATCCCTGATTTGCCGCCGCCATACGGGAGGTGTGCGGCAGCATTTTTAAGGGTCATGCCGCGTGCCAGGTTGTGAATGGCAGCGGGCGTAACCTCAGGCAACATGCGGATTCCGCCCATGGAGGGTTTGCCCATCGCAAGATTATCCACAACAAGGTAACCGCCGATCTCGAGTGGGGAGGCACTGTCCCACATGCAGACGACCCGATGCGGTCCAAGCGCATCCACTTCGATGCCCAGGCGGGCAAGTTGATCCACATCGGTGGAGTCAAATTCAATAAAACAGAGATCGCCCTCGCGCTTAAGGCGTTTATCCCATGCGCTTTCGGGAAGACGCTCGCGGAGGTATGAGTTCATTCGGGAAGGGATCATTCGTTTTCCTTGGGAGACAGTCTGGTAATGGGCAGGCAACAAGGCGTAAATGGCTTCCTGTGTACCTGTTAAAACCCATGTCTCAGTGTCTATTTGTGTAAATTCTTCGCAGCTATAAAACTCAAGCCTTTTTCGGTCAATTCCCAGGCAGTGCGGTTGCAGGCGTCCACTTTATCAAGGTAATTGATCCGCAGGTTATCCCAGTCGCCGCTGGCGATAATGTCCTGTTTATCACGGAAGTATTCGAGAATATCCGAGGGATGTGCGCGCTGACTGTCAACTTCCGGATCGCCGCCTTCATGTTTGGCGGCAATATTCGCAACGTGACCGGCGATCTCCAATAATTCAGCTCGGCGGTTATACGGCTGAACAACAATGTTCTTATAGGTTTCGGTGATGTGATGCTCGAAGCGCACCACCTGCTCAAAACCCAGCGCCTTGCGAAATTCAGCAGTCAGTTCCATGGTTTGGTTGTTTACCGAGTTCGCCCAGTTAAAGCCGATCAAAGGACTGGAACCATCGTCGCGGCTGAACAGTTTCGCCATCGTCATGATCCACAGCGCATGGTAGGGATTGTCTGAGCCAAAAAAGACCGAGATCTTGAATTGAATATTCACGCCAATACGGTGAAGCAGAAAGCCGAGCAGGATCGTGCCTGCATTGAAATTCAACACGTGCTGCACACCGTAATTGGTGTAGTAATAAAGGAACTCATCCAGCCATTGCAAAGCATGTTCGTTCGGCTGACCAATTCCGCCAAAATAACCAGTGATGGTAGCGGGACCGCCAAGATGCGGATTTGAACCGTCGGTGCCTTTGGTATCCAATGTCTCGACGAAAGATGCGCCAATAATATCCAGCGCAGCGACAATGGCAGGCAGATCGCCATCCGCTTCGGATTCCTTCATCCTGCGGACTGCGATGAAGCGCCCTGGAACAAGGGTCTTGTTCACGATGGCTTGCTCCGCCATGGCACGCACCCACGGGAAATATTGCAGGGCGGAGACTTCAAGCGTGACTGCATATTTATCCTTGAATTTCATTTTATCTGCTGCATCACCAAGTACCTTCCGGCGATAATCCTTGACCGGGATGAACGCGCCACGGTCTCGCTGTTCGATCAGCCAATTCAAGTCTTTCAGTGCATCAGGATTACGTTCCTGCACGATCTTGAAAAGGTTCTCCATTTTTCGGGCAGCGCGATGCTTGCGATTGATCTCCTGCGGCGTGCCGTATTTGGACACCACTGCGAAGAAATCCTTCATAACCTGCGAATTGGGGTCGAGCAAAACAGAATTGAATGCCTTGAGTTTGTCGGGTGAAATCTTGAGCAATTTTTGAGTCTCGTTCATTTTTACTCCTTACTCCAATGTCTTCAAAAGTTCAGCATACTCTTCATCGGCCATACCAAACCAATTTTCCTGGGCAGGGAAGGTCTTTTCAGTCACTTCTTTTACGTAGCCGTTCAATCCCTCGCGAATCACTGCGCCGGCATCGGCGAACACTTTTGCCATGCGGGGTTTGAATTTGGGATAGAGCGCCAGGGCATCATGGTAGATCAACAGTTGTCCATGCGCATCAGGACCAGACCCGAGCGACATAATGATGCAATTCCTGGCTCGTTCAGTAATTAGTTTACACAAACGGTCCGGGACAAGTTCAAGCAGTATGCAGAATGCCCCAGCATCTTCCAACGCCCGGGCATCATCCACGATCTTCTTTGCCATACCAGCTGATTTGCCTTGTAATTTGAAACCACCCAATGAACTGACGCTTTGCGGCGTGAGTCCCAAATGTCCAATGGCTGGAATGCCTGCATCCACGATGCCTTTGATACGGTCAGCCATTGCTGCGCCGCCTTCAAGCTTAATGCAATCGCAGCCTGCCTCTGCCATAAAACGCCCGGCATTTCGGATGGCACCTTCCACGGAGGGCTGATAGGTCATGTACGGCATGTCCCCTACAAGCCAAACATTGGGCGCTCCGCGACGGACTGCCGCCGCGTGCCGGATCATGTCTTCCATCGTGACAGGCAGGGTCGAGTCGTAGCCAAGCATGGTCATACCGAGGCTGTCTCCAACAAGGATCATATCGACGCCGGCCTGGTCTTGCATATAGGCGGTGGGATAGTCGTAACAGGTCAACCAGGTGATGGGTTTACCGTCTTCGACTTTTTTGTACAGACCAGGTAAAGTCATTTTCTTTCTTGGTTCAGTCATGGTACTCCTCCAATGGTTGAGATCAAAAAAGGTCACGCCCAGTGCGTGACCTATCATTTATTTACAATCTTTCATATCTGGCCTGGAAGAAGCGCAAGTACTTCGGTTCATAGACCATCTTCAAACCGCGCGTGGTTTCGCGGGCATCGTAGACCGCCTTGACCGCCTCGGCGACAACATCCATGTGCGCCTGGGTATAAACGCGGCGGGGAATGGTAAGACGGGTCAATTCAAGCTTGGGGTAGTAGTGGTCACCGGTCTTGGGGTCGCGGCCGGCGGAAGCAATTCCACGCTCCATCGAGCGGATGCCCGAGTCAAGGTAGAGTTCTGCAGCAAGCGTTTGGGATGGGAATTCGACCTGCTTCAAGTGCGGATAAAACGCCTTAGCATCCAGGAAGATGGCATGACCGCCAACTGGCTGCACGATCGGAATATTCCAATCGGTCAAAAGTTCGCCCAGATACAGCACCTGCCCAATGCGTGAGCGGATATGCTGGTCCTGAACCGATTCCTCGATTCCGATGGCAAGTGCTTCCAGATCACGCCCTGCCAAACCACCATAGGTGTGAAGACCTTCATACACCACGACCAGATTACGAAGTTCTTCAAACAACGTCCAGTCGTTGACAGCCAGCCAGCCGCCAATGTTAACAAGGTTGTCCTTCTTGGCGCTCATCCAGGCAGCATCGGTGTAATTGCAAAACTCCTTGAGGATCTCGGCGATGGATTTCCCTGCATAGCCTTCCTCTCGTTCCTGAATAAAATAGGCATTTTCCATCATACGCGTGGCATCGAGATAAATCTTGATCCCGTGCTTATCACACAAGGTGCGCAAGGCTTTGATATTTGCCATGCTGACGGGCTGTCCGCCTGCCATGTTAACTGTACCCGCCACGCTAATGTACGCAATTTTTTCCGCGCCGTATTTTTCGATCAACGTCTGAACTTTGTCCAGATCAATGTTGCCCTTGAATGGATGCAGGTTGGCCGGGTCATGCGCCTCGTCAATGATGACATCGGTAAACATGCCTCCTGCCAGTTCCTGATGCAGACGTGTGGTGGTGAAATACATGTTGCCGGGAACGATCTGCCCCTGCTTGATGACAGCCTGACTGATGAGATGTTCCGCGCCGCGCCCCTGGTGCGTGGGAACGATATGTTTGTAACCATAAATTTTTTGAACTGCTGCTTCAAGATGATAAAAATTGCGGCTGCCCGCATAGGCTTCATCACCCAACATCATCCCCGCCCACTGACGGTCACTCATGGCACTGGTTCCACTATCGGTTAGCAGGTCAATGTACACGTCGTCTGACCTGAGTAAAAAAGTGTTAAAACCAGCCTCGGTCAATGCTTTTTCGCGCTCTTCGCGTGAGATCACATTGAGCGGCTCGACCATCTTGATCTTCCAGGGTTCTGCCCAGGAGCGGCGTCCAAATTGTTGTCCCATGGTTTTAGGGGGGGTGTTGGTCATGAAATGTTCTCCTTTTGATGATTATGCCCATGCGAGTCGTTCTATTTTTCAAAACAGTCTCTCAACTTCAACTAAGAGGCTGTTTCACGCAATACACCCGCAGGCGGGATATTCTTTAATCCAATGGCAACGCCATTGTAGATTTTATTTCGGCAAGAGCCAGACTGGTGTGGATGCGCGCCACGCCTGGGATGGGAGTGATCTTATCCACAACAAACTTCTCCAGGTCCTTGCGGTTGCGCAGCGCCACTTTCAGCAAATAATCATATTCACCGGTGATGTGGTGACACTCCAGCACTTCAGGCATCTTACGGGTGGCTTCACGGAACTTTTCCACCTGCATCACCTGATGCATTTGAAGGCTGATGTGAATAAAACAAAGCAGGTCGTACCCCGCTTTTTCGCGGTCAACAACCGCTGTGTAATGACGGATGTAGCCGTCCCTTTCCAGCCGTTTCAGGCGGGTATGCGTGGCCGGCGGCGAGAGACTAATCTTGCGAGCCAACTCCACGTTGCTCAGGCGGCCATCCACTTGCAAAGCACGCAGCACGCATTTGTCCAGATCGTCCAGCACAATGTTCTCTAAATTTTTTATCATAAAACACTCTCCAATTCAAGAATAATTTTGAATTTTCACGAAAACTCCGAACTAAATTACATAACAGGAGTAATTATATTACTAATATTTCAGAGTATGGCTGTAGTTTTAGTGTGTTTGGAAGGAATAGAAGATTTCTCCTTAAATTTGTTAACAAGATTGGGTGGACTCGAGGCTTGGAGAGTAATCCAGGCATACACCAGGTTCATGGGAAAACGCCCCGAAAACCATTGGGAGGTCCGTAATCCAGGTATGCGATGCTTTGTTATCACAACGATTCAGTCCTCCCCCAAAAATAATTCTCCCGGAACACCATCCCCGATTATCCAAACGGCATGATGAACGGAAGAATAACCAGCAGAATAACAACCAGAAGGATGGTCAATGGAACCCCCACGCGAGCATAATCACGGAAAGTATATCCGCCCGCACCCATGACCAGAACATTAACGGCATGCCCCAGGGGGGACATAAACGCCATTGAGGATGCCAACGCCACAGCCATTGCCACACTTCTTGGCTCCATCCCTACCTGCTGGGCAGCGATGATCGCGATCGGCGCAACGACGGTAACCGCAGCTGCACCGTTGATCACCTGGGTCAGTGCAACCGTCAGAAAAACAAATCCCGCTAACAACACCAGGTGCCCTGTACCGCCAAAGGATGAAAGAATGCCATTCGCAAACATGGCTGACGCGCCGGTTTTATTCAATGCCACGCCAACAGGCAGCATTCCCGCCACAAGAAATAAACTGCGCCAATCAACGGCGCGATACGCCTGATCCATGCTCAACGTGCGGATCAAAACCATCGCGACGGCGCCGCCCAACATGATCTCAGCGATCAGGTCGGGAAATACCACCGCCAGGATCAACGTGAGAATCATGATCAACGTTGTAAACCAACCCCGCGAAGTTATCCGCGTAGATGGTGCAGATTCTGCGAGAAGGATCAAGCCAGGCTCCGTTCTCAACAAAGTCAAACTTTTCTCAGTACCCTGAAGCAACAAGCCGTCACCGAACTCGAGAGGTAAATCTGCAAGCCGGGTCCGTATGGACCGCCCGCGCCGCCAGACTGCCAAAACCCTTGCGCTGAATTTTTGCTCAAAACGGATATCCCTCAACGTCTGGTGTGCAAGATGCGAGCGGGGAGCAATGGCGGCTTCGATCAACTTCATGTTTGGCGTGGAAAGGTAATCCTGCTCCCATTTTCCGGAAGGGAGGATTTCCAAAATATCCATCATCGATGCCGGAAGGCTGTCTTCGGGGCGCGCCATGATCAACAGGATATCCTTGCTGCGCAAAACAAACCTGGCTTCAATGGGCAATAATACTCTTCCGCGCTGTATGGCGATCACATTGAAATGATATTTTTCCCGCAAACCGCTTTTTTCAAGGGTGACACCATCCAACGGTCCCCCTTTACGAACCTCTGCCCTAACCAGTCTTTCGGCGAGTTGATATGTACTGAGTAAATCGTCCGGTTCTCCGCTCTCTTCGTGACGTTCAGCGGGTGATCGTTCGGGCAATAATTTACGCCCCACAAAAACCATAAACAGGATGCCAGCCAATGCCAATGGCAGGCCGATCGGCGCAAAATCTATCAGCGTGAATCCTTGAAGATCCGCGTCACGCAGCAAACCGCTGACAATAACGTTGGTGGTTGTCAACAAGGTGGCCATACCGCCGAGAATGGTCCCAAATGCCAATGGAATAAGTAATTTGGAAGGAGACACTTTGGAATGACGCGCCACACCTGAGAGCGAAGGAAACAACAACGACGCAGCGGCAATGTTGTTCATAAATAATGAAAGCACCGCCGAGGCGGTCATCACGCCGAAGATCAAGCGCCGCTCCCCTTTCCCGAATAATCTGATAATAAACGAGCCGATGCGCTCGGTTAACCCTGAACGGTGCAAACCCTCCGCAAGAATAAACGCGGAAAACATAATGACCACCGCAGAACGGCTAAACCCAGAAAATGCCTCCTGTGAGGTCAGAATGCCGCTCAATCCCAATGCCAGCATTAACATTAAGGCGACAATATCTGCGCGCAGAACATTCCCCAAAAGAAGGAGAGACGCAACAAAGAGTAATGATAAGGTGGTTATGATTTGCGGGGACATAAAGTTACCAGACCGTTTCTTCCTGGAACAGATTCATGATGAGCTGCAGGATCAGTATGGACTAATTGTACTTGCTTCGCTGTTGAATTTTCCGGGCGGCAATCATTTTCCCTTTTTCTCAGGCAGTCAGTTGAAATGACTTTTTCGACACACAAGTTCCACACAACTCCATCACCAGTGTGTAATACCCTAATGAGAAAATATAATGAGGAAATTATTTTTATACCGGCGTCTTTTCTCCCTTATGCCTGCATTTACAGGAATAATATTTTCAGGACATGTGTATGAATAAAAAAATCGTTTTTAATGGAATTGAAATGGTAACCAATGAAAGTGATTGCTCAGCACAAAACATGCTTGGTCTTGTCGAATCGATTGTTGACAAGCTTGAAGCCAATCTTGATCAGTCAGATTAAAATTTCACGCTTTCCGTAAGTTTCAATTTCACCCCAGGTGACACAACAAAATATTGTTTTTCAATGACAAATTTACTAAATAACGATATCAAGCAAAAGGTTATTAATATACTGGAGAAAGTTACAAACACGCGGCACGATCATATGGCAGGTACTATGAAAATTGATCTCCAGGTGCTTGAGCCATATCCGTTATGAAAATAACCATACCCTCCGGATAGACTTATTTTGCATAAAACTGCACAGGCATGAAGGTCGCGAATAAAGGGAATCGGGGTACGCAGTCTTTCATCGATCAGAATCTACCGTCTAGCTCCATGGAGGCGGGCGTTTTTAAATCCACACAATCTCTCCACAATTTTATGACAGTGCCTTTACACCCGTTTTTTATACTGTATCCATTCAAATAAGAACTGCACGAAGGACAATCGTATTATGAAAACGCCATCAAAGATCAATACTTTTCTTGCTCAAAAATTCCAGCCGTCGTTGGGGAAAATCGAAAAATCAGGATTGTTCAAAAAATATGGAAAAAAGACCTGGTGGGGACTTGCCCTTGTTTTAGTCCTGGCTACCGGGGGCGGCGCGATCTATTACCAGATGAACGCAAGTGAAGCCCAAACCACTGAAACGGAATCCCTGCAAACCACAATTGCCAGAAAAAGTGACCTGGTAATTTATGCCAGCGGCACCGGCACATTGATCTCAATGGACGAGGTGGATCTGGGATTCAAATCCAGCGGACAGGTTTTGGAGATTAACGTGGAAGTCGGGGAAAAGGTCAGCGCAGGGGATGTGCTTGCGGTCATAGATGACTCTAGTGCGCAGGTTCAGTACAAACAAGCGAAGCGCAGCCTGCTCGAGATGACTTCCCCAGTTGCAGTTGCATCTGCTCAGGAAGCCGTCGCAGCGGCACAAACCGCCCTGGCAACTGCAAATAACCAACTTGCCTATCTAATCAGCCCTGCCGTTTATCGCTGGGAGATCGAAATTGAAACTTCAAAGCAGGCAGTGTCAGACGCAGAGGCTGCGCTGGAACTATCACCAAATGATGCAGACCTGAAGGAAAAACTGAATAAAGCTGAAGCCTACCTGGATTTCGCCGAAGACGAATTGAAGGGCAGCTGGTATTTCTATGATCATAATTATCTTCGAAACAACTTCACTGTTTGGGATAAAACCAGCGGCACAAAATATGTTGCAGCACCGACCGATGCTGATATTGCCGAATCGCGCGCAGGTGTGATGCAGGCAAAAGCCACACTGCAGGAGGCGGAATATCTCTATGCCGCTCTGACAGGAGGGGAAGTGCCGGAGGATGCCACCGGCTCCGGGCTAAGTCAATTGGAACAGGCAAAACTTGACCTTGGAGATGCGGAAGTGGAACTTGCAGGCACAACCCTGGTCAGCCCCATCAACGGGACAGTCATGTCCATCGACATCAGCAACGGCGATACAGTGGGCACGTCTTCCGTCATGACGGTCGCAGATCTAAGCCAGCAATATCTCGAAGTATTTATGGACGAATCTGATTGGGCAAGCATCAATGTTGGATACCCTGTCGAAGTGATCTTCGATATTTTGCCTGACTCCATTTTTACTGGAATAGTGACACAAATTGATCCAGGCTTGTATACAGAGTCTGGTTCATCTGCCGTGCGGGCAATTGTGCAGCTAATGAATGTGGATGATGAAACTTTCAATCTGCCCCTTGGAACTAGCGCTGCAGTGGATGTGATCGGCGGCGAAGCAACTGACGCGATCCTTATTCCAATAGAAGCACTGCACGACGCGGGGAATGGTCAATATGCCGTGTTCGTGATGACCAATGGCGAGCCGCGCCTGCATATTGTGGAAATCGGCATTAAAGACCTGTCTTCAGTCGAGATCACCTCCGGGCTCGAGCAGGGTGATGTGATCACCACAGGCATTGCGGAGACCCAATGAACGACAGGCGTAAGATCATCGAAACCGTCGATATCACCAAGATCTACGGCATGGGTGACGTCAGTGTTGCCGCATTGAATGGTGTCAGCATCACCATTGAAGCAGGAGAGTTCGTGGCGATCATGGGGCAGTCCGGCTCAGGCAAAAGCACATTAATGCATATCCTGGGTTGCCTATCCCGACCAACCTCAGGAGAGTATTTTTTGGACGGTGAGAATGTCAGCCAGTTGGATAAGGTTCAACTGGCTGGTGTCCGCAACCGTAAGATCGGCTTTATCTTTCAATCATACAACCTGCTCGCACGAACATCCGCTTTACGAAATGTAACCCTGCCTTTGCTCTACGACCATGCAAATCCACGGACCATGAAAGAAGCCGATACAAAAGCGGAGAAATTACTGGAAATGGTAGGGTTGACGGGGCGTATTCACCACCAGCCTCATGAACTCTCCGGCGGACAACAACAGCGGGTTGCCATCGCCCGCTCCCTGATCAATGACCCCGTACTTGTCATTGGTGATGAACCAACAGGCAATCTCGACAGCCGTTCCGGAGAAGAGATCATGCACCTCCTGCACACATTACACGCAAATGGCACCACCATAGTCATGGTCACACATGATCAGAAGATCGCAGCACACACGCAGCGTACCGTTCATTTGCTGGATGGTCTGGTGGATACCATCACACATAACGGACACAATGATATGCAAGAAAGGAAGGCACAAAATGAGGTTGTCTGAAGCCGCACACATCGCATGGGAAGCGATCCTTAAAAATAAAGTGCGTTCCTTTCTCACCATGCTTGGCATCATTATCGGCGTGGCAGCGGTCATTATCATGGTCGGCATCAGCGCCGGCACCGAGGCCACTATTCAGGAACAGATCACTTCACTCGGCTCAAATCTTATCTTTGTGCAAGGCGCAATGACACGCGGCGGACCTGGCCGGGCTCCAACCGGCGGCTTGGTATTCGATGATGCCGCGGCTATACAGGACAGCGTAAGCGGCGTGACCTCGGTGGTAGTAGAGCAGAATGCGAGTGCCAATGTGAAATATGGTGACCTGACACTTGAAAGCATATCCATTCTCGGCACAACCTCAGGCTTTCCCTCAGTACGCGATATGGATCTTGCTGACGGACGTTATTTCACAGACAAGGACATTGAACGCAAACAAAAAATGGTTGTGTTGGGTTCTTCAATTGCAGAAGAACTGTTCGGAGCAGATGACCCCATTAACCAGATCATTAAAGTTGGCACGATCAAGATGACCGTGATCGGCGTGATGGCAGAGAAAGGGATCATCGGCAACACAGATTACGACTCATATGTCTTTATGCCCATCACTGTTGTATTCCAAAAATTCACACCCTCCATGTTCGCCCGCATCATGGGTGACAGTATCCGCATGATCTATGTGGAAGTTGACCCCGACAAAAATATTGATGACATCATCACCCAGGTTGAACTTTTGCTTGTCAAACGACATGACCTGACACTCGACACTGCAGACTTCACAGTTACCACGCAACAGGACATTATCTCGACACAGGAATCCACCACCTCGGCTTTTCGTTCCCTGCTGGCATGGGTGGCTGGCGTCTCGCTCATCGTCGGCGGTATTGGCATCATGAACATCATGCTTGTCAGCGTCACTGAGCGCACACGTGAGATCGGCATCAGACAGGCAGTAGGCGCTACACCAGACGACATTCGACTGCAATTTCTAACCGAAGCGCTCATGCTGAGTATTGTCGGCGGGTTGATCGGCATCATTGTTGGTATCGGCGGAGCATATATTTTCGGTGCACTCAGCGACATGCGGACTGTGGTTCAATTTGGATCAATCGTGCTGGCTTTCAGTTCAGCCGCCACCGTTGGCGCGTTCTTTGGATATTACCCCGCAAACCAGGCAGCAAAACTCGACCCCATTGATGCCTTGAGATATGAATAATACTTTGTATATGAATTGCCGGTTAGAAACCTGCTCAACTCCAAAAAGGAATTACTCCATGAACAAGAAAATCTTATTGACCATCCTGATCTCACTGACGCTGACCGCCTGCTCCTACAAGTTCGGGACAAGTAGTTCTACTTCGATCGGCGCTCCTTCCACTGGTGAATTACCTGCACAGACCAAACTTATCCTCGGCGTGATCAATCTCAAATCAGAAAATGCCATCACCGCCCAACAGGCCAAGGTTTTACTACCCATGTTCTATGTTTTACGGGACCTTAACGAAAGCGATACCGCAGCGCAGGAAGAGATTAATGGACTCGTCTCTCAAATTCAGGAAACGCTGACCCCAGTCCAGGTCCAAGCCATCGAAGCCATGTCTCTTACCAGACAGGATATGTTCGCGATCATCCGGGGCGGCAATGGAGGAACCGGCACAACGGAAACCACTGCCACTACCGGTAGAAATGAAATGGGCGGACCTCCAGAGATGGGCGGAGGTATACCCGGCGGCGGAATACCCGGGGGTGGGATGTCCGGCGCCGGATCATCCACAACATCGGAAAACAATGCTGAAAGCGCCAGACCTGCCATGGACACCGGTACCCCCAGTGCTTTATTCGATGCAATTATCAAACTTCTGGAAAAGAAAATAACACAATGATGAACAGAAATCTCCCACTAAAAACCGCCATGATAGTACATAATAATAGCCTGATGGATATCCCAAAGATGAAGGCGTACCAGTGAAAAGATGCCAGTTGACAGTATTGGCGCTCACACTGATCTTCAGTGCATGCAGCAATGCAACCACCAAATCGTCAACAGACCTTGATATTTCAGGCCTGCATGATTCTGAAACACCAACGTCAGGCATCCAGATGATAATGTCCACAACCACGTCTTCCCCTGAACCCACAGGGACTATGCCCCCCATCTTGACATCCTCCCCCGACATTGCCACGCCCGCCTCAATTGCTCCAACTCAGGGATCGATAAACAATAACCCGTCCGGTCTTTGGGAAGTCTCCACCGCGCCCATTCAGGTTGATCACAACCTTTGTGAAAATTCAGCCTACATCGAGGATGCCAGTATTCCTGATGGAACCGTACTTGCGCCCGGCGAAATATTTGTCAAATCCTGGGTGCTCGAAAACACCGGTTTTTGCACATGGAAAGACAGCTACATGCTGATGTTTTACGAAGGAGATCCCATGTCCGGGCAGAATACCGAGATCAATAAAACCATCGCGTCGGGCAGGCAGGCAAAAATCTCCATTGAATTGACCGCGCCCAACTCTGAAGGAACTTACACAGGGTATTGGATCATGGCGAATCAATATGGCACCCCCTTTGGTATGCCGTTTTATGTTCAGATCATTGTAATAAATGAATAGCACCTGGTCAAAATGCAATCATTTATCAAACAAAATCAAAACTTGTTATACTGGAAATTAATATGCCGCAAACCATTCTGATCGTAGATGATGAAAAACGCCTTGTCTCCCTGGTTGAAAGTTACCTGACACAGGAGGGGTATCGTGTTAGCACTGCTTACAACGGCAGGGAAGCACTGACAGTTGTCCAAAAAGAAAAACCTGACTTGATCATCCTCGACATCATGATGCCAGAAATGAACGGATATGATTTTATGCGCATCCACCGCACCAAGCACGATACCCCGATCATCATGCTGACCGCCAAAGTGGAGGATGATGACAAGATCATTGGTCTTGAGCTTGGCGCGGATGATTATGTCGTCAAACCGTTCAAGCCGCGTGAACTCATGGCGCGTGTGAGAAATGTACTGCGCCGCGCAGGAAAATCTGAACCTGTGGGAAAAACCCTCAAAGTGACGGATATTATTTTAGACCGCGACAGCCGCGAAGTAATGGTTGGTGAACGTAATATTGACCTTACCCCATCCGAATTTGACCTGCTTGCTGCCATCATGGCAAGCCCGGGACGCGTTTTTTCGCGCCTGGACCTGCTGGATGTGATCCAGGGTGTGCGCTACGAAGGTTACGAACGCACGATTGACACACATGTCAAAAACCTGCGGGCGAAATTGGAGGATGACCCGCGCAATCCACGTCACATCGAAACCGTGTATGGCGTGGGATACCGCCTGAGCAAAGGATGAAAATGAAGCTCACCACAAAGTTAATCCTTGCATTTCTTCTGGTCAGCCTGTTCAGCACGGCGATCATTGTCATCTTTACGCGCGTTGCCACCAACCGCGAATTCGATAAATTTGTCAACAACCAGTATGAAGCCGACCTTGTGGTGCAACTTGTAAATTATTACCAGGAGAGTCAAACATGGGAAGGTGTCGAAAAAACGATAAGACGTGATCGTAATGAAGGGCGCCCATTGTTTTTTTCGATCGCAGATGCGGAGAGGAAAATCATTGTAGCAGGCATGGAGCACCGCGTGGGAGAGACTGTCAGCATTGAAGAACTCAATGCCGGCACCCAGATCCAGGCGGAAAATGAAACGATTGGCATTCTTTTAATCAACACCCCGCCCGATAGGAATCCGCTTGAAGCAGAATTCATCCGCCGCCTGAGCGGTTCAATTTATCTCAGTGCCATCGCAACAATTATTATTGCATTCATCCTGGGAGCGATCCTTTCAGGCACCATCACCCGCCCCATCCGGGAGTTAACCAAGGCCACCCATGAAATGGCAGATGGAAAATTTGGCAGGCAGGTGCCTGTGCGCTCACGCGATGAGATCGGAGAACTTGCCTCCTCCTTCAATAAAATGAACAATGACCTGGCACACTCCTTCAATCTTCGAAAACAAATGACCGCTGACATTGCCCATGAACTTCGCACGCCGCTCAGCCTGATCATCGGACACGCCGAAGCTGTACACGACGGAGTCCTGCCTGCCACAAAGGAAAATTTTGAGATCATCCGAGAAGAAGCCAACAGACTTGAACAACTCGTCAACGATTTGCGTACTTTGTCGCTGGCCGATGCGGGCGAGCTTTCGGTGGATCTTCAGCAAGTTGATATCAATACACTTTTGGGGGAGGTCAAAGCGCATTACATGATGCAGTTTAACCAGAAACACATCACCCTCGAACTCAGCCCCCATGTAACAACCCGTGACGGTACAGGACCTGTTCCCCTACAGACAAATCTTGACCCGATCCGGTTTTCACAAGTTCTCACGAATATATTGGATAACGCCCTGCGCTACACCCCCGAAGGAGGTCGCGTTGATATTTCAACCAGGATCAACGACGGTCAGATCGAGATCGCCATTCAAGACAGCGGGGAGGGTGTCACTGGTGAAGACGCCGCGCATCTCTTTGACCGTTTCTATCGCGCTGACGCATCCCGCACCCGCGACGAAGGCGGATCGGGTCTGGGTCTTGCCATTGCCAAATCCATTGTGGAAATGCACAAAGGAAAGATCTGGGCAGAAAGCGAAGCCGGCAAAGGATTGAAAGTATTTATTCAACTGCCTCTATCAAAATGATATGGAAGGATGGAATATCAGGATCTCCGCCTAAAAGCTGCTGAATATCGCAGATAGGTAGATTTCATATCCGCCCGCAATATAAATTATGAAGGCGCCCCGCTTGGGGCGCCTTCATAATTTAAACCTCGCCTTTTACAGAATTGACTGCCACCTGTATCCTTTTCTTCTTTCCCAGACTTCTTGGCAGGGCAATGACAGTAACCACTAAAGCCATCACACCCACATTTTTAAGCAGACCAAAAATCCAACGTGAGCCACCTGCACCACCTCTCCCGCCGCGCTCACCTCTTACTTCACCGCCTCCAGGCCGGATCCCATCGCCATCCTCATCTCCATCGCCTTCGGTTCGAAACTGGGATGGTGCGCCATCAAAATCTGAAGATGCTATCGATTGTTGTCCATTGGCGTTGACTGCCGCCACCATCAATCCAGACAGGACAGAAAATATCGCCAGGATAAGCAAAATACGTCCGATGGTTTTCATATGGAAGCATCCTCCTTCTGCCTAGCAGGGATCCATCTCACAACAGGCCGGATCAGGTACTTGTTGAATGCGATCACAATCCAACTCCAATGCAGGGCCGTATGAATGCCCAGGAGCAGTAAACCGATATTTGCCGACATGTCATGCAGTCTGCGCCAGGCAAAATCCGCAGGAAATTGAATACCCATAACAGGTAAAACCACCTCGGAAATCATGGTGCCTGAGATCATGATCATGGTGCCGTCAATGAACAACAGCCAGTTAACAATGTAGTTGATTCGGTTCTGTCCGCCAACCTTCCCCAGAAAACGTTTTGATATTTCCACGATCCAATCCCAACTCAAGAGCAGATGGATGGTCAAAGTGGCGATCATCGCCAGGCTGAGCCATTCGTGTATTGCAATTCCACTTGAGTGCGGATCCATGGTAACCAGAAACGCTACAAAAATCAGGACATCCAGCCATAGTTTGGTCTTTGTTTGAGGGGTTGAATTTTTTTGCACTTCGTTTGTCATAAGTTCTCCTTAATTCATATCATTCTCCAACATTCTAAGGCCGGGAAGCACGTTATGGGTGGATGAATTGCGAAAGAATTATGAAGAACTTGTAAAATCCCTTAAAACATAAAATCGATGTGTTTTAAACCAACCGTCAGATCTTGACTATTGTCTCCCTGGTTTCGATCACTTCAGCTTGCAATCTCCCCGCAGATAGCTCACGCATGCCGTGTTGAAATGCCTCAAAATCATTTACCGGAATTTGGATCGTCAGTGTAATATCCCCTGCAAAGTCCTCCCCAAGGATTTCGCCGTGATGGCGAGCCGACAAGAGACGTACACGCTCCAATAGGTTATACGGGATTGCCAGCATCATTACATGGACCTCAATGCGATTTCCGCGCTCGACGGCACTGACCACTAACTGTGCCGATTCAGTGTACGCCTTGACCAGTCCACCTGTACCCAGCAGTGCGCCTCCAAAATATCGGGTAACGACCAGTACCACATCCCCAAGCCCACTGCCTCGCAGGACAGCCAGCGCGGGCTTGCCTGATGTCCCCGCAGGCTCGCCATCATCTGAAAAATACTCCGTCACCGTATTTCCACCACCGATGATATACACAGGGACATTATGAGTTGCATCCACAAATTCCTTTTTAATGCGCGCCATAAAAAGCCGCGCTTCGTCAATTGAGAAAGCAGGCGCGAGGGTGGCAATAAAACGGGAATTCACCACCACATGCTCTCGGCGGATCTCAATCAGGGGAACGGTATAGGGTCTGGTCATGGCCGGATCGTAATAATTTGCTATTTCACTGGGAATCGAGTATAGTAATTATAGTCGTAATGAAAACGGCTTCCAAGGCTTAACTTCCTTCCCGTAGAAATATATCTGGCACATATTTTTCAAAATATTCAGAGGCGGCTCCATGGTGACCGCCTCTATGTCTTAATTAACCCACACCGCATACCTTTGAATTCAAGTGTGGTCACTGCGTCAATCTTCTTCTTTCCACCAATTATTACAGGAGACACTTATGAACTTCCAGGAAGGTGATCCAGTCATGCACTGGGCTTATGGGTTTGGACAGGTCGTCCAGCTTGAAGAACGGGATATATCCGGCTCAAAGGTTTTATACTATGCGGTTCAGGTGAGGGATCTGACCGTCTGGGTACCTGCAGACAGCAAACTCGAAAGCCGATTGCGGGCTCCAACCTCCCAAACCAAATTCAAGCAACTGCTTGCCATTTTATCCAGTCCAGGTGAACCACTCCCGGAAGACCGGCATGAACGCAAAACCCGCCTGATGGAGTTATTGAAGGATGGACGCACAGAATCACTATGCCGTACGATCCGCGATCTTTCCGCCTTCCAGAAGACCCGTTCACTGAATGACAGTGACCAGATCGTTCTAAAACAGTCAAGGAGCACCCTGCTTGGTGAGTGGGAATTTGTTTTGTCCATTCCCCACGCCCAGGCAGAGATTGAATTGCAGCACCTCTTGACGCCTTCAATGGAAATCGAGAAATAACATACACCGAGATGATAAGCCCGCGCAATATGTTTGTTAATGTTAGTCTTTCGGACTTCCCAGGCACAAGGGTAACAGAAAAACTTGCGAAGAAAAACTTGGATCGAAAAAATACCCTGGCAGGTTTTTTGTAAAAAAAACCCGCCAGTGCTGTATTATTGCCGCAATTTGCATTCTTTTTCCGCTTCATCCCACTCGCAGGCAAAGGAATTTTGGAGGCATTTTGATTTTTTGACGAACTTATAGCACTCTGTTACGCAGCTTGTGGTTGTGAAATTGGTCGCCATACAGTTCTGGTTAAGTTGTATGAATTCCTGCGTGCAGCATCCCTGGCGATCGTTATAGCTGTACCCTTGTGGGCATTGCGTGATCTCTGCCTGAACAGTTGGAATGACGCAAGCCGGGTCACACACTTGAACTACAAATTGCGATGCCATTTGTCCCGTACATGTCACCATCTGCTTGCCATTTTTCTTGCCCGCATCTGAACACCTGAATCCCTTTGTAAGTACTTCATAGGTCAACCCTTCATTAAAAAGGATCAAATTATAAGGTTTTTTCTCTGAACAAAAAGTGCTGCTCTCCTCAGCCAACAGAACCTGGCACTGGACAGAAGGCGAGGCAGTCGCAGCGCCTTCTCCACAGAAAGGCGCAAATTCTGGTGTCGCTGATGCAGTTGAAACTGACTCGGTGGGAGCAACGGTCGGCGTAGGCGTCGCGGTTTCGGTCGGAACGGCAGTCGGGACTGATGTACCTGGACTCGTCTGCGAGATGATCAAATTGCAAGCTGCAGTGCTTATAATTAACAATGAACCCGTAAAAACGATCGAGAAGATTTTATGCATGATAACGTCTCCTTAAGATTCTTAAAAGCATTATACAGAATATGCACCTGAATTGACAACCATATCCCTGTGCCCATGACATCCCGTAAAACCACTTTTTTTTCATACAAACCCAAAACGATCCTCAACAAACACAAACGCGCTGACCACTGGTTTTGGACACGGTACAGTGCCTATCCCTATCTCGGCTGCCAGCATGGATGTGAATTCTGCTACTGCCGGGAGCAAAAATATTCACCTTACGATGATCCCACAGATTTTTCACATGTTATCAAGGTCAAGGAAAATGCACCCGAACTTCTCCGACGCGCCCTGAAGAATGCCCCACTCGACGCCATCTTCACTGGTGATTATCAGCCTGCTGAACGGAAGTTTGAATTGTCACGCCGCATGCTTGAAGTATGTCTCGAAACCGGATTCCCGGTCTTCGTGCTGGAGCGCAACCCGGGGGTCTTAAGAGACCTCGACCTGCTGAGGGCAATTCACGAAAAAGCCCGTGCAGTGGTTGCATTCAGCATCATCAGCACACCTGATTCAAAAAATTATGACCGTGTCTGTCAGATGGAACACCTTGCGCCTCCGGCAAAAAAGCGGTTCGATGCCATGCAGAAGATCGCGGCAGCAGGTATTCCCGTAGGCGTAAGCATGATGCCCATTTTACCTGGCCTGTGCGATGACGCCGCCAACATCGAAGCTGTTGTGCGTTGGACAGCGGATCACGGCGGAACCTTTGTGCTGGCTTCCGGGCTAACACTTTCCGACCAGCAAAAGGAATATTTCTTTGGTGTCCTGCGCGCACGTTTCCCCGACTTGCTGGCTCTCTACCAGACGTTGTATCCTCCAAAAAGTTATGGACAAATCGGCAGTAACTGGCGTAAGACTGCCCTGTTGATCCGCGCAGCATGTGTGAAAGCCGGCATCCGCGACCGAATACCACGCCCGATCGTGCCGGGAGAAAAACGCGCCATCAACAAACACGTGGTCGAATTGCTCGCGGACCAGTTGTATGCAATGGAGTTAAATGCCGAGCCCAATCACCGTCTATGGATGTATCGCAAAGCAGCATGGGCAATAGAAGACATGGCGGAAAACATCGGTCTTATACATCGTGTGATGGGATTGAAAGGTTTGGAACAAATTCCTGATATCGGGCAGGAAATGGGAATGATCGTGGAAAGGCTAATCCTTGAATCTAACCCGAACTCAACTTGACCCAAAAATGTACTTGGAATAAGGTATTGTATTGGATAAGAATCGTTGGTTGAAAAATTTGCTACACAGCGCAGCTTTATTCTCTCTTCGCTGATTTTTTCTAATAACGTCCCCGATCCACCATCGCAGCAGGATTTGCCAGCTCCTCCATTCTGGCGGGGAAGACTTGCACAGCACAGGCTTTGAATTCGGGGATCTTTGCCTGCGGGTCAAGTGCATCATTGGTTAACAAGTTGGCAGCAGCTTCGACAAAATGAAAGGGGATGAACACCACACCAACAGTCGTCTTCTCTGTAACTATTACCCGTAAAACCACCTCACCACGTCTCGATGTGACCCGAACCGGGTCGCCGTTGCGAATCCCATGAATTTCAGCATCGGCCGGGTGCATCTCCATGCGGGCTTCAGGAAATACACTATTGAGCGATGAGTTACGGGTCATTGAGCCGCCGTGCCAATGCTCAAGCACGCGACCCGTTGTTAAAATGAATGGATATTCGTCATCCACAGCCTCCATCGCGGGGACATAATCCAATGGGTAAAACTTTCCACGACCACGCGGGAAATCTTCAGTAAAAAGGGTTGGCGTACCTGGGTGGGCCTCATCGGGTACTGGGTAGATCAAGCCAACATTATCGATCCGTTCATAGGTCACGCCTGCATAGTCGGGGTTAACACCTGCCATCTCGCGAAAAATATCGGATGGGTGGGAATATTCCCAAAAAGCCGAATTAAGCCGGGTTTCTGGCTGATTAAAAGACCCCAATCTGGATTCAAGGCGCAGAGCCAGGGCGCATATGATCTGCCAATCCACCCTGGCTTGTCCGCGGGGATTATGAGCGGCGCGCACCCGTTGCACACGGCGGTCGGTGTTGGAGAAAGTCCCATCTTTTTCAGCAAAGGGAGTCGCTGGCAGGAATACATCCGCAAAGGCGGCGGACTCGGTAATAAAAATATCCTGCGCCACAAGGAATTCAAGCTGCTCCATGTGCCGCCGTGTTTCATTCAAGTTAGGCTCAGACATCATTGGATTTTCTCCCATGATATACAATGAGCGAATTCCGCCTTCATGCACCTGGCCAAGTATCTCGGTTGTGGTCAAACCAAGTTTGCGCGAAAGACCACCCGCTTCAACATTCCACGTCTTCTCCCATACGGCGGCGTTTTGTTCATCGTCAACCCGCATATACCCGGGATAATGAAAAGGCATGCACCCCATGTCACTTGCCCCCTGCACGTTGTTTTGTCCACGCAAGGGATTTAGTCCTGTGCCTTCCCGTCCAATATGACCCGTAAGGAATGCAAGGTGAATGAGCGCCATTGCGCTGGCAGTGCCGTGCGAAAGTTGCGATATACCCATGCCCCAATAAATTGCGGCATTCTTCGCACCTGCATACATCCGAGCCGCCTTGCAGATGTCGTCAGCGGGCACACCAGAGATCTCCCCGGCATATTCAGGTGTGAATTTTTCAAGACTCTTAATAAATTCCTGATAGCCTTCAGTGCGATTGGCAATAAATTCGTGGTTGACCAGGTTTTCCTGGACAATGACATGCGCCATCGCTGAGAAGACAGGCACATTGGTTCCGGGCTTCAGGGGAAGCCACATCTCGGCAAAGTCAACCAGTTCTATGCGGCGCGGGTCAACCACGATCATCTTCGCGCCGTGCTTGCGCACCGCGTCCTTCATTTGCAAGGCAATAATGGGATGATTCTCAGTAGTATTTGAGCCCGTGACGATAAACACATCGTTTTGGCTGACCTGGGAAGCGGTGTTGCTCATTGCAGAAGACCCAACGGCCTGCTGCAACGCGACCACCGAACCCGCGTGACACAAGCGGGTGCAATGATCAATATTATTGGTGCGGAAGATGGCACGATACATTTTCTGCAGCAGGTAATTGTCTTCGTTCGTGGCTTTGGCACAGGCATAAACCGCCATCGCATCCGATCCATCACGTTTATAGATCTCGATCAAACGATCGGCGACATGGTCCAAGGCTTCGTCCCAAGTCACTTCGCGCCAATCGGATAGATCAAAAGCCTGAGTCCGCTTGCCGGGGGTCTGGGGAATTTTTCGCAACAGAGGCGTCGTCACCCGCTTCGGATGATAAACATAGTCATAACCGAAACGACCCTTCACGCACAAATTACCGTGATTGACCGGGGAATCAAAAGGCGAGGCAACTTTGAATATGTGGTCATCCTTGACGTACAGCTGTAAATTACAGCCCACTCCACAATAGGGGCAGGTGGTGGTGACGATTCGGTCAGGTTTGATCATGGATACTCCAAAACACTAAATGTTCACGTTATAACGTAATCAAGACTATCGCAGCAAGCGCAACCAGAATGCCCGTCAGCTGCAAAAGCGAGACCCGCTCCTTCAAGATAAACCATGCCAGCAAAACCGTTGAGCCGGGGTAAAGTGATCCAAGTACCACAGCCACATCCATGCGTCCCAAACGGGCCGACATGGCATACAACGCATTACCCGTTGAATCCAGCAGACTGCTCAAGAGGATCGGAATCCAACTTTCACGCGTTGGAATCCAAGGCTGATGGGTTGTGATCGAAAAACTCAGAAGGCTTGCAATGGATGCAACCCGTGTCGCAGCCAGCGGCCACAAAATGGACTGACCACTTCCCATGTCAAGAAAAATAAAAAATGTGGCAAAACATACGCCGGATAAAAGCGGCATTATTATTTTTTCGATCTGAAATCTGACGCCAAATCCTCCAGAGACGAGCCAGACCGCAGCCAGGGCCAGGGCGAACCCGATCAAAGTCGCGGTACCAGGCAACCCATCTGAAAAGGCACCAACAAGAACAGGCAACCCTGCCGCAACCATAGCCGAGACGGGCGATGCAATACTCATCTGCCCCGAAGCCAACGCGCTGTATAACAAAGCCAGACCGACGCCACCCCCAACTCCCGCCACACAACCCCATAATAAATCACGCACCGGGGGCAATGGTTCACCGGTGACGGCTCCCAGGATCACAAGTACGACCAGGCTGACAGCATGGGCTGCGATCACAGCCCCATAGGGATTGGTACGCTTCACCGCCATTCCGCCGCTGAAATCTCCCGCACCCCAGGTCACAGCACATGCAAGACCATAAAAAACCGCCAGATACTCCACGCTACTTTCTCTTCTTCCGGCCGCTGTTGAGCACACCAATATCCTGCGGACTCAATCCCTGTTCCAGCAAAAACTCACGCTTCGGCTTGAGTGCGCCGGTTGGGCAAACCGCAACACATTGACCGCACAGGACACATGATGTCTCGGGGATTGCCCTGTCAAAAAATGTACCGACCTGTGTTTCAAATCCGCGCCCGCTGAAGTTGATGGCAAATGTATACTGCGCATCGTCGGCGCAGACTTGCACACAACGCCAGCACAACAGGCATTTGGAGTAATCACGGATATACATCGGGTTGTCATCCTGAATTTCAGACTCACGACGTTTGGCATCAGGAAAGCGGTTGAAGGAAGCGCCATACTCCGCCATCATATTTTGAATTTCGGGCGCATCAGACAAGTCGATGGTCGAAGCGAGCATCTCCAAAATAGTCCTTCGTGCTCGAAGAACTTTCCCACTTCGCGTTTGGACTTTCATGTTGTTCGCCGCTTTTACAATACAGGCTGGTTGCAGCACCCTCTGTCCTTCCACTTCGACAACACAGATCCGGCAGAGCGCATTCGCCTTCGTTGCCTCGTGAACACAAACCGAGGGAATGTTGATCCCATTCTCGCGAGCAACCTCAATTAATGTTTTCCCTTCCTCTGTCTTTATCTCTTTTCCGTCCATAAAGAATGTTATCGCCATCTCTTCACCTTGTATTCAGCCTAATATTGAAAATAAACAGGACTCCACTTTATTTCCAGATTGCCTGCCACAGTCTTCCTTACCGCCATTAACTTCACCTCTGACCAGTTTCAAATAAATCCGGCCACAATTTCATTGCCGATAACACCGCGCTAGCCGCCGTTTGACCCAACCCGCATAAACTCGCCTCAGTCATCGTCCAACCTACATCCTGAAGACGGGAAAAATCGCCAACCATTACCTTGTTTTTGGCTACACGCTCAAGAATTTCCATCTGGCGCTGGGTTCCCAGTTGGCATGGGTAGCACTTACCGCAGGATTCATGGGCGAAGAATTTCCCCAACCGATTCAAGACATCTGGGATGCTGCGTGTCTCATCAAAAACCATTACCACGCCAGATCCGAGTGGGAGCCCGGCAGCACGCAGGTCTTCAAATGTGAGTTTTATATCCAAGTGTTCAGACGTTGCAAAGGCTCCCGCCGCGCCCCCGAACAGGACCGCCTGCAATCGCGGAATTCGAGCACCCTGTTTGCGGCTGGTCCGGGGAGTTATTGCAGGTGGAGGACCACCAGCCATTTTTAACAATTCCCGCAATGTCACACCAAACGGGACTTCATACAAGCCCGGCTTTGCAACATCACCGGAGACGCAAAATAGCTTGGGGCCTGGAGATGTTTCAGTGCCAAGCATGCGATACTCGGCAGAGCCTTTTGAAATGATAAGCGGCAGATTACAAAGGGTTTCCACATTGTTGATGACAGTCGGATTGTCAAACAAACCATTCGTCGTCGGGAAGGGCGGCTTTACACGTGGAAAACCACGCTTCCCTTCTATCGATTCAAAAAGCGCGGTCTCCTCGCCGCAAATATATGCTCCCGCGCCGACCCGGACTTCAACATCAAAGTGTTCGCCAAGGTAACCCGCGGAGCGTGCTTCATCCAGGGCATTTTCGAGAACCGGTACGATATATGGATATTCACCACGAATATATATATAACCCTTACCCGCGCCAATGGCATATGCTGCGATACACATCCCCTCGATGGTACGATGCGGATCATCCAATAACAAAACCCTGTCTTTGAATGTGCCTGGCTCGGATTCGTCCGCGTTGCAGACGATAAATTTTTGTACTGCCTGTATTTTTGCCGCGCCACCCCACTTGACCCCAGTTGGAAATGCCGCACCGCCACGACCGACAAGCCCTGAGGCTTTGTCGGTTTCAGCAATCACTTCCTCAGGAGACATGGTCAGCGCTTTTTTATAAGCGGCATATTCGCCATACTCTGCAAGTGTGGTAGTGCCATTTCCGCAATTGACAGTCAACTCGCGGATCGAGCCATAAACATATGACTTCGGGATCCCCAGGTCATATGAATGGAAATCGGCACTGATGTTCGTTTCCGCATCATCATCCACAAGTGCGGCTGGGGCTTGTTCACAAAGCCCGAGGCAGGGACTTCGCTCAATAGTTAGGGATAGGTCATCAGTCGTCTGGCCTGGCCTCAAACCATAACAATGACAGAGATGATCCAACAATTGGTCGGCACCTTTAAGCGCACAAGCTTGGTCCGTACAAACACGGATAATGCGCCTGCCAACAGGTTCATTGTAAAACATGGAATAAAACTCGATCACACCATGCACATCCGCAAGAGGCACACCAAGGGTATTCGCAACCTCAGCGGCAACCTCCAGAGGCAGCCAACCATAAATTTTTTGTGCGGCGTGAAGCGCAGGCAATAATCCGGAACGCCCCAACGGAATGTAAGATTCAATTGCAAGCTTTAATGGGGTAAGCTGAATTTCAGACATGGATGCTCCAATATGCCGAGTATAACCGAAACAGTTCTATTGCTGAAAAAGCTGTAAATTTTGGTTGTCACAATAAGAAAATTCATAATTCTCATTTTATTACAAATTTCGTGATGAAAATAACTACCAAAATCCCTGATAATTATATATAATATATAATTATGGCGCTGAACTTGGAAAAAGAGGTCACACATAAACCTCTTAAAGAAGAAATATTTGACGCTCTTCACCGTCAAATTATTGCGGGAAAGCACCAGCCTGGCGACTGGCTGCGACAGGATGACATAGCCTCTCAGATGGGTGTAAGTATGACACCTGTGCGTGAGGCGCTTGACCTGCTTGTTTCCTCAGGTCTTGCAGAACGCGTACCATACCGAGGGGTGCAGGTACGCGAAATGTCTGCGAAAGATATGGCAGATGCCTATGGCTTAAGATTGATCCTTGAGGCACTGACCACCCGTGAAGCCGCAGTACACATTACACCAGAGCAGATCTCAAGACTTAAAAACATCCTGGCAGAGATGAAGAAACATGTCAAATTAAATGAAATGCCTCAGGAACGACAATTAAGCCGTGAGTTCCATGCTGTGATTGCCGAGGCTTCGGGTAATGAACTTCTGACAAAATTATATGCCATCGTCGCGAACACGTTTCCCGACTGGTTGTTATATGAAGCAGTCTATCGCAAGCCTGAATTGCTTGCCAGCAGTGTAAACCAAACCTATGAGGAACACGCATCGATCCTGGATGCGTTAACAAAAGGGGATGCAGAAAAAGCCGTGAGAAAGTCCATGGATCATATTTTGGATTCAGGAAAATGGATGGAAGAATACCTTAACATTCCTGCGGAATTGTTAAGAGAAAAAGAAGAACTCGCAACATTCATGATCAAAAAATCAAAATAGGAGGCAGTATGTCAGAAGAACTGTATAAAGAGATGGCACAAAGCATTATCGATGGAGACTCCGATATCTCCGCTGAGCTTGCGCGGAAAGCCGTCGAATTGAAAATCCACCCATTGGAAGCGATCACAAATGGATTCGTGGTCGGTGTGACCTACATTGGCGATCAGTTTGGAAAAGGAGATGCATTCCTGCCCGAATTGGTTATGGCAGGCGAAGCGATGAAAGCCGCCATCGCTGTGCTGGAACCTGAGTTATTGAAACTCGGCGAATCGCGCGAGATGCTGGGGCGCGTTGTCCTCGCAACCGTGGAGGGTGACATTCACGAAATCGGCAAAACACTCGTGGGTACCATGCTAAGCGCTTCCGGCTTTGAAGTCATTGACCTCGGCGTTGATCAACCCGCAGATAAGATCATCGGCAAGGCTCTTGAAGTGAACGCAAACCTGATCGGCATGAGCGCATTATTGACGACCACCATGGTCCGTCAGCGCGAAGTCATCGAAGAATTGGACAAGGAAGGTCTGCGCCCGCGCATCAAAGTGATGGTTGGCGGCGCCCCCATTACAAAAGACTGGGTTGATAAGATCAAAGCCGACGGCTATTCTGAAGATGCGATCGGTGCGGTAAAAGTTGCGAAAGAACTGGTCGGCAAGGCGTAATCAGGTATCTGTCATACTTCCAATTTCGCCGAAGCGATCCCAGATAGCACCTTGGGATCGCTTCGCGAAATGTGTTTGTAATGACATAACGCACCAGGCAGAGAGAGTTGTGAGATATTAGCCCCGGGAGGGACCCATGTCTTCTAAAAATATCAAGACCATCAGCAATCCAAAATTAAAACTGGAAGTGCTGACGCAGGATGACGTAAGAAAGATTCACGAAGCGACTTTGCAAATCATCGAAAAAGTCGGTGTAAGGTTTCCGTCCAAACGCGCGTTGGAGATTTGGCAGGCTGCCGGTGCGGACGTGGACCATGAAAAAAAGATCGTACGCGTCAAACCCCATATCATTGAAGAGGCGATCAAGAAAGCTCCGCCGGCCTATAAACTTGCGGCGCGTGATCCGCAGCAGGATCTTCAACTCGACGGCAACCACGTCAACCTTGGCACTGACGGCTGTGGTGTGGAAATTTTAGACATCAACACCGGTGTCAAACGCACCTCATGCCTGCAGGATGTACGCGACATCGCGCGGGTGGCAGATGCGACCGAAGAAGTAGCCTTTCATTGGGTTTCCCTTTCCGCACAGGACACTCCTGTCGAAGCGCGCGGACTGCATGAACTCAAAGCCGTCTGGGAGAACTCCACCAAGCACGTCCAGACTGAGTCCGTCTACAACGTCGAAGAAGCCAAAGCCGCCATTGAAATGGCAGCGCTGTTGGCCGGGGGCAGGGATAAACTTCGTGAGCGCCCTGTGCTTTCGTTGATGCAATGCACCGCCCCTCCGCTCGGTCATGACGGCGGTAGTTTGGATGCTGCATTACTCGCGGCTGAAGTTGGAATCCCAACAGGGTTCATGACCATGGCGGCATGCGCCACCACAGGTCCCATCACTTTGGCTGGTGACCTTGCAGTCGGTAATGCAGAAGTAATTGCGGCAACCGCCCTGTTACAGATCGCATATCCTGGCGCACCGGTCTTTTATGCCGCCGCGCAGACAGCCTCAGATCTACGAAATGGATCGTACACAGGCGGAGGACCCGAAGACTTCCTCTTCGGCGCAGCAACCAACATACTCGCAGACTTCTACAACATCCCGCTTTCGATGGGGGCATTCGCCACAGGCGCGAAGGAACCCAACTGGCAGGCAGGGCTGGAAGGTGCGCTGTCCAGTTTCATGGCAAGTGTTGTGATGTCAGACATGCTGCTTGGGTGCGGATTCCTACACGGCAGCCGCATCTGGTCATTTGCTGAAATGATGATGGACTGCGAAATATTCTCCATTGTCCACAAAATGATGGAGGGCATCGTGGTCAATGACGAGACACTCGCCATGGAAGCAATTGCGGCAGTCGGTCCCGGGGGGCATTATCTCGGCCAAAAACATACCCGCAAACACATGCGTGAATTGTTCATGCCGCAGTTTATGGATCGCCGCCCGTATTCCGAATGGGAAACAAAGAAGGATGATGCGCGAGATTGGGCACTTGCCAAAGCCCGCAAGACCTTAAAGGAGCATCAACCCGACCCATTGGATGCACAGCTCAGCAAGGAATTCGACAGGATCATCAAGTCTGTTGAAAAGAAATAAAGTTAAATGGTGCAGTGCACAGGGTAATAACTCGTGCAAATCCTGCATTGTTCAACCTGCCAACCTGTAACCCTACATAGGTGACTTATGCAACCAAGACTCTCTCTACTAACCCAGGATTTGATCGAGCGCATTGTTGACGAGGCATACCAACTTCTTCTCAAACCTGGAATTAAAGTTCAAAATGATGAAGCTCGTAAATTACTTGCAGATGCCGGCGCACAGGTGGATGAAGAAACCCTGGTCGCCAAAATCCCCGCGCAGATCGTCAAAGCCGCACTTAATACCGTACCGCGCACCTTCAAACTTTACGATTATGATGGAAATCCCACCGTTGAATATGGCGGCGATGCCGTTCAATTTGATCCGGGGTCTTCAGGGATCAGCGTTCTTGATCCTGACACCCTAGAGCAAAAAACCGCTGAAACCGCCGACTTGATCCGTCTTTTGAAAGTAGCGGAACAGATCCCCCAGTATGCTGCCCAATCCACTGCCGTTGTCTGTCATGATGTACCAAAAGAGATCCATGACTTATATCGGCTGTACCTGGTTTTGCTGCATTCAAAAAAACCCATTGTCACAGGCGCTTTCAGCAACAGAACCGTACAATTCATGATCGATATGCTTGCCATTATGTCTGGCGGTTTGGATAACCTGCGTGAAAAACCCCGCGCGGTCTTTGACGTTTGCCCTTCTCCTCCGTTGATCTGGTCCAATTTTGGATCTGGAAACCTGATGGTATTGGCGCGCATGGGCGTACCTGCCGAGATCGTCTCCATGCCTTTGGCTGGTGCGGCGGCTCCGGTCACCTTGCTCGGCGCGGTCACACAACACGCGGCAGAATGTCTGGCGGGCATTACCATTCATCAACTGGCAAAGGCGGGCTCCCCCATCGTTTGGGGAGGCGCACCAGCCATCTTCGACATGCGCAAGGGCGGCACGCCAATGGGAGCAGTCGAAACCGCAATGATCGATTCGTCATATGCACAGGTTGGGAAATATCTGGGTGTACCTACACATGCCTACATGGGCGCGACCGATTCCAAGCGTCTGGATATGCAGGCAGGCATTGAAAGCGGTGTCACCGCCATGATCGGCGCCTTGAGCGGCATCAACATGATCTCAGGTTCAGGCATGCTGGACTTCCTCCTATGCCACAGTGCAGAAAAACTTGTCATTGACGCAGAAGGAGTGGCAATGGCACAGCGTATGCTGGAAGGGATGAAGATCCACACTGAAACACTCGCCACAGGCTTCTATGAAGGCGTCAACTTTAAGGGCGGCGATTTTCTAAAACAGAAGATCACCATGCAGCTCTTCCAAAAGGAACAGCACATGCCGACGGAGATCATTGACCGAGACTCGATCCGCGGCTGGAAGGCTGGCGGTTCATTGGATACGTTTGACCGCGCTAAAATTCGCGTGAAGCAACTGCTTGCTTCGTACAAGCGGCCTGAACTGGATCCTGTCCAGGAGAGTCAATTACACGCCTTCGTGCTGGATCTCTCGAAAAAGGCAGGGGTCGAGACTCTACCGGTAATTGACGGTTTCGAATTTGCGTAAAATGCAAGTCACGCTTTAAGCGTGACAAATTGATCCCGAAGGAGGTGTACCAAACATGTCCACCTCCTTCGGGTTATTAAGTTTTTTGTCCTGCAAGGTCATCATCTATTTTAATCCCCTTTGGGGTTGAAAAAAAAGAATTTAAGGTCATCCAAAATAAGATGCTTTCTCTCTCCGAACTTCTACGTGTTCCACATGTTGACAGCGGTTTACGTTTTGACCTCTCCCCGGATGGGCAGAGGTTGGTTTTTTCGTGGAACAAAACGGGAAATTGGGAGTTGTGGGAAATACAAAGTGAAGAAAGTAAAATATTGGAGACCAATTTGAATGGCTCCAAATTTGCACCGCGGTTTTCGCCAGACGGATCACAACTTGCGTACGCGCTGGACGTGAATGGGAGCGAATCGTATCAAATCGTCGTCCATGATTTTGAGACAAATACCTCAACCAACCTAACCTCTGATGTAGTCTATGCGCATCAACCAAATGTATCCTGGTCTCCGGATGGAAAAATGCTGGCTGTGCTTTCAGACAAGCATGGACAATTTGCCTTGCATTTGCTCCCTGTTGACGGCACGCCTGGCAGGATGATAAAAAATGTTTTCCATCCCTGCTGGGATGCAAAGTGGTCACCCAATGGGCAGTGGATCGCACTGGAGGCTGAGTCAACAGCGAGCGACCGAAGTATTTATGTAATGCCCATTAATCGTCCACACAAGGGTGGAAAAGGCAAAGCGACAAAAATCTCTACAACAAAAATTGACCTTAATGCGGCGCACCCGGCCTGGTCACCTGATTCCAAATTCCTTGCCTTCTCCGGTGAAAATGGCGAATGGCATGATATTGGGTTGTTCAACGTCGTGACGCGGGAGATCACCTGGGTCAACGAGTCTGCCGGGGATGATACGATGCCTGCATGGTCAATGAGCGGGGAAACCATCGGGTGGATCCACTCTGAGGGTGCTCAAACCTGTTTCCAGTTCAGAAAACAGCAGGGACCTGTCGGGGAGAAAAAAGTTGGACCTGGTGTCCATTACTATCCGAAGTTCAAGGCTGAAGATGTGATCCTCTTATATGAGGATCCAGGTCACCCATGTGATCTGTGGAAGTTCAATCTTGAAGACGATTCCATCCAACAACTGACCAACTCCCTGCCCAACGAAATGCGCGAAATGGTATTCATCCAACCCGAGGAGGTTTGGTATGCGGGTAAAGATGGCAGACAGGTGCCCGCCTTGTTGTATCGCGCCAATGACAGCACTCGCGCGGTTGTTGATATCCATGGCGGACCAAACTGGCTGTATCAATTTTTGTGGCATCCATTGATGAGCCACATGGTTTCGCGCGGCTGGACCGTGTTAGCGCCGAACTATCGCGGCTCAACGGGTTATGGAAAAAAATGGCAGAACGCGAGTCGATATGATATGGGTGGCGTGGATACCGATGACTGTGCAGCGGGCGTTAATTACTTGCTTGAAAATAATCTGGCTGAAAAAGATAAGGTCACGGTGACGGGACGAAGTCATGGCGGTTACCTGACGATGACCTGCATGACAAATTATCCTGAGTTGTGGGCAGCGGGTTCAGCGGTGGTTCCTTTTTTGAATTGGCTGAAATCCCACAAGGATTCACGGGAAGACTTGCAGCATTGGAACATTGAAAATATGGGCGATCCCGAAGACAATCGTGAGTTATGGATCGCGCGCTCACCGTATTTCTTTCTGAATAAAATTAATGCGCCTGTACAATTGATCAGCGGTGGAAATGACCCACGCTGCCCCGCATCTGACACGATGGAAGCGCATGATAAACTTGTGGAACTTGGAAAAAAGGTCGAGTTTTTATTGTACAGGGATGAAGGTCATTCGTTCTTGAAAATTGAGAACATCATTGATGCAGAAGAAAAGTGCGTTGCGTTTTTGGCGCGGGCTCTGGAATGAAGTCACCCAAATACCAGCCGCAGAATTCCAAAGATCGTCTCCAGGAAGAAAACAACCCCTGCAATGACGAATTAAGAGAGGAGCTTTATGGACAGCTTGAAATTTTTATCACAGGATGAAGTGAAAGCCATTCACGAAGCCACCTTGCGAATCCTCAATGAAGTGGGCTATGTATGGACGCACAAGGAAAGCCTGGAGATCTTAACAGGCGCAGGATGCAGGGTAAAAGGCAACCGGGTTTACTTTCCACCTGAACTTGTGGAAACAAGCATCCAAAATGCGGGCAAAAAAGTCTCCATCAAGGGACGGGGAGGCGCTGTAAAAAACCTCGGGGATGGAAATTTATACTTCCACAACCTCGGCGGCGCACGCGATGTGTACGATGCCAAATCAGATACCCGCCGGATCGCTCAAATGCAGGATGTACGTGACGCTACGCGAGTCTTGGATGCTCTGGAAAATTGCCACACCATTACACCGTTTTTTACACCACAGGATGTTCCAGGTGAATTGATGTCATTGGCAATGTACCGCCATGCGCTCCCATTCACCACCAAACCTTTACAAGGACCCGGCGTGCAGTATGGGGTTGAAACAAAATTTGCAGTGAAAATGGCGGAAGTGATCGGGGATCCGAAGGAAGTGTTAACCCTTGCCCTCTCACCTGTCAGCCCGCTCACCATTCCGGACCACGAAGCAGAAGCAGTGATCGAAATTGCCAAAGCGGGCGTAGCATTTGGTGCCCTGCCCTGCCCGACGGCTGGCGCGACATCCCCGATGACCATCAGTGGTTCGATCGCCCAGCAAAATGCAGAGACCCTCGCAGTTGTAATTCTGGCACAGTTGGTGAATCCCGGTCTGCCGATCATCTATTGCGGACGGCTCGCCATGATGGAACCCCGTACGGGCATCTCAGTCTGGGGCGGTGTAGAGCTTGCGCTGGCCTCCGCTGGCACGGTTCAACTTGGACATTATTACGGGTTCCCGGTCAACGTGTATGGATTTTCCACAAACTCACACACTTTGGACACTCAAAATGGATTCGAACGCGGGCTTAATGCGGCAATCCCTGCCCTGGCTGGCGCGGATGAACTCTCCGGCATTGGTGAAATGGAAGCAGGCGTCATGGGCTCTTATGCACAAATGGTGCTGGATAACGAATTGGCGTTAAGCGTCCTGCGTCTGAGGCGCGGTTTTCCTGCGGATGAAGAAGCATTGGCGGTTAATGTCATCGCTGCCATAATGGATAGTTCACGGAATTTCCTCGGTCAAAAGCACACAATGAAACATCTCAAGGCTGGCGAGGTCCAATTAACGAAAATGGCAGACCGTAATTCGTGGGAAAATTGGGACCGCAACGGAAGGAAAACCATGGCTGACCGGGCAATTTCCGAGGCAGAGCGGATATTGCGAGATCATGAAGTACCGCCGCTTGAACCTCAGCAGGAGAAGGAATTGGACATGATCATGCTTGCGGCAGAGAAGGAATTGGTAAAGAAAAGATAATGTCGTTGTGAGGTGTTCGTCGATAGGCTGCATTCCGTTTACCTGGAAATTGGTCGTTGTGAAAACAGCCCTTCCCCACAATGGCAAATCATTATGGAGTTAATATGCTCAAACAGGCACATGCAATATCAGAAGAGATCATTGAATGGCGGCGTGATTTTCATATGCACCCCGAACTTGGCTTTGAAGTTCAACGTACGGCGGGGATCGTTGCCACAGAGTTGGAGAAAATGGGGTACCGAGTCAAACGCGGTGTTGGGAAAACCGGCGTCGTAGCTGACATCGGCGAAGGCGGCAAGATGGTCGCCATTCGCGCGGATATGGATGCGCTTCCTCTCCAGGAATTAAATGACATGGAGTATGCATCCAAAATAGATGGCAAAATGCACGCCTGCGGACATGACTCACACACGGCAATGGCCTTGGGTGTGGCACAATTGCTTACAAAAGAAAAATTTGATGGTCGAATCCGTTTTCTGTTCCAGCCCAGCGAGGAATCCGCAGACGAGGAAGGAAAAAGCGGCGCAATGCGCATGGTCGAAGACGGTGCAATGAATGATGTGGATTATGTAATTGCCCAACACATAGATCCCGCGCAGCCAGTCGGGACAATAAGCATCAGCGCGGGGCCATCCTCTGGAGGAGTTGATTCCTGGTTCGGGGTCATTGAAGGCAAAGGCGGTCACGGAGCATATCCGCACGAGACGGTTGATCCCTTCTTCCTCCTTGCTCATGTCATCTTTGCCTTGAACAGTATTGTCTCGCGCCGTCTTGATCCATTTGCGCCGGCCGTCGTGAGCATCGGCTCCATCAATGGTGGGTTTACCGAAAATGTCATCCCACAAAGCGTGAAACTCACTGGAACCTTGCGGTATACTGATCCCGCTGTTCAGAAGAAAATCCACGCTGAGATAAAACGCGCGTTTGAAACAGCAAATGCATTGGGCGGCAGTTATGAACTAAAGTTCGAGATGGGCTCCCTGCCCATGATCAACGAAGAGATGGTTTCTGCGGAGATCGAGAAGATCGGTGTAGGAATGCTTGGCAGGGAAAATGTTAAAGAATTGGAAAAATCCCTTGGCGCGGAAGATTTTGGTTCGTTCATGGAACACGCTCCCGGTGCAATGTTCACGTTGGGGGTGCAAAAAACTGGACATGAAGGTTATCTTCTGCACCATCCCAAATTTGATCTGGATGAACGAGCCCTCCCCATTGGCACAGCAATGCTGGCTGAGACTGCGTTGAAACTTTTGAAGGAATAATAACAAACCAGACTGGCCCTAAAGCGGTGCCATGAAAAACACCAAGGACCTGACTGGTTCAAATAACTTTTTTGGAGGACAAAATGTACACAATACTCAAATCAGATAAGAAGGAAGTCATCATCGGCATTGACAAACCATTTGTCATCATCGGTGAAAAAATCAACCCGACGGGCTTGAAAAAGCTGGGGCAGGCGCTGGTTGACAAGAATATGGATTATGTCAAACAGCTGGCATTAAGGCAGGTCGCCTGGGGAGCAGATGTATTGGACGTAAATGTTGGTCACCCGCAAATTGATGAAATTGCAATGATCCCCATGGTCGTCGATGCCATCATGTCGGTTACAGATGTCCCTTTATGCATCGATTCAAACGACCCGAAGATCCTCGAAGCGGGATTAAATGCCGCCCCCGGTAAACCGTTGGTAAATTCGGTCAATGGCGAGGAAAAACAATTGAGCGCCGTCCTGCCCATTGTTAAGGCAAGGGGTGCAGCAGTTATCGGGCTAACCATCGGCGAGGAAGGGATCCCGAAGACGGCAGAAGAACGCGTGGCGGTGGCTGAAAAGATCATTGAGAGAGCCGCAAAACTGGGCATTCCGATCGAAGATATCATCATCGACCCATTGGTCATGACAGTGGGTCATGATAGCAGCGCGGCACTGGTCACGCTCAAAACAATTCAAATGCTTGTACAGGAATTTGGTGTCAACATCAATCTTGGCGCCAGCAACGTTTCATTTGGTTTACCTGATCGTCACTCAGTGAACAGCGCATTTCTTTCGCTTGCCATGCAAATGGGCGCAACCTGTTCAATTACCGATCCCATCAAACTGGGCAGCACCATACGCGGAACAGACCTCCTGCTGGGCAAAGATGCAAACTCAATGCGGTATCTGAAATATTTCCGCGCAACAGAGAAATTGCGTGAATCGGAAGCCGCGGCAAAAGCATAATCGAACAGATAGAGTACCAGGCAATAGATCAACAGGAGGTGGTAATAAACTGCCTCCTGTTGTTTTCTTAATAGGTAAGGAGTTCAGTTATGAAAACCACCTTATTGGTTCTTTTGAATATAGCCCTCTTCCTATCCGCCTGTACTGCTCAAACCGCCACCCCCACCAGCCGAACCATTCCACTGCCGACAGCAACTCTGACAAAGACGACACAGACCACCTTAACTCCCGACGCCGCACCAACATCTACTGCAACACCGGCGCCTCATCCAATGAGCATCGTTGCGATGCGGGCAGGTGATTATCCTGGAAGCAAAATAACTATTGTGAAGGAATTGGAAAAGGGATCCAATTATCGCCGCCATTATGTTTATTATCTATCAGAGGGATTAAAGATTTACGCCCTGCTCACCACCCCCGAGGGTGAAGCTCCCCAGAATGGCTGGCCTGCCATAGTCTTCAACCACGGGTACATTCCTCCCGATGTCTATCGCACCACTGAACGGTATATCGCTTATGTGGACGAAATTGCAAAAGCAGGCTATGTGGTCTTTCGTATTGATTATCGCGGACATGATGCATCCGAAGGTGAAGCTACTGGCGCATATGGCAGTCCTGGCTATCAAATCGACGTCCTGAACGCGGTTGCATCCATCAAACAATTCCCCGGGGTGGATCCTAATCAGATCGGCATGTGGGGACATTCAATGGGTGGTTATCTTACGCTGCGAACGATGGTGATTTCGGAGGATGTCAAGGTCGGTGTGATCTGGGCAGGTGTGGTCGCCTCATACACAGACCTGCTTTACAACTGGCGACGCACCGGATCATTTACCCCGTCTCCCAGTTCGCGCGGCATTAGCTGGCGCACGGGGTGGATCGATATTTATGGCTCGCCTGAAGACAACCCAGTTTTTTGGGATTCTATATCAGCCACATCGTACCTCGCCGACCTTTCCGGGCCTTTGGAATTACACCACGGAACCAAGGATGAAGATGTTCCCTTGGAGTTCTCCATCCGTTTGGCTGAGCAGACGCGTAATATGGGCAAAATTGCTGACTTATATACATATGAAGGCGATAACCACAATATTTCATCAAATTTTTATATCGCCATGAAGCGCACAATTGCTTTCTTTGATCTCCACCTGAAATAAGGGAATCACTTACATATTTCTTGCTGGTGTATCAGAATCAGTTTAATAACGGATCGTATGAATCCAAAAAACGCGCAAATCCCTCTTTCATCTTTTTCTGCAAGATAGTACCTGTTAATATTCATTCTCCATCATTTTAATATGCCGGCGCAGCCAATGGATCGCCACCGATTCATGCCGCCTCACCAATAATACTGAACATTTTTTTACATGTTCGACAATCCAATCATCTACAGATCCAAAAAGGCGGGTTTCAGAACCATATTCTTCCGATGCCCCCATCACTATCAAATCATAGGATTGGCGTTTGGCCTCATCCAGAATACCCGTAACAACCGACCCCGCCGGGGCTACGCGGGTTTGCAACCTCGCAGGGATAAACCCCAATTCATCTACAACCACCTCGCGCAGATAAAGCAATTGATCTTCAATTTCCTCACCTTCCATGCTTTCGGGATATGTATGCAGTGCGGTAATATGCGAGTTTTCCTGATCGGCAATTTCATACGCCAGACGCAACGCCAAACGAGAGTGAAGCCCCCCTCCAATGGGGATCAGAATATTATGAATCCGACCCATGTTACGAGGCAACAAAACCAATACATTCGTTTGAGCTTTTTCCAGCAGGATTTTTACAGGATTCTCGAAAGCGCCTTTCCGGTTCTGAGGACCAGGCCAGCCTGTCAGAACAAATTTAAAATTTTTTCCTGTTTCAATTTCATCTAATATTCCGCTGGAAATATTAGAGGCTACGCGCAATTTAGTGTATATTGGGACATTTCTGCGCTGAGCTTCCTGCAAGATTTGGACTGGCAGATTTTTTGCATGTAATGGAAGAGCCAACCGATGATCTTGTTTTTGTACCTGTGTATCCTCTTCAATGGAGTTTGACACATTAAATACACAAACATTCGTGTCTTCACTGGCCTGCGCCAGAATTGCGGCAAGATGAACCAACTGTCCGCCTTTATTGAAACTCGTTACTGGAACCAGTATCCGATCCTTCGAGTGTTCGATCGATCTGACACGGGTTGCATATAAATGACTGACGCGCGGGGCAAAATAATAAAAGAGCCCAAGCACGGCAAGTAGGCCGATCCCAAAGCCCAATGCCCGCCAGTCTGTAAATATTATAATAAAAAAGCATGTACCCATTGCAAGATACACAGTAAGCGGAAAGAAGGGTGTTTTAAAGGGTCTTCTTAATTTTGGATAACGTTTTCGAAGTCGAATCAAGGCCAGATTTGACCAGAAAAGAACAAACAGATAGCCAGAACTGGAAATATAGCTCAAAAAATCAACAAGGCCTATCGCAGCAACCGCACAAATAATCACACCGATAATAAGTATTGAAACATAGGGAGTTCTAAATCTTCCCAAGCGGGATAGAACGCGCGGCCACATGCCATCCCGGCTCATCGTAAAAGCCTCCCGTGTGGCGCTTAACATAGCTGTATTCAAAGAGGTGATTGTGGCAATCATTCCAGCCAATCCCAGGATCGAGGGCCCCAATCCTGGTAAAAATCGTGCTGCAGCATCCGTCAACGCTGTATCGGAACCCCCAAGTTCATTCCATGAAATCGTACCCAGGGTTACCAGCGTGATCAATGGATAAAAGATCATGCACAAGGTAAGGCTGATGAGAATCGCATGTGGAATCGTCCGATCCGGATTCTTGATCTCCTCAGCGTCGTCTGCTATCACCTCAAAGCCAATATATGCCACATAGACAAGGGCAACAGTGGAAAGCAATGAGGAAAAATTCTCCCAGATTCCATTGTGAATAAAAAAATGTCCCCCGGATAAAAATATATTCCACTCAAATCCTCCAGGCAAAGCCAGTCCGGAGATAATATAAGTAACTAATAATAACAGGAGAGTGCCACCCATAAGTATCTGCAAATTCCCGATATTACCCACCCCAAAAATATTCAAAACGACAAATATCAGGACAATACTGATCGCTACGGGAACAATCGTAAGGAATGGAAAAAAGACGTGCAGAGAATATGCAAACCCCACCGCAGATAGAGCTGCGAAAAACGTACTTGAAAGACAATCCAGTGAACCAACAAGAAAGGTGAGCAGGGTCCTCCCCCAGGCTTCGCGCACATAAGTTAACGCTCCACCTGTTTCAGGGAAAGTAGATGCCAGCTCGCTATAATTTAGAGCAATGCTATAGCTCAGCAAACCACCGATCAGGAGTGCTAATATAGACGCAGGACCGGCCATACCAGCAGCATGCCCTGTCAATACAAATATCTGAGCACCAATGGCTCCAGCCGTCCCCAGCATAACCACCTGCAACAGACTTAATTGCCTCTTCAGCTTTCGCTTATTCATTAGTGGATCCCTCCTCCACTACATGGGATTCCAAGGCGCAAAAGGAAATAACCTTACTGGCATTCGCAACTGAAGAAAATGCCGCTGGAGACATGCAACCCGTACACAGCGATCTTTTTTGTGACCTTTATGAAATGAGGATAAAAAGCCGGAAAGAAAATTGTTCAATGGAATTGACATCCATTAAAGTATACACCTTTGGATTTGTACAAACCATGAGAATTTCGCCGATATGAACCCATATCCATGCATGCTTGGAACCCTGCACCTTACCTTTTCAACGCAATGTTCAATTGATGAATATGCTCAGGCGTTGTACCGCAGCATCCGCCCACAATTTTTACAGGCCAGCGAGTAGCATGTTCACAATAGGCGGTTGGGTTTTCAGAGTCTGTGTTAATCCAGCCTGTCACTTCATCAGCGTGGCCAATATTCCCATACGCAATTAAAGGGAAGTCATGGCCACATGCGACCTGTAATTCCGCAAGCGGTTTGGCGAGAGCAGGAGTTGGCCCACAATTTACTCCGATGGCGGAGACGCCCAGCGGCAGCAATTGTCCTGCCGCCTCGGTAAGCGTTTCGCCGGACAGAATCTTTCCATCACGATCGCACACAAAACTGACAATGACAGGCACGCCTGTAAAGCCTGCCAATTTCGCCATGATCACTGCCTCCCTGATCGAGTTAATGGTTTCAATTAAAATCAAGTCCACACCGCATTCGATGAGATCAAGGATTCGATCAGAATGCTCATCAAGAAGTACCTCATCTTGTGGGACAAGGTCGGGGCGATAACAATCCTCAAGGGTGGAAATAGAGCCTGCAAGAAATTTTTGCGAGTCAGATTTGACATTGCCGATCGCAGCGCGGGCAATCTCCACAGCCCGGCGCGTAAGTTTGAGAGCCAGATGTGCATTTCCACTAGGCGCCAATGCGCGACGATGTGTGCGAAACGTATTAGTGGTGATGATATCCGCGCCTGCGCGAAGATAATCTTCATGGATATTTTGCAGGATTCCCGCACCATGGTCATTTAACAAGGCGTTGGCAGACCACAGAGGCAAGCCAGTATCCACGCCGCGGCGGTTGAGTTCAGTACCTGTTGCGCCATCAAGGATAAGTTGACGGGGCTGGGAGAGAGAGGTTAAGAAAGTCATTGGGATCCTGTTTTTTCTTTTTTCTGACAGTTGGCGATTTTATATAATTTTGCGATACGAATAGGGTTTGAAGGTCGATCAGCCACCGCTAAAGAAGACCGTTCTAAACCAACAATACTTCCACCACTTCACCCGCGCTCAACCCGGTGGCGTCAGCGTGTATCCGCAACAAACCATCGGCGGAAGCAAGAGTAAAGATCAAATTTGATTTTCCAAATATTGGTTCTGCCTGCCATTCGTCCTCCGCCCGTACTGCGTTGTGAGCCTGGCGTTTTAATTTTACAGGCCACCAATCCTCACGCCCTGCCTGTGAGGGAAGGTTAACAGTTAGCCGTGCCTGAATGGTCGCTTTGGGTTTCGACAGACCACCCAGCATTTTTTCGATAACCGGCACGACAAATAAATATCCATTCACCAACGCGCTGACAGGGTTCCCGGGCAGTCCAATAACTGCCTTGCCATTGCACACTCCCAGAATGGTCGGTTTGCCGGGGCGGGTGTTGATGCCATGAACTAATACACCAGGTTGGCCCAATGTTCGAATAACATCAGCAGTCATATCTCTGGTGGATGCGGATGAACCTGCGGTGATGATAAGCATGTCACACTCTGATAATGCCCGCTCAGCTGCGTCCTTCAACACCTGAAACTCATCGCTAAAAATCCCGTAGCGAATTGCCGTTCCACCGCTTTTTTCAACAAGCGCACCGAGTGTGTATGAATTAATATCACGCACCTGCCCAGGGCGGGGAGTTTGGCTTGGCTCAATGACTTCGTCACCTGTGGAGATCAAACCCACAAGCGGCTTTCTTGTGACATGGATGGATGTAAACCCCAGCGCCATCAATCCGCCAATATCAGCGGGACGGAGCTGCACACCCCTGCCAATAACCAATTGCCCCTTTGCCACATCCTCACCAACACGTATAACATTTTCTCCGTCGGCAACAGATCTAAATACTTCAATTTCGCAAGTTAGCCCTCCAGGGTCTTTGGAGACATCGGAGGTTTTTTGTGTATACTCCACCATCACAGCCGCATCAGCACCATTGGGCAACATACCGCCCGTGTGGATCAATGCACATTGACCTGCGCCCACATCAAAGGACGGCGTGTCGCCCATGGGCACTTCGCCAATCAAAGTCAGGTAGGCCGGAAGTGAGTCACTCGCGCCAAAAGTATCTTTAGCGCGCACTGCATAGCCATCCACAGTGGTACGGGGAAAGTCAGGCAGCGGGTGCGGGGCTAAAATATCAGCGGCAGTAAATCGGCTTAAGGCTTGGACAACATCAATGGATTCGGAATCCATGATCGACTGCGGAAGATTCAGGAACAACTCTTCGCGGGCTTGGTCTGGGGGAAGAAGGGTCAAAAATTCAGGCATAGTGTTGGGATAATAATTCGAGGTTTGACGGACTAAAGTCTAACGGAGCCAAAAGGTGAGAGTAATGAAATACGTTGTCAAGCCAAATACAGCGAGGGCGGTGGATGTAAGCAACACCCAGTTGGGTTTTGCGCCAAGCGAAAGATTACGAACCAAAATGATTTGAAGAAGTGCGAAAGGCAGGGTGAGAAACGCTGTCCCAAGGATGGAGAAACCGAACAAAGGCGCAACGGCAAAAACGACATAGGCGAAAACGATCAGACCGTGATGCAAGGGCACTGCTCTCTCCCAGGTAAGACGGCGCAAGAGTGTGCCACGCTCATATTTTTGGTCGATAAGATAAGAGGTAAAGTTGACAACAATAAAATATGCAAGAGCGAGTGCGGTAAGCGGGATAATAATAACAGCCAGCAGGCGATGGTTGTCTTGCGCCTGCAATAGAAATCCAATGGAGGGAACGACATAGGCGATGTGCGCAGCCAGCGTCAACTCGCCGAATCCGCGATTAACCAGGCGGATGGGGGGAATGGAATATGATATTACAAGGACAAAGGAAGTAACAATAAAAATGATAGAGGAAGCAACAAGAGCTTGATCGATGTAAAGAAGATAGACAAAGAATGCACTGGATGAAAGCGCAGCAATCGATAAGTAAAGTGCATTAGTGCGCAGCGCCTCTTTTTGTTGGGGAGTCTCATTTTCAACTAACGGTTCGTTGTGCGGGCGAAAAACCTCGGCAAGCAATGCCATGCTCAACTCTGCAAGCAGCACACCCGCAAGTCCCAGTGCATAAACGACGGGTTGAAATGACCTTCCCAGATAGGCAGGGATACTCGCGCCGAGAGTATATGTCAACGCGGCGAGGAGGAGAAGGAGGGGGCGGGTGAGTTTAAAGAGGGCAGACATCATGAAAGGAGTTAAAAACGATGGAACGATTAAAGGAGGAGATCAACTATGCTCATCTTCCAAGATAGTCACTCAATCGCTCCACAGCCAGGGGGAGGTTCTTCCTTCCCAGCCCCAATCTGAAATGATTTCCTGAGTCATCATACATGGTACCGGGTAGAAGTAAAACACCAGCCTTCCTGACAAGGTCATCACAAAATTCCTCAATATTCCCTTTCAGCAATACCGGAAATCCCATCGAACCTGCTCGCGGACGGATCCATGAAAACAAGGAGGGGTGGGAATCAAAAAGATCATCCACAATGACAAGGTTGTTTTTGATAATACTGAGATTACGATTGATCAACTCTTGACGGTTTCGCAGGGCAATTTCAGCGAGAAATTCACTGGGGGCAGAGTTGCAAATGGTGGTGTAGTCCTTAAGGGAGGCCATGCTCTCGAATATTTTTTTGTTCTTCGTGGCGACCCAACCAATGCGCAAGCCTGCTAACCCGTAGGTTTTGGAGGTAACGCCCAATGAAACAGCATGTTCTCCATAGTCACACCCCGCAGACAGGCGGTCAGCGGGGTTGTATTCTGACTCTCGATAGACTTCATCAGAAAACAGGATCAGATCCTTCTCCCGGACTAATTTATTCAACTCATCAAAATCCGCACGGGGCATGAGATAACCCGTCGGATTATGCGGCGTGTTGATGATGACCGCCTTTGTAGTTGCCCTTATAAGATGACGGAGTTCATCCAGATCAGGCGCCCAACCGTTCTCTTCGCGAGCCAACCAGGGACTGACCTGACAGCCAATCCCTTTCGCCACCTCGCTCAATGATTGATAATGCGGCGCGTGGACAATCACATGGTCATTTTCCCGGAGCACGGCATGCATAAAAAGGTAAATTGCCTCTTCTGCCCCCGTGTGCACAAGGATGTCTTCCGGATGGATGGAGGTGTAAAGACTGGCGATCTCTTTTCGCAAAGAGGGACTACCCAAGGATTCGGTATATCCCAGCCAGGTTGATTGAAATTTTTCCGCCGCGCCTGGTTCAAGGGCAAGCAGATCCGCAATGGACATGGCTTCACAGTCCGAAGAACACAGCAGGAATTCTGTATTGAATTCATATCTTGCAAAGTAGCGTTCGAGTTTGAAGGGAGGGAGGGTCATGGGAGGAAAGAAAGATTTATATGAAGGATGAGAATATTTTGCGTATCAAAAAACTACTTTAACACTCTTTTGAAATCACGGTAATGGATTTGATTGTGCAGATACAGCATCTTGATCATTTCACGGAGAGCGGTTTCGCCAAGGAAGGGATGCCGGCCTTTGATCTCAAGTTCTTCATCCTTGAAACCTAGAACCCAGTCAACCGTCCTGCCGCGCCCTTCCTTATATTGTTCCAGCAATTCAGAGGGGACCAGGTCTTTCGTTTTCTTCTGCTGTTCATTATTATAACGATCAATCGAAAAATCATCCGCCACGCCTCTGCCGCCCAAACGGATAGTCTCAAATAATTTCACAAGTCCGCGTTCGGAGGTAACAAAGTGCGAAAGCACATCGCGCATCCTCCACCTTTCCCCCTCGGTATAGACTTCAGTCTGCCACTGATCATCGGTCAACCCGGAGAAGATACGGATAAATTTTTCACCTTCAGTTTTCAGCTTTTCAGCAAGGTCAACGGCATCTGACATGGCAAAACTCCTTGAATAAGTTATCTAACCATCTGCAACTGCAAGTTCATCTGTCAACTATTTAAGGCTCTGTAAACCTGGCATAATTAATAGATTTCTTTCCCGTAATATTCCAGTAATATTTATTCATCGTGGAAATTTGTTGGATCAAACGCTTACTGTCTTTAAAATCTGTCCGCACGTAATAGTAATGGGTGTCATATGGACTGTCGCCAAAGACTGCCGCCAGCACATAACCCTTTGCCTCGGCATATTCCTTCATTGTAATCGTCATGGCAAACCAGCGTTGTGCAAGGTTGGCTTCAGTCAATTTTGGCGGAACAAGCGGAGAATAGTAATCATGAAACATGATTATCTCCGGCTTGTATTGATCGAGGTACTCTGTGGTCAGGAAACCCTTGTGCGCGATATACGGGTCGTTCAAGCCCCAGGTATCGATCGCATCCCAACCTGAGTAATATGGGATCAAACCAGCCTCTGTCGTCGCTATCACATAACCTTTTCCACGATACTCCGCCAATAGTTTTCCCATGTCATAGCGCCCATCCCTTTCATACGGGCGAGCACAGGATTGCTGATAGGAAGTGAGAAAACAATTCTGATACCAGGAATAATAAATTAGACCGGCAGATACCGCGGTTAAAGCAACAACGTACACGCCTCGCTCCCACACCGGGGTTTGAACATATTTGAAGATATTTAATCCACGCACAAGAGGAGCCCATGACATGAGCGCAATTGGCACAAGCGCATATTGAAAGCGTGCGCCATAGTTCATTTCGTCCGAGATCAGAACAAAGGCAACAGCAAATCCAAGGATGGGAATGAGATAGGCAGCCGTCTGTTTTGCGGTTTCACGCGAACGAAAGCCAAGAATAAACGCAATGACGATGGGCAGGCACAGGCGCAATAAGTTAAGCAGGGAATTATGATACGAATCCCAATGTAAACCACTGCCACCCTTTTTGTAAAAAGGATTGGGTAACGGATAACCAAAATAATTCCAACGCCATAAAAAATAAATACCGCCGAGCAAAAGGAAAGTTGCGCCAAAGGCAACAATGATCGCAATGGAATTCTTGAATCCACGCATCAAGATGATCGCAAGCAGCATTAACACTGAAAGGATGACTCCCTCGGGGCGAATCAATCCGGTGACCAGTCCACCCAGGGTAAAGGCGAGAATCAATCCCAGGCTTGGATCCTGTGTCCGCATCAAAATCAACCCGAATGCCCAGGTGGTTGCTGCTGCGAGAGCAAAGAAAGGTGTCCCAAAGTATGCAGAAACATAGGAAAGCCCGGTCCCAACAGCAAGATAAAGTGCACTCAAAAATGATATGGGAATATTCGCGTTATTAATGCGGCGATTTATCCAGTAGACGATCAACACGGTCAGCAGGTGGGAGGCATAGCCAATTCCACGTACTGCCTGCCCCACTGTGAGGCCAAGTTTGATCAAGGCGGCAGAGGCTGCCATAAAAAGGAAGTCGGTCGCACCATCCACAGGGTGTTCGCCAATATTCCAGACAATACCATGTCCATCCGCAAGGTGCTGGGCGTAGCGCATGAGCATGGCAGCATCTTCAAACGGCGGGATGGAAAAATCAACCCAGCGCGCGGCATAATAAATCGTGGACGCGATGAGGAGGAGGGAGATGAGGAGATCAGGGGCGGGAATTTTTTTAGAGATCATTAGCTGTTAGCGATCTTATTTTGGTTAATAAGTAATGGTCCTTGGGCTGTCCTTAAAAGTCAAATTAGCGAATATCCACCATCTACAACTATGGTCTGTCCGGTAATATACTTGTTATTGATGAGGAATTGGAGTGTATACGTAATTTCATTAAGGGTAGCGGCGCGTTTTAGTGGAAGTTTATCAACAAGTTGATTCCATTGATCCTGCGTAACCATGCCTGACGGCAGTACGAGACCTGGGGCAATTGCATTAACCCGGATATTGGGGGCGAGTGCGCGGGCTAGTAATTTAGTGAGGGATTCCAAACCCGCCTTACTGATTGTGTATGAGGGATACCGACTCCACACTTTTTGTGCGCCAATATCACTAATATTGACGATCATCCCGCCCTCAGCCATGCGCTTGGCGGCATGCTGAGACAGGAGGAATGGCGCGCGCAAATTGAGATCAAGGACAGAGTTCCAATTTTCCAATTCAAGGTCCTGCAGATTACCTGCGGGCATGAGGGAAGCGGAGTTTACTAAAAGCTTGAAGGACAAATTCTTCGTCTGGAGGATTACATCCAGATCGGATAATAGTTTTTGAATATGGTCTGGCTGGGTCAGGTCGCCATGTAATAAATAAACTTGCACACCCGTTGACACAATATCAGCTTTTGTTTGCTGCGCCTGCTCAGAGGAAGAATGATAATGCAGCGCGATGTTATATCCCATGTGGGCAAGGGTCAGGGCAAAAGCCTTGCCGAGCCTGTGCGCGCCACCAGTGACGAGAGCGAGAGAATGTATCATGGAGAGGATTGTAAACGAAAAAACTGATTCAAAGGCATTGTGAATAATTCAAAAATCCTGTCGGAAAAGGAACCTCAGAGTTGTGATCACTGATCGAATAATATCAATCTTCAGAGTGCTCCACAATGGGCATGGAACCATATTAATATAAAAACAGTGGACATCGATCGGATGTCCACTGTTTTTATATTTGCTGTTATGTTTTTTGAGAGTGAAGTTTACACGCCCCGGGAACTGCTAACCCTTGAAGAAATTGGTGATGAAAAACCAGATATTTGCGGGGCGCTCTGCCAGACGGCGCATGAAATAAGGATACCAATGAGTCCCGAATGGAACATACACACGTACAGGATAACCTTCCTTGAGAAGTTTCTCCTGCAAATCACGTCTAATTCCGTAAAGCATCTGAAACTCCAACCCGTCCTTGGCGAGGCCTACTTTTCCAGCATATTGTTTTGCAAAGGCAATGCGTTTTTCGTCATGCGAGCCAATGGCTGGAATGGCGGGGAAACGTCCATCCTCTGAGAGTCGGGTTTGATGGGCAAGTGAGGCATCAATTAAAATCTTCGTTAATAGGTCGTAGTTTGCATCCACGTCCGCTTTGCTGGGAAAGGCTTTGTCAGGCGGTTCCTTGTAAGCACCTTTCACCAGGCGGATGGTCGTCTTTTCCTGAACCAGTCGACGGGTATCTGCTTCAGCGCGGAAAAGATAGGATTGCACGGCCATGCCAACATTGGTATAGCCCTTTTCGCGCATCAGATAATACATGTTTATGGTTTTGTCAGTGTATGGAGTATCTTCAATATCCACGCGCACAAAGGTATTATTTTGCTTTGCACGGGCGAGGATCCTCTCAAGATTTTGGGCACACAGATTCTCGTCGAGTCCGAGACCGATCTGTGTCAACTTAATGGAGACATTGCCGCGGGCAGTGGCATCCGCTCCGAGGGCATCAAGGGTCGAAAAAATGTCATCGGTTGCCTGTTGCGATTCTTCGGGAGTACTAGTATGCTCGCCGAGATGATCAAGCGTGACGAGCATACCCTTTGCGTTCAATTCCCTGACGACACGCATGGCATCAGTAAGCTTTGTGCCGGCTATAAAACGGGACGCTGTACGCCAGGCAAAACTCCAATTTGTAACAAGATTTTGCGCCCAGGCAGCTTTGGATAAGTAGATGAGGAAAGAACGAAGCATTTTTTATCCTTGTTCAAAAAAAAATATCAGCTCGAAGCCTTCCTGTTTCCAGTTCAAACACCCCACCCTCTCCACACAACAGGGGCTTGATCCGTTGGAACCAGTAAGTGCCCTCCTCGCACTGATGAATTGAGATTTAATATACATTCTAGCACAACCCTGATTTGGGCGTGTTATACTTTTTGATAGAGATTTGTCATTACTTTTGGAGACTGCTGCATGAGAAATCGCAACACCAATATCATCCTTCGGGGTATTTCCATTCTGTTTTTAACTGCCGCGCTTGTACTCAGCATCGTATCATTAACCAGCTACAGCCGTCAGCGCAACAACTATCCAGCTGGTATGTACATTGCAGGCGTATCTGTCAGTGGCTTGACTCCTACAGAGGCATCTCAAAGGCTGCTTGAAGTATACACATCCCCCATTGAGATGCTATACAATGATGCGGTCATACACATTGACCCGGCCGCGATCGGATTTCAACCTGATATTGAAACCATGCTTGCCGCGGCAGACCTGACACGCACTGGAACCTCCTTCTGGGGCGGATTTTGGGACTACTTGTGGAACCTTACTCCTTCTGAAACCACCATTCCTTTAAGTGCATCCATTTCAGATGAACGCCTGCGCGAATACTTGCAAAATGAAATTGCCACACGTTACGATCTGCCACCTGCGCCTGCAGTGCCGATCCCAGGCGGGACTTCATTCCTGGCTGGACAACCTGGCCAGACTCTTGATATTGACCGCGCTGTACTGCTTATCAGCGATGCGCTCCGTTCTCCGTCAAACCGCTCTGTTGCATTAACCTTCACGCGCAGTTCCGCCGCCCGGCCCACAATTGAAAATCTTTCGATCCTGCTAAAACAAATTATTACTATTTCCGATTTCGACGGCTTGATCGGTTTTTATATGGTGGACTTGCAAACAGGACAGGAAATCCATTTTGCGATCAATAATAAACAGGAAATAACCGTGGAGCCGGACATTGCCTTCACAGCGTCCAGTACGATCAAAGTACCCATCGTTGCATCATATTTAATTAATCGTGGGAGCAACCTCGATGCCACCACAACTGAGATCATTTCACGTGTGTTGGGCAGGTCAGACAATTCAGCCACCGACCTGGTGTTGGAAAGAATTAACACTGCCATCGGCCCATTGATCGTCACACAGGATATGAAAACCATCGGTTTGGCAAGCACATTCATAAATGGATTCTTCTATCTCGGCGCCCCGCCTCTTTCACCGCGCCCCGTAACACCTGGCAACTCGCGTACGGATATTTCCAGCGACCCTGACCCTTATTCTCAAACCACCCCATCAGAAATGGGAACACTTCTCGCAGACCTTTATCAATGCGCACAAAATAGCGGAGGTGCATTGATCGCTGCATTTCCTGATAAAGTCAATCCTGCGACCTGCCAATTGCTGATTGACTTCATGGCACAGGACAAGCTTGGATCCTTGATCCAGGGCGGCGTACCAGATGGGACTCTTGTCCCGCACAAACACGGATACGTCCCCGCCTCCGATGGGGTCGTCCGGGACACGAGCGATGTGGGAATTGTGTATACCCCGGGGGGGAATTTTGTCCTGTCCATTTACACCTACCACCCAATCACCAACATCTGGGATATCACCAATCCACTGTTTGGTGATCTGACAAAAGCCGTGTACAACTATTTTAACGTCAGTGTGGAATGACCTCACTGCATAAGGTCCAATGGCTTTCTTCAAAACCTTTCACCTGGTTCAATAAGAAAGCCATTGTGGTTATTTTGGCGGTTGATCAAGTCTTAAAAAGTTGTCAGACATTTCCGAAAACAAGCTTTTTTTTCACACATCGTATATAATCAACCTATGAGCGCATCGCTGGGACTGTACCGATTGCAACAAGTTGATCGTCAAATTGACCATGTCCGCACGCAATTGGATAACATCCAAAGGACACTCGAAAACGACTCGGAATTACGCGATGCATTAAATCAACTGGAGACAGCAAGAGCAGACCACCATCGCGCCTACCACGCCCTAAAAAACGCAGAATCAGAAGTACAAGCCCAGAAAATTAAAATCGAACATGCCGAATCGAGTTTGTACGGTGGCAAAGTGCAAAACCCCAAGGAATTGCAGGATTTGCAAAAAGATATTATTTCGCTCAAGAAACATTTTGGCACACTTGAAGAGCGCGAACTGGAGGCAATGATCCAGGCAGAGGAAGCGGAAGGTAACCTGCAGACCTCAAAAATAAAACTCGAATTGATCCAAGTACGGCTTGGAAGTGAGCATAAAAAATTACTTGATGACCAATCTGTATTGGGAATAAAACTTGAACAGCTTGCAGAGGAACGAGAGGCATCCCTGGCTCCAATCGATGTTAGTTTGATACAAGTGTACGAGAGTCTGCGCCAGCAAAAACGCGGTGTGGCGATCACAGAAGTCAGCGACAATGCCTGCGCCTCCTGCGGTGCGACAATTACCAACTCCCTGCAACAAAATGCACGTTCACAAAAACAACTGGCTCATTGTCCGTCCTGTGGAAGAATTCTTTTCGCAAACTAAACGCTGCCATGTTCAAATTTGCAATTGACCCATTCTCATTCTTCATTGGCTTTGTAGCCACTTCCATTTTTTGGTGGCTCGTTGCCCGTGCGCGCCCAATGTTGAAGGAAATAATGGGGGGGATCAAGGAACAACGTGAAGTTACCCAGTCCAACAAGACAAACACTGTAGAAGAAAATCATCGACGTATCACCTTGCGGCAAGCTCAGGGACTGCATCTTGCCGCGCCGCTCTTTGCGCTGGATGAAATCCTCCAGGAACCTTTACTTATAGCCCCGCCGCGGGTCGTCGAACCCGGCACCCCTCCCAAATTCGAAGATGTTGTGTCACAAACTCTTCCATACCTGCCTGGTTGGCCCGAAATCGCAGCCGTGTATCAGGCTCAAACCCTTACTCTACCCCAAGCACTATCCGGCAACACAAACCTTGTCATTATCGGACAACCCGGAATCGGCAAGACCGTCGCCCTTGCACACCTCGCCTCTCTCGCCGCAAACCGCAGTGAAAAACTGGAAGACCTCAAAAATGCGGTCCCATTCCTATTCCATGTCGCAAACCTAAAACTCCCCATCACGAATCCAAGGGATGCTCTCAACCCGATCATTGAGGCAGCATCTGAACATGCTCCCTTCCTTGACCAATCGCGCCTGCCGGCCTTCATCCAAAACACATTCAAAAATGGGGATGCGCTCCTGCTTCTTGATGGCTTTGATGAGATCCCCCCGGAAAGCCAGCAGGTATTCACCGAATACCTCAAGACGCTCATGCAAAATTATCCAAAGACACGCATTGTCACGACCGGTGCGCCAGAATACCTGGATGGGTTAATTGGGCTTGGGTTTACACCACTGACATTGATGGCATGGTCTGCGCGCGATAGTGAAAAATTCTTAAACCACTGGGGCGAATTGTGGTCACGCACAGTTGCGATGGAAGCCTGGGCACAAACAGGGCCCAAACAGGTTGATCCGTTCCTCCTTAACGCCTGGCTGAGTGCTGACAACGTAAATTTGTCCCCATTTGAGTTGACGCTCAAGGCTTGGGGTGCCTACGCAGGCGACAGCCTGGGACCTCATGTGCATGAATCCATTGCAACCCACATCCGCCGCATTGCTCCAGCCAACACGCCGCTTGCCGCCTTGGAAACACTGGCAATGCAGGTGATTATCAACATCCAACCTGTCTTTGACCCGCGGGTAGCACGTGCCTGGGTTAAATCGTTTGAAGTTACGGAAGAAAAACCCGAAAACGAAACAACTGATGAGATGGCAGAAGAAACAGCAAATGAACCAAAAACCAAACCTAAAAAAGGAAAAAAGGTTGAAAAAGTTACCACGCCATCCTCAGGCTTGCTGGGAAAGATGGTTTCCAGCGGATTACTGGCAGCCTATCCAAATAACAAGATGCGATTTGCACACCCGGTCTTTACGGGTTACCTGGCTGGACGGGCATTAATAAATTACAACGTGGAAGAAGATCTACTAAATCAACCGGATTGGTCTGGGAAATATCTGGCCATGCGCTACTTTGCGGCGCATGGAGATGCAAGCAAACTTCTGCAAGCCCTGCTTGGATTCTCGCGCCTGCCCATGCACCGTCCGCTCTTCGCCGCCGCACGCTGGCTGCGTGACGCGCCTCGCAACGCGCCCTGGCGCGGGAAACTATTCGCGGCCTTAGCCACGATTCTGCAAACCGAAGGGCTTCCACTCAACCTGCGCGGACAGGCAATGGCAGCAATTGTTGTCAGTAATGACCCAAACGCCATGACCCTCTTCCGTCAATTTACAGCCACCATGGCCTTTGAACTTGTCCACCTTGCAGCACTTGGGTCAGGGGCAATGCGCGACCCAAAAGCGCTTCATACTCTGGAACAAGCTGTCAATGCCCCGAGTCAGGCCGTCCGCCATGCGGCTTGTATGGCCCTGGTTTCCATTGGCACCAATGAAGCCCTTGAGACAGTGGCACATACCCTGCTCAACGGAGATGAAAATGTCCGCCGTGCGGCGGCTGAGTCTTTGGCAAATGATCCCGGCGAAGGACACGCCATGCTGCGCGAGGGAATTACCATTAGCGACATTCTCCTTCGGCGTGCAGTTGCCTATGGGTTGGGACGTGTCCATGAAGCCTGGGCAGTGGAAGCCCTGCAAAAAATACAGATCGAAGACGACCAATGGGTTGTTCGCAACGCGGCCACTGAAGTTCTGGATTCAAAAACCAGCGCAGGTTCTCGTGCCCCGCAAAAATTGAAGGAGCCGTCAAACTCTCCCTGGCTGATCGAGTTTGCAGGCAAACAGGGCATGGGCATATCCCCTGGAAGCCCGGTCAATGACATCCTCCTGCTTGCTTTAAAAAGCGAAGATTCGGATACCCGCCTGGCCGCCCTACCCTATCTAAAATTCTCCCCAAACGAAGGTGTCATCATACAGCTTTATGACGCAATGTACAAGGACGATATCGAATTGCGCGAGGCTGCATATAATGTTCTTTGGGAACTTGGCACATCCGGTGTCAAACTTCCCCATCCCAGTCAATATGGATACGGTTAACCATGCTAATAACAAATGCAAATATCATCACGTGGGAATCTGAAAATCGGATTCTCGAAAACCATGCGGTCTTGATCGAAGGCGACCGCATCAAGGAAATTGGCACCACCAGGAGCCTGACCGCAAAGCACCCGAAAGCCAAAACGCTTGACGCACGCGGTCAATACGTCATGCCAGGCGGTATTTGCGCACATACCCATTTCTACGGTGCATTTGCGCGCGGCATGGCAATCCCCGGTTCCGCGCCGAAGGATTTCCCGGACATCTTAAAAAAGTTGTGGTGGCCCCTTGACCGTTCACTGGACCCGGAAGCAGTGCGCTACTCCGCATTAGTTTGTCTTGTGGATGCGATCAAGCACGGCACCACGACTCTGATCGACCACCACGCATCACCCAACGCGATCGACGGCTCGCTGGATGTGATCGCAGATGCAGTGGATAAAAGTGGAGTACGCGGATCCTTGTGCTATGAAGTGACTGACCGTGACGGAAGTGAAAAAGCCAACGCGGGCATCAACGAAAATCTGCGCTTCATCAAGCGCATGGCAGCCGATCCGCACCCACGCCTGGCTGCCGCCTTTGGTTTGCACGCCAGCCTAACTCTTTCAGGCGTGACTCTCGAAGCCTGCCGATCCGCCGCACCCGAAGGAACAAGTTTTCACGTCCACACTGCTGAGCACGACTCGGATGAATATGACAGCCTGAGCAAGAGTAATATGCGGGTGATCGACCGTCTGCAAAAACACGGTATCCTGGGTCCGAAGAGCATTGCCGTGCATGGTGTCCACTTCGACGCGCGTGAAATGGAAATTCTCAAAGAGACCGAAACATGGCTCACTCACCAGCCGCGCTCAAACATGAACAACGCTGTGGGAATGTCTGCTGTCGAATCCATGCTGCGGCTGGGGATCAAGGTCTGCCTTGGTAATGACGGCTTCTCGAATGCCATGTGGGAAGAATGGAAGACCGCCTACCTGGTACATAAACTTCACAACCGCGATCCGCGCCGCATGGGCGGATATGATGTTACCCAGATGGCGATCTATAATAATGCCGCGCTCGCCGGCCAATTCTTCCCTGACGCACCCATCGGAATAATCGTCCCAGGCGCATTTGCCGACCTGATGTTCGTGGATTACCATCCTTATACTCCATTAACCAGCGGAAACCTCCCCTGGCACATCATCTTTGGTTTCCAACAAAGCATGATCACCACAACCATCGCTGCGGGCAAAGTACTGATGAAAGACCGTGAACTGCTGACATTGAACGAAGCCGACATTGCCGCGCGTTCCCGTGAAGTTGCCACCCGCGTCTGGAAGAAGTACGAGGAAGAAGTTGCAAAAGTGTTATAACCCATTCAACCACCAATAATTTCAGGAGAACTCATGACCAACTCAAATCTTTTAATAACAGTCGCTGTGCTGGGCGGAACAGGCAAGGAAGGCAAGGGACTTGCATATCGTTGGGCGCGCGCGGGATATCGGGTGTTGATTGGCTCACGTACCGCCGAAAAAGCAATTGCCGCTGCGAATGAGATCAAGGAAATGCTTAACGGAGAAGGCTCTATCGATGGGATGGGGAATCTCCAGGCTGCACACGAAGCAAATATCGCCGTCTTGACCGTTCCCTATGCTGCCCATCGCGACACCCTGGAAGTCATCAAAGAAGAACTCAAGGGAAAAATCCTGGTGGATGTGACTGTTCCGCTCGTCCCCCCAAAGGTTTCCACAGTGCAAATGCCTGCCGCTGGCTCCGCCGCACAGGAAGCAAAACAGATCGTCGGCGAGGATGTTCAAGTCTGCGCTGCCTTCCAAAACATTGGTTATGACCACCTCCTGGAAGACTCGGGAACAGAATGTGATGTTCTTGTCACAGGCAGCAGCAAGGAAGCCCGCGCCGAAACAATCAAGCTGGTTGAAGCCACAGGCTTGCGCGGCTGGGACGCAGGTCCGATCGAAAATTCCGTTGTTGTGGAAGGTATGACCAGCATATTGATCGGCATCAATAAAAAATATGGGTCGACTCACGCCGGGATCAAAATAACCGGAGTTTCAAAATAATGCATGGGTCCAGAAGGGCACACACCTTGACTTAATCTACCCCATGATTATGGTTGACCCTCGAATAAAGTTATGGGAATCCATTGCCAGCCATGGCATGGATTCCTTGAAGGTGGATCACACAGTACGCGAGACCATGCTTAAAGACCATACTTTTCAATATCCATAACTCTGCGTTTAATATTTTGCCCTCACTATCCCTAACCCCGCTCCAGAACATTCCCCTCATCCGCCAGCATGACAACCTGGCGGATATTCTGCTTATGTCCTTGCAGCAAACAAAAGTTAATCTGCAAAACGATGACATAATAGTCATTGCGCAAAAAATTATCAGCAAAGCCGAGGGGCGCATGAAAAATCTTGCTGATGTCGTACCATCTGCCCGCGCATTGGAATTTTCCGAGAAAACCCAAAAAGATGCACGCATCGTTGAACTGATGCTGCAGGAGAGCAATGAGATCTTGCGGACCCGGGTTGGAACGATCGTGGTTGAGCATAAACTTGGATTCGTTTGCGCCAATGCGGGAATTGACCATTCAAATGTTAAAGGGGGTGGAAACAAAAAGGAAGAGTACGTATTACTGCTGCCTGAAGACCCCGACCGATCCGCGCGAAATATCCGTGAGCAGATCAGACAAAAAACGGATATCAATATTGGCGTAATGATCATTGATTCACACGGGCGCGCGTGGAGAAACGGCACCGTCGGCCTTTGCATTGGCTTGAGCGGGATCCCCGCAGTGGTTGACGAGCGTGGCTGGAAAGACCTGTTTGGTTATACCCTGCAGATCACGGTTGTCGGTGTGGCTGACGAACTTGCCGCCGGTGCGTCACTCATGATGGGACAAGCCGCCGAGGGCACCCCCGCTGTCCATGTGCGCGGCTTTCCTTATCCGTTGGGCGAAGGCTCACTCAAGGAGTTGATTCGACCAAAGGAATTGGATATGTTTCGTTAGGCATTTCAGCAAGTACCCGGAAGATTCAACGATGAGATTCCAAAATCGTTGAACAGTCGCAGGGTAAAACTAACACAAATCTTATGGCTATTTGCTATACTTAATTTAGCAAATTTAAACCAGTATTGGCAAAAAAAAGAAAGGTTTCCAATCACAAAGCCACATGATAAAGATCCCAGAAAAATTGCAAGACCTGCTCATCAATGAAAAGAAAGCCTTTGCTTATCTCGCCACCACCATGCCGGATGGCACCCCCCAGGTTACCCCCATCTGGTTCAATACCGATGACGATCATATACTCATCAACTCTGCCTTGGGGCGAATCAAAGATAAAAATATGCGCACCCGCCCAAATATCGCACTGTGTATCGCTGATCCGAAAGATCCATATCGCTATATCCAAATTCAAGGCAGGGTTGTTGAAGTCACCGCCGAAGGCGCTGACGCACACATCGATGCATTGGCTTTCAAATACCTGGGCAAGAAAAAATACCCCTTCAGAAAATCAGAAGAGCAACGCGTGACCTATAAAATTCTACCCCTCAAAATCGATGCCCACTAAAGACGATCTGCATGCCTTCCTGCGGACCCGGCGCTCGATCCGCCACTTCCGACCTGACCCCGTGCCAGAGTCAGTGATCGAGACCATTCTCCACACTGCCACCTTTGCACCATCTGCACACAACTGTCAACCATGGCGATTTGCCGTTATAACAGAGCCAGCGGTTAAAGCCCGTCTTGGAAATGCCGTGACATCCAAAATGCGCACAGACATGATAGCCGAGGGCGCGAGCGATGCTGAAATCGAAAAACGTGCCGCTCTCTCACTGCAGCGCATGGCTGAGGCTCCTGTGGTCGTTGTCCTTTGCCGTGATAAAAATGCAGTCCATGCCAACACACCTACAGAAACGGCCATGGGTATGCAATCCACTGCACTGGCAGGCTTGCAACTTTTACTTGCCGCTTATGCCGAAGGATTAGGCGGTAACTGGATTTGCTGGGCGCTGTACGCGCAGGAAGCAACTCGTGCCGCCCTTGACCTGCCCGATGACTGGGAGCCACAAGCGTTTTATTTTCTGGGCTACCCAGTTTTATCTCCCGAACCCAGGACCCGGATCCCCACCTTGGAAATCGTCAAAATGGTTACAAGTTCAGAGTTAAAGATATCATGAAAATTGTTGCCCTTGCGGGCGGAGTCGGTGGCGCAAAACTGGCGCACGGATTTGCCCAAATACTGCCCCCTGAAGACCTGACTGTCATAGTCAATACAGGCGATGATTTTGAACACTTGGGGCTAACCATTTGCCCCGACCTTGATACTGTCTGCTACACACTGGCAGGACTGGCGAATTCAGATACTGGCTGGGGACGGGAGAACGAGACCTGGAACACCATCTCGAATATTGAAAAACTTGGCGGGCCAAATTGGTTTCGACTCGGTGACCAGGATTTTGCAACCCATATTGAACGAACCAGAAGATTGAAGGAAGGTAAATCGCTCTCCCAAGTCACAAGGGAATTTTGTGCAGCATGGGGAATCAAACAGACGGTTCTCCCAATGAGTGATTCATCCGTGCGGACCATGGTGTCCACAGACAAAGGAGAACTGGCATTTCAGGAATATTTTGTTCACAGGCATTGTGAACCAGACGTCAAAGGTTTTCGGTTCGAGGGGATCGAAGTCGCACAACCTGTTCCAGGTGCGCGCGATGCGATTAAATCAGCGCAGGCTTTGGTGATCTGCCCCTCAAATCCATGGGTCAGCATCGACCCGATTCTGCGCGTTCTAAAGAAAATAGACAAACCCGTGGTCGCGGTTTCGCCGATTATCGGAGGCAAGACCGTGAAGGGCCCCGCCGCCAAAATGTACGCCGAAATGGGCATTGAGCCTTCGGCGCTGGCTGTCGCGGAACATTACCATAACTTGTTGGCTGGATTCGTGTTTGATAATCAGGACAGGCAGTTGTCAGACAACTTCAAAAAGGGTAAAATACTTGTGACAGATACTCTAATGCACTCACCCGCTGACCGCGCCCGCCTGGCAATGGATGTACTCCAATTCGTTGGGAGTTTATAAACATGACACTTTGGGCAATTGTCCCGGTGAAACCACTGCGGCGAGGAAAATCGCGTCTCGCTGGTACATTAACAGAAGACGAACGAACAGCGCTTAACCAAACTCTGCTTGAGCGCACCCTCAAGGTCCTTTTTACCTTGAAGGAATTGGACCAGGTGCTGGTGGTTAGTCGTGACCCACAAGCCCTAACCATCGCCCGTAACCAGGGCGCCAAGACTGTACAGGAGGATGGTCAGCCGCATTTGAACACGGCACTCAAACGCGCCACAGTAATGGCGCAAGTCCATTCGACCCACGGTGTACTGGTTCTACCAGCCGACCTGCCCCTGCTTACCCCCGACGATGTGCGCGCACTGATTGACCGTGCCGTCAAACCGCCCGTGGTGGTAATTGCCCCCGACAGGCATGGCAAGGGAACGAATGCGCTTCTGATGGTTCCCGCAGGACAAATCGAGTATGACTTCGGGGAGGGGTCATTCCAGCGGCATTGTGAACGGGCAATAAAGTCCGGAGCACGGCTGGAGATCGTGGAGCTGCACTCCCTCGGGCTGGACCTGGACCTGCCAGAAGATTTGGAAATGATCAAAAAATTGGAAGCAGCAGCAAAACTATAAGATTTTTAACCGAAAGGGAACTGAGTTTTCAGAGCCTGAGCCCTTTACGGTAAATTTTTACTCACAAGGAGAAAATTATGACAGAACGTATGGCTCTATATTTGCAAGACTCTCATGATTTGCGCGATGGAATGGATTACGCCAGGTACGCAGAGGAAAAAGGCTTTGAGGCAGTTTGGCAGGCAGAAAGCCGTCTGGTGCGCGATGCGATCGTGCCGATGGCCGCCTATGCTGCTGTGACCAAAACGCTCAAAGTAGGTTCTGGTGTCATCAATAATTGGACACGTAACATTGGTTTGCTCGCCGCAACCTTCCTGACACTCGATGACCTCGCTCCGAACCGCATTATCTGCGGTATTGGGGCGTGGTGGGATCCGCTAGCCAAGAACGTGGGCATTGATCGTCGTAAGCCCCTGCTTGCCATGCGTGAAACCGTTGAAGTGATGCGCCGCCTGCTAAACATGGAGAGAGTCACCTTCCATGGAGAATTCCATCACGTCGATGGCATCGAACTGGACGTGGTACATGGCCGCCGTGAACCGCGCAATGTGCCGATCATGATCGGCGCCACCGGTGACCTGATGATGGAAATGACCGGCGAGATCGCGGATGGCTGTGTGATGAATTACTGCGTCGCCCCTGAATACAACGACAGGGCACTCGAACTGCTCATCAAAGGCGCAACAAAAGCCGGGCGCAAGATCGAAGATATTGACCGTCCGCAATTGATCGTCTGCTCGGTGGATGAAGACCACGACAAGGCGATTGACTACAGCAAGATGCTTCTTTGCCAGTACATGGCGCAGCAACCGCATATCGCCAAAGCTTCTGGCGTATCGGACGAAGTGGTTCACGAAATCCAATCCATTTTGGGTTGGCCCGCCACCAAGGAACAGATCAACAAAGCCAAACATCTTGTCCCCGACGAACTCGTGCTCAAGATCACAGCCTCCGGTACTCCATCTGAAGCTCGCGCCAAGGTTGCCGAATACACCAAGCGCGGTTGCACCTGCCCCATCCTGTACCCTGTTGGTGGAAATTTCAAGTTGCTAATTGACACGTTTGCACAGAAGTAACCTGCAGTGAAAATTCGCTGATACCGACCACTTTACAGTGAAATTACAGGAATAAACACCCTGTCTCTTAAACCAAGTAAAAAATCCACGTCGCCTTGACGTGGATTTTTTGTTGTGATATTCTTGCCCCAATCGACTAGACTGACCAGTCGGTCTATGATAACCATGGACACACCAAACCCCACCCACACACAGGAAACTCGGACTCGTATTCTCGAAGCGGCTGTGAAAGTCTTTGCTACCAAGGGTTATCACGACACAAAAGTGGATGACATTGTCAGCGAATCAAGCACATCCAAAGGATCGTTCTATTTTTACTTTCCCAGCAAACAGGATATCTTCCTTGCGTTGAGCGACACTTTTGCGGATCTCCTGGAGTCACGCCTGACACAAGCAATGGAAAAAGAGACTCACGGTATTCAGCAAATGGATGCTGCCTTAAGCGCCAGCCTTGGATTATTCAGCCAATATCGTGGATTGGCAAAGATCGCACTAGTGCAGGCTGTAGGATTAGGTGCAGTTTTCGAGGAGCGCCGCCGCACAATAAATAATCGTCTCACGATCATCATTCAATCGCGGCTCGAACGCGCAGTGGAGGACGGCAGCATCCCTCCCCTGCAGACTGAGATCTCAGCGCGGGCATGGGTAGGCGCATTAAATGAGGTAGTGATCAATTGGATCTATACCGGCACGCCGACATTGGAAGAATCGCTTCCAGCATTAAGACAGTTTTTGGCGCGCTCGATCGGAGTCCCTGAAGATCGTATCCTGCCGATGCATTAGTAATATTTCCTTAATATTGAGGATCTTTTTCCCATCAGGCTTGCCCCACCGGCGACATTATAGAGATTATGTGTTTATTCAGAAGGACACAAACAAAAAAGGAGTTTATTTTCATGCTTCCCCAACATTCAAGATATTTACTCATTCTCGCCCTGGGATTATTCCTCAGTGCCTGCGGAGCACCAGCCACAACTACGCCAGTCCCAGGTGTATCAACGGATGCGGCTGTTTTGGAATCTGTCACTTTAAGGATCGCCGTCCTGCCTATCATCGACACTCTTCCTATGTATGTTGCGCAAAAGGAAGACTTGTTTGCAAAATACGGAGTAAAAGTTGAATTTGTGCCTGTCGCATCTGCCCCCGAACGAGATCAACTTCTGGCAGCCGCCCAGGCAGACGGGGCCGTAAATGAGATACTCTCTGACATGCTTTTTAACAAAGATATCATTCAAATACAAGCCGTGCGCTATGCACTGCGTCCCGCTGAAAACGCAGGTCATTTTTTTATCATCACATCAGCCAGGAGCGGCATCACCAATGTTCAGGCGTTAAAAGGGGTTGAAGTCGGTGTTTCGCAAGGAACGATCATCGAGTATGTCACCGAGCGGCTATTACAGGCCGAAGGATTTACAAGCGATGAGATCAAAACCATTGCCGTGCCGAAAATCCCTGACCGCATGGCGCTGCTGGCCTCAGGTGAATTGAACGCGGGCGTACTGCCTGATCCGCTGGGAGCGCTGGCAGTCCAACAGGGTGCAGTCATCGTGCTTGATGACTCAAAGCATCCCGAATACGGCTTCAGCGTAATTTCCTTCCGAAAGGAAATAATTGATGAGAACCCCGAAGCGATCAAGGGCTTTCTCAGGGCGATCGAAGAAGCAACCAACCTGCTTAATGCAGACGCAGCAAAGTACACGACCGTCTTAAGCGACCAAAAACTTGTACCTCCACCCTTGCTGGCAACTTACAAAGTTCCCCCCTTCCCAACCGCAGGCGTACCAACCGAAGCAGAATGGAATGACGCCCTGGCATGGGCAAAAGAAAAAGGAATGCTGACAGTGAATGTAGCTTATGCAGATTCGATAAATGCCTCACTACTGCCATAACTTTTTAGCGTTCCCGTTATAATCTGGTTACAGTCACCTCTGAGGTGGCTGTAACTTTTTGACTGAACATGATCAATATTAACTCTCTGACATTTGGCTACCCGCAAACCACACCCATATTCCAGAATTTCAACTGGACGGTTCAACGCGGAGAAACATGGGCAATACTCGGCTCTTCAGGCTGTGGGAAAACCACTTTGCTCTATCTGCTGGCAGGGCTACGTCTGCCGGCCAAAGGTGTCATCGAAATAGACGGAGAACGGCTGACACGCCCCCGTCCTCGAAGTGGATTGATCTTGCAGGATTATGGTTTGCTGCCCTGGGCAACAGTCCGTGAGAATGCCGGACTGGGCCTTGAGGTTCGAAATTTTTACGGGCAAGACGGAAAACACACACCAAAGAATTTTCAACCTGAAAACAATGTCGAATATTGGCTGAACGAACTTGGGCTACACGAAATCGCCGATAAATTTCCTGCTCAAATTTCAGGCGGACAACGTCAACGGACTGCAATTGCGCGCACACTAGCACTATCCCCGGATCTACTTTTAATGGATGAGCCGTTTTCCTCCCTTGACGCCATCACCCGCGAAGACTTGCAAAAACTTACCTTGTCTCTGGTAAAGGAGCAAAACCTAACCCTGGTAATCGTTACTCATGCCATCGATGAAGCCATTTCAATGGGAAGCAAAATCCTGCTGCTTGATTCACCACAGCGCATTTTTGAGAACCCGCAGGTTGGACAGGCGAACCATCGCAGCAGTCAAGAATACCACCGCCTGTCCAATTTATTATGGGAGGAGATGCGCCATGATCCCTCGCCCACACCCGCAGGAAGAGAGGAATCCACACCGTGAAACAACGCGATATTTTTTTTTCTGCCTTAGGGATCGGCGTTGTATGGCAAATTACTGCCATGTTGGTCAATCGCCCCATTTTGCCCGCACCGTGGGATGTTTTCACTGTCTTGATCGAAGAATTGAAAACCGGACTTTTAACACATTTCTTTTATAGTTTATGGCGTGTCACAGCTGGAATGTTTTTGTCGGTCCTGGTGGCTGCTCCGGTGGGTCTGGCAATTGGCGGGTCCCAACGGCTTGACAGGATCTTCTCCCCAATAATCTATTTGTTATACCCAATTCCAAAAGTGGTATTCGTGCCCGTGGTTTTATTATTTCTGGGAATTGGAGACATTGCCAAAATCACTCTTATCTTCCTAATACTATTTTTTCAGATCGTTGTGCTGGTGCGTGATCAAGCGGCTGGACTTCCCCCAAAGCTGATCCAAAGTTTGCAGAGCCTTGGCGCAGGCCGCAGAGCGTTATTTCGCTTTATCTATTATCCAGCCAGCCTGCCCGCCATCCTAACCGCGCTACGTCAATCCATTGGGACAGCGGTAGCAGTGCTTTACATCACCGAGTTATTTGCCACCAAATATGGTCTTGGGTATTATATTTATTACAATGGCAGCACCTTATTTAATTACCCCGCCATGTATGCGGGCGTCATTGCCATGAGCCTGCTCGGACTTGGCATGTATTATGTCGTGGATTGGGCGGAAAGGCGGTTATGCAAGTGGAAGTTTGTTTCTTGAGCCCAAGGAAGCAATCCCAAGTAATACACTACCTTCTGCGATGAAACCCATTTTAGAACAGCATAAATCGTTCAAGCAACATCCCCACCCAAAATAAAAGGCTAAAAATAAATGCCGCCTGTCCCGTCCATGCCAGCGCGATATTAAGCGGGCGTCCCTTTTGCGTAAAAACCGTGTGTGCAGCACGCAATGCGACCGGCAACGATCCCCATGCGAGCAAAGAAAACCATGAAATAATCCCCATCCATGCGGCAAATGGCAGAGCAAGATAAGCAAATACCAGGCACAGCAGATATTCAATTTTTGTAAAGCTCTCACCAAAGATCACCGCCAGGGTATGCTTCCGCCCTTTGCGGTCATTTTCAATGTCACGCAAATTATTGACTACCAAAATGGCAGTAATGATCAAACCTGGCGGAATCGTCATCCACCATGCTGTGATGGAAACGAAGCCCGCCTGCACATAATAGGTCCCTGCAACTGCGGCAAGTCCAAAAAAGATAAAGACAAAAATATCGCCCAATCCATAATAACCAAGCGGAAATGGTCCACCCGTATAGGCAATAGCGGAAATGATCGCCGCGATCCCGATCAGGATGATCGGGATGCCGCCCAGCCATGCCAGATACAATCCGAGCAAGGCCGAGAGAGAGAAGACAACCACCATACCTAATTTGACCTGCAAAGAGGTGAGCATACCTGCCTGCGTCACCCGCGTGGGACCAAGTCTATCAGGCGTATCGGTGCCGCGCTCAAAATCGAACACATCATTTGCAAGATTGCTGCCGATCTGTAATAGCAGGGCGGCAAGTAAACATGCCAGAGCCGCATCGAAACGAAAATATCCATCACGCCACGCGAGCGCAGTTCCCATCACCACGCCAGATGCAGCAGCGGGCAGGGTCCGTGGACGGATCGCCAAAGTCCAAGCCTGTAAGGTCCGTTTGATCAAAGCCATTACTCCACATTAAATAAAATTCGTCGCAGTATAACTTATAATTGTTTGAATTACCCCCCCACCAACCATCCTCCAAAGTATTTTTTTGGATGATTAGAATATCAGGATAACCCATGACGCAACTTACAGGACAGGAACGCGCAACATACGTTCAAAACATGTTCACGCAGATCGCAAAACGCTACGATTTTATGAATAGATTAATGACCGGATTTCAGGACGTGCGTTGGCGAAGACAGGTCATTAGGCTTGCCAGGTTGACAAACGATACCTTGTTACTCGACCTGGGAACTGGCACCGGCGATCTGGCTCGGGAGGCGCTTTCTCAATTTCCCCAAGTCCAGGTGACCGCAGCAGATTTTACTCTCGAAATGATGCGCGTGGGACAAAAGGCAGGTCCTCTCAATTTCTCCAGCGCAGACGCTCTCAACTTGCCATTCAACAACTCATCCTTTGATGCCGTCATCTCCGGCTTTTTGATGCGCAATGTGGTCGATCTGCAAAAGGGAATCGATGAACAGTTCCGTGTACTAAAAAATGGAGGACGGGTCGTCATCCTTGACACCACCCGCCCGAAGAAAAATATCCTCTCGCCGTTCATTTGGATCCACATGCATTTCATCATTCCCACCCTTGGCGGATTGTTGACTGGTGTAAAGGAAGCATACCGTTACCTGCCAGACACCACTGAGGGATTTGTCACCGCTGAAGAATTATCTGTGCAAATGGAAAAAGCAGGCTTTAAAAATGTTAATTTCCAACGCCTGATGTTTGGAACCATCGCAATTCATTGGGGAGAAAAATAAAAAAAGATACAAAAAAAGGACCATACAAGATAATCCCTTTTGTGATCCTTTATTGGCGGAGCCACTATTCTGTTTTTGCGGCTTGAAACTGCTCTCTTGAGCCAAGCCGAAGGTGGAGGAAGTAAAACGCCAAAATGGCGATGACACACAGCAGACCGCTAATATACCAGACATAATTGGGGTTGTAGTTGTCAAAAACCAGTCCTGCCGCCCAGGGACCGACCATGGATGGCACAGCCCAGGAAAAACCGAAGATCGCCATGTAGCGGGCGCGTTTATCCTCTGGGGCAAAGGCTGCAGCAAGGGAGTTGCTCGTCGGCATCCCGACCATCTCTCCGATGGTAATAATGACCATTGCCACAATAAAGAGCGGGATGGTCGCCACAAATCCATACATGGTAAAACCGATCATGTAGAAAAATGTCGCTGTTGCCATCATTAAAAAGGGAGGATAACGTTTGATGAAATGAGACACGGAAAATTGAAAAAGAACAACCGTCACAGCGCTGGAAGACATGATTAGACCGTAAAATTGCGGATCCACCTGATGTACGTCTCGTAAAAAAACAGACAGCGAGCTATACATTTGCTGGTAAACCAGGATCATCAGGATGGATGCAAAAATAAACGCCATAAACGGACGATCTCCAATGCCTTGTCCATACCCGCGCAGAGTTTTCCCAAAAGTTTCGGTTTCTGTTTTCTCCCTGGGCTGGGGTTTGGTTTCGGGAAGCAGGCGAAAGACCAGGAGCGCCGTGATAACGCTGATAACCGCATCGCTCAAGAAAAGGTACAGGTAATTAAACGAAGCGAGAAAACCGCCGATCGTGGGGCCGATGATCCATGCAAAGTTGGCAACAACGCGCAAGATGCCAAATCCCTCAGAACGCTTTTCAGGGGGCAGGAGGTCGGCAACCATCGCCTGGTGTGCGGGGTGTGAGGCACTTCCCATCAATCCGACAAAAACGGATAGACCGTAAAACAGATAGAATTCATTCACAAAGCCAAGTGTAAGTCCACTCAGAGCACTGACCACCAAGCCGAACAAAATGATGCCGCGCCGCCCATAGCGGTCAGCCAGCGCACCGCCGATCGTACTGCCGACAAGCCCAGCCATTGAGTTTGTGGCAAGGATAATCCCTGCCTGCGTCATGCCAACATCAAATTTTTGGGTAACATACAAGGCAAAAAACGGAAATAAAAGGGTGTTTCCGATGACATCAATAAATTGTGTACCCACCACCACCCAAAATGTACGCGGAAAGTCATGGTAGGTCTTCTGTAATTTTTTTAACATTCATCTCCAAATGAAGGTGTAATTATTCCAAAAAGCCCTGAAGGTTTTATGCGGCGTCGTAAAAAACCTCAGGCGCCCGACGTATCAGGCTATACCTACTCATACGCCAAAACTTCACGGACGGTCAACCGGGATGCTGTGCGGGCAGGAATAAAACTTGCCAGGATGCTCAACAGGACAACCACAACCAGCCAAAGCCACATCCCAGGTAGTGAATATGAGTAAGTCAAAGGGACACCCATAACTGCCTGCCCAAGCGCCTGATTGAGTCCCTGACTGGTGGGAATTGCAAGGATCGCGCCCATCACCCAGCTCATCAACCCGATGACGATCCCCTCACGGATAAAGACCATGGCAACACCCCGATTTGAGGCACCAATGGCCCGCAAAACACCGATCTCGCGCGTTCGCTCCAATACATTTATACTCATTGTACCCATCAGTCCCAAACCACCAACCAAAGCAAGCAGAATCGCCATGACCAGCAAAAGAGCAACAATTGCATCGAATGACGCCTCGGCATCACGGCGTTCCATATTAATGGTGGTCAGCATGCTAACCCTTATACCAACGCTCTCGAAGTGTGCCTCCAGCATACTGGTCGCGGCATCAACAGAGACTGGATCATGATCTCGTGTGGAGATCATCAAGGCATCCGCTTCGCCGATGCGATTCGTGATCCGGGTCATATAATCGTAATTTGCATAAACGACAGGCAGGAAAGCCATGCCGATATACGTACCGACAATTTTGAAGGTGTATTCTTTTCCGTTAACCTTCAGGACGATATTGCCGCCAAGTTCAAGTTCCGGTTCATCCTGTAAAAACGCAGAAGGAACGACTACAGCATTATCATCACCCTCGGCGAGCCATCTTCCCTCCGCAATAGTCGGGGAAACGATCAGACTATCGGGCTTAACCGTCGGCGCAAACATGTAGATCATACCGCTCTCACTGTCGTCGCTTCGGACAAGGCGCGTGGGCAGCTGGATCCAGACATCTGTCTTCTCCACACCTGGAACACTCAACGCCTCGCGATTGAGTCTCTCGGCACGATAGGCACGATCGAGGGTCAACATCGTATCACAGTTGAACCACTTGATCATATCCTCGACGGTGCTTGATAACGAAGCCCGAACATTAAAGACACTGATAAAAGTGGCGGAGCCCAATGTCAATGTGATCAACGTCAGTGTCAACCTGCCCTTGTTGCGAAAGGTATTTCTCACAGACAACAATAGAGAGCGCAGCGAGAGATCCCGAGTGAACCACAAATTGGAACCAGAGAGAATTTGGTCAATCCAGTTTTTCCCGAAGCGCCCCTTACTAATGGAATAAATACTCATTGCTTCTGCTGCACTGATCCGGAGGCTGGAAATGAAAGGGATGAGGGAAGCCAGTACGGGAAGGATCAAACCAATGACGACCTGAATCTTTATCGTTAGCGGCGGCACTTCGGTTGAGTATATTTCAAAGTTAAAAAATACCGCCAGGGCACTGCTTAATTCACGCGCGCCAGCCATCCCAAGCGGGATGGCGATCAATAAAGCCAGTACCCCATAGGCCAACACCATGACCAGGTACATACCAAGAATTTGGAATGTGCTCCCACCCACCGCTTTCATCACGCCGATCTGTCGTTTTTGCTGGGTAAGCAGAGCAGACACTGTATTGACCACGAGGAAAATACTCAAGAAAAGCGACAACACACCCAGTAAACCCATCAACAACAGGATGCCTTGCAGGACATCATTCATGGGAAGTTGTCCCGGCTCTGCGATCATGCTTAATGGAATTGTGTAGCCCGACTTTTCAGCCTTATCTTTCACATGGTTCACCACCTGCTGCGCCCAGTCCTTATCCTGTGCGTGGGTAGCCAGCACATGCAGTTCATTGAAGCCATAAGGCTCTCCAAACCACTCCAACGTGTCAAAGGTAATGTACCCATAGGGCGTGCCGTCAATTTGAGCAGGAAGCTGTGCAGGATCATAGGCAGAACCCGCAATAAGAATTTTCCGCTCGGTATCATTGGGAAATCTAACCAACACGACATCGCCGACCTGCGCACCGATCACGGAAAGCGCCGCGCGTTCGATCAACATCTCGCGCTCGGGTGGAGGCCAGACTCCGCTCTGCGATGACACCTTGTTTACACGAATGTCATCATAATCCGCAACGACAAAGACCGTAAGATTTTTCCACTCACCCAATTCGGTGCGCACACGAGCGGAGATCTGCCTGCGCGCATCGGCTTCCTGAACATCCTTCATCGACCGGACAGACTCAAGAAATTCTTCGTCAAATAGTTCCGTTGTCCGCACCGTTCCGCTGGATGGATTAATGGCGGCGAAACTCTCTGCCAGCCCTTCCGACAGGATCGTACGCGCGCTAAGAATAATGCCCAGCGCGAAAAGCCCGACGGACATGGACAGCACGATCAACAGCGTGCGTGTCTTGTTCCCAAACAGGTCGTTGATAACCTTGTACCAGCGCGCCCTAAGCATGAAGACTTTCCTTTATTTGCGCATCAGCAATTTCGCCATCAACCAATGTGGCCGTCCGCGAACCACGTTTCGCAATGTCCTTATCGTGTGTAACCATTAAAACCGTCCTGCCTTCCTGGACCAGTCCTTCAAATATCCCCATGACCGCTGCCGCGGTAGCCGAGTCCAGACTGCCGGTGGGTTCATCGGCAACCAGAATCGCCGGGTCATTCGCCATGGCACGAGCGATCGCCAGCCGCTGCTGCTGACCTCCTGACAAAGCCGAAGGTTGTTTTTTCGCATGATCGGCTATATCCACTTGTTCCAATAAATTAAATGCTCGTTTACGCTGCTCCCACACAGAATAACGCCGCGCAAAGTCCATCGGCAGCATCACGTTTTGCAGCACAGTCAGAGTCGGCAGGAGCTCGAATGATTGAAAGACAACGCCCATCGTTCCACCCCTTAATCTGGCTGCCTTTTCAGTACCAAACCGGTGCATGGGAGAACCGCTAACCCATACTTCTCCTGATGTCAGGCGGTCCAATCCGGTGATGATGTTGACCAGCGTAGTTTTGCCACTGCCTGACTTTCCTGTCACGACCAGAAATTCACCTTGAAAGATCTGCAAGCTAACGCAATTCAATGCCATAACAGAACCAGCAAGGCTGTTGTAAACTTTCACGACTGAACGAAGTTCGATCAAAGGTGGTGATGGGTTATCGATTGACAAATTCATCCTGGATCCTCCCATCGACGAGACGAATCGTACGCTGGGCACGTGCTGCAAGTTCATTGTCATGTGTAACCATGAGAATGGTTTTGCCAGAATCAGCAAGGGTTTCAAAAAGTCGAAAGACCATCTCGGTGGATCTAGAATCCAAATTACCGGTCGGTTCATCAGCCGTCAGCAGGACGGGATTATTCGCCAGCGCGCGGGCGATTGCTACACACTGTTGTTGACCGCCGGAAAGGGTACCTGGTAGATTGTGGGCGTATTCTGCCATACCCACCAGTTCAAGCAAGTACATTGCCTGTTTTGGTCGTTCTCTTCGTGAATAGTGACTGCCGTAATCCATGGCGAGCAAAATATTCTCAACTGAGGTCAATGTGGGCAATAATTGAAAAAATTGGAAAATCACACCTACTGAACGGCCACGCCAGATGGCGATCTGTTCCTCGTTGAGCGCGTGAACCGCGGTCTGGTCAACAACAACCGTACCTGAAGTAGGTCTGTCAATTCCAGTTATGACGTTGATCAGGGTGGACTTACCGCTGCCGGATTTCCCAATGATGGAGACAAAGGCACCAGATTCCACCTGGAGATCAACACCTTTAAGGGCAGTGAAGGTTCCAGCCGAACTGTGATAGGTTTTTACCACTTCCTGCAGGTTCACCAGATGCTGACTAGATTTCTCAGCATTACTGCCAGACTCGATTATATTTGGGTGTGAATTTTCTTCCAACATGATTTTTACCTGTCCTATCCATATACGGATAAGAGCCTTGAAAGTTAAGAACCAGACAATACAGGATGATTTCTTATGGCAGCCGTAACCTATATCACCTGTACACTTCGGGATTAACACAATGCGGCAATCGCTCACCCTTCAAACCTGATATCAAATTTTGCGCGGCGAGGAGTGACATCAGATCCCTGGTCTTTTTGCTGGCGCTTCCCAAATGCGGCACGATAATACAATTTTCCAACTCCAACAGAGGACTGTCCATTGGTAGAGGCTCCGGGTCGGTGACATCCAACGCGGCAGCAAAGATCCGGTTGCATTTCAAAGCCTGGTACAAGCCGGTTTGGTCCAGCACTCCGCCCCGTGCAGTATTTACCAAAACTGCATTCGATTTCATCTTTGCCAGAAATTCCGAATTGACCAGATGTCTTGTTTTTTCAGTCAACGGCACATGGATTGACACAAAATCTGATTCCCCCAGCAAGGTATCCATATCGACAGGCTGTGCGCCATACACAGGCTGGGCGGACGGGTCATGGTAGATCACACGCAAGTCAAATCCCTGTGCGCGTCTGGCAACAGCCTGACCAATTCTGCCAAAACCAACGATACCCAGCGTTGAACCAGTAAAATCCGCACCGAGTAACAGGCTTGGCTGCCATGTGACCCATTTGCCTGCCCGTAAAAATCTCTCCGCCTCAGGGATGCGTCGCGCGGCAGACAGCATCAGTGCTAAGGCCTGGTCGGCTGTGGCATCTGTCAACACTCCTGGAGTGTTGCCCACGGGAATACCACGCGCGGTGGCGGCTGCAACGTCAATATGATCCACACCAACAGACATACTACTGATGACCTTCAACTGTGAGCCGATTGAATCCATCAGTTCACCGTCAATTTTTTCCGTCAGCAGACAAAGCAATCCATCCACACCATGTGAGTGCGCGATCAACTCACCACGTGAGGGCGGCAGGTCGGAAGTCCAAATATCGGGTAGGAAATGCTCCCTTATCAGAACCAGACCAGGGTCGGGGATGATACGGGTGATAAAAATTTTGGAGTCCATGTCCCAGAGTATAATCTGCACATGTCCAAAATCAAACAACCAAATTCACGTCATTGTTTTATCTGCGGATTGGAAAATCCGGTTGGGTTGCACTTGCATATTTACGAAACCGAGCCAGGCGCTGTTGAAAGCCAATACATTGCGCCTGAACATTTTCAGGGATATCCTGGCGTTCTACATGGCGGCATTGTCGCAGCGATCATCGATGAAGTTTCGGGACGGGCTCAGATGGGCAGTGACCCACTCAATCCTCGCTTTATGTTTACCGGCAAACTCGAGGTAAAGTATCGAAAAAATGTACCGATCGGAAAGATGTTGAAAATTCTCGGCAAGGCAGGCAAAACCAAACGCAATCTTGCGGAAGCATGGGCGGGTATTTACGACGCAGAGACTGACGAGTTGCTGGCAGAAGGATCAACAGTTTCCATCAATGTGCCAAATGAACAATTTGACACTTCGCAATTGGCTGAATTGGGTTGGAAAGTATATCCAGATTAACCTGTGGAGAATCTTCTGTTAATCCTAACCTATATCGCTGTGATCGCGTCGGCTATTTCTGGCGCACTGGAAGCACGTAAAAATGAAATGGACATCGTCGGCGCGACTACGATCGCGTTTGCTACGGCCTTTGGCGGCGGCACCATTCGTGACCTGTTGCTGGGGCGCACACCCGTTTTCTGGGTACTTGACCCGGGACTAACCATTGCCGCTTTTATCTTTGGTGCACTTTCCTACTATCGTCTTGACCGCCTGTCAAATAGGTTGTTCATCGTTGTAGATGCGATCGGTCTTGGTTTGTTCAGCATCCTCGGAGCAACATACACGCTTCAGCTTGAACTTTCTCCAATCGTGGCTGTACTGATGGGCGTGGTTACGGGTGTCTTTGGCGGCGTATTACGCGACCTGTTCTGTAACCGCATCCCGACCATATTCCGTCACAATACAGAACTCTATGCCACCTGTTCATTTGTTGGCACATGTGTTTTCATGCTGTTCATCTGGCTTAACGCAGACCATTTTCTGGCTTCAATCGCTGGCTCAAGCACCATTTTCATCATGCGCCTCGCCGCAGTCCGCTTTAAGGTGACCCTCCCTGCGCCGTAAAATCCATGCCGCAGGGAGACCAGTAGTTTATAATAGGCATACTTTCCACGGAGGCATATTATGATCACGATTTATCACCGTCCACGCACATTGGATGAAGCCCTGACGCTTCTCGCTCAACCTAATACTTTTCCCCTTGGGGGTGGAACGCTTCTTTCCCAGCCGACGGCTGACCCTGTCGAGGTGGTTGATCTTCAATCACTAGGCCTGGACTCCCTGACAAAAAAGGGGTATGACCTCGAAATCGGCGCAACCTGCACATTGCAAACCCTGCTCGAATCAGAGCATTGCCCTGCAGCCTTGAAAGTTGCCATCAAACTAGAAGCTCCGATCAATATTCGCAACTCTGCAACAGTCGCGGGGGCGCTTGTTTCAAGTGACGGACGCTCACCCTTTGCCACCGCCCTGCTGGCGCTTGATGCAAAGATAACCATGGTCAGTGACAAGTCTTCAGTGATCAGTGTAGGCGAATTCCTTCCCCTGCCTCGCCGTGGACTGATCACCTCGGTCGCCATTCCCCTCAACACCAAATTTTCCTTTGAATTCGTCTCCAAGACTCCTGCAGACAAACCCCTTGTCGCCGCCGCCCTTGCGCAATGGAACTCCGGTCGGACGCGCCTCTCACTTGGCGGATATGGTCAGAGTCCCCTACTGGCGATGGATGGACCCGAAGCTGAAGGTCTGGATTCCGCCGCCCGCAACGCTTATCACGAAGCGCAGGATGACTGGGCAAGTGCAGAATATAGGATGGATGTGGCAGCGACATTGGCAAAGAGATGTCTGGTTTAATGGCATAAGCCAGCAGAACTAGAAATTTTTTGTCCCACACACTGTATCTTCGTCGTTTCCAACCATGTTTGAATCCTTTTCAGCCTTATATTTCAGCGTTACCTGTCATACAGGCAACACTTACATTCAAAAACCAGCCAGTTTGGAGAAAAATGACCAAATCATTTAACCTTATCGAAGAAAAAAACATCCCCGAATTAAACGCCACCGCAAAACTCTATGTCCACAAACGCACTGGGGCGCGGGTGCTCTCAGTCGTCAATGACGACGAAAACAAAGTCTTTTCGATCAACTTTCGCACCACGCCAAAGGATTCAACGGGTGTGGCACATATTTTGGAACACTCTGTTTTGGGTGGCTCGGAAAAATATCCTGTTAAAGAACCGTTTGTGGAATTGCTGAAAGGCTCCCTGGCGACATTTGTTAATGCATTTACCTATCCTGACAAAACCTGTTACCCGGTTGCGAGTCAGAACCTGCAGGATTTTTACAACCTGATTGACGTATATATGGATGCGGTCATGCACCCACTCATCACCGAGGAAACATTAATGCAGGAAGGCTGGCATTACGAATTGGACGACCCCGCCAATCCATTGACATACAAAGGGGTGGTTTTCAACGAGATGAAGGGTGCATATTCCTCGCCCGATAATTTACTGGCACGCACCATTCAGCAATCGCTCTTTCCCAAACACGTGTATGGCATTGACTCAGGCGGAGATCCGCGCAACATTCCTGACCTGACCTACGCCGCGTTCAAGTCTTTCCACGAAACGTACTATCACCCATCCAATTCTTTCATCTTTTTTTATGGGGACGATGATCCTGAAAAACGACTCAAACTCATCGAAAGCTATTTTGCGCCTTACAAGAAACTCAAGGTCAAATCACAGGTACCGCTTGCCAAACCCTTCAAGAAACCAAAGAAGGTCGTCTACTCATATGACGCGGGGCAGGACAAAGATATCAGGAAGAAGCACTATTTCACGGTTAACTGGCTGCTGCCCGATACCTCTGACCCGGTCATCGATTTTAGCTTGCAAATCCTTGCCGGTATTTTAATTGCAACCCCTGCGTCCCCGTTGAAGAAGGCCTTGCTTGATTCGGGATTTGGTGAGGACCTGGCAGGCTTGGGCCTGGAAAATGAATTACGCCAGCATATTTTTTCAACCGGTTTAAAAGGCACACGTGCGGGCGACGCAGCCAAGATCGAGAAATTAATTTTTGACACACTCCAGGCGCTTGTCAGGGACGGTATTGACCCCGATATGACTGCTGCCGCCATCAATACACTTGAGTTCCGGTTGCGTGAGAACAACACCGGGTCATTTCCGCGCGGGATCTCAGTCATGCTGCGCGCCCTCGTCACCTGGCTGCACGAAGATGACCCTTTCAAATTACTCGCCTTCGAGGCGCCGCTCACTGAAATTAAATCCCGTCTCGCAGCAGACAGGAAATATTTTGAGAATTTAATTCAAATCCACCTGCTCGATAACCCACACCGTACAAGTTTACGTTTCAAACCTGACCCGGAGCTTGGCCGCCGTTTCGAGGAGGAGGAGAAAAACCGTCTGGCCGCCATTCGTGAAACAATGAGCGAGGAGCAGATACTTGGGTGCATCAAAACCGCCAAACACCTCAAGCAATTGCAAGAGGCGCCCAACTCACCTGAAGCACTGGGAACCATGCCCTTCCTTCAGCTTTCGGACCTGGAAAAAGAAAACAAGACCATCCCGATCGAGATAATTCAGATCCAGGATACGCCTGTGCTATATCATGACCTGTTTACAAATGGAATTGTTTATCTTGACCTTGGCTTTGACCTGCATGCCCTCCCCAAAGAACTACTGCCATTGACTGAAATTTTTGCCCGCGCCCTTTTGGAAATGGGAACCGACAAGGAAGATTACGTCAAACTCTCACAACGCATTGGAAAATATACAGGCGGTATCCACGGCAGCGCGCTCAGTACAACCACATTTGGGTCGCGGGAGAACGTGAGTAAATTATTCATGAGCGGCAAAGCTACAATGGGACGGGCCGCTGAATTGTTGAAAATCCTGAAAGACATCCTGCTCAGTACAAATTTCGACAACCGGGAAAGACTTAAACAGATCGTTCTCGAAGAAAAATCCGGACTTGAGTCATCCCTTGTCCCCAGTGGGCATGCCTACGCCAACCGTCGCGTGCGCGCGCAGTTCGGCGGCGCAGGCTGGGTAAACGACCAGATCGGCGGCATCGGCTATCTCTTTGCCCTGCGCAAACTTGCCAGCGACATCGACAAAAAATGGGACAGTGTATTGAACCGCCTTGAGGCCATGCGCAGCCTGTTGATCAACAGCAAATCCCTGATCTGCAATATTACAATTGACTCGGCAAACTGGAAGGTCTTCCAGCCGCATTTCGAGAACTTCATTTTTGGGCTGCCCGAAAAAGAAACTGACCTGAAACCATTCGAAGTCGAATTCCACATCGAGAAGGAAGGTCTGACCATCCCAGCACAGGTCAATTACGTCGGCAAAGCCGCAAACCTGTATGATCTGGGTTACGAACTCGACGGCTCATCGCATGTCATCCTAAACTACTTACGAACCACCTACTTGTGGGAAAAAATCCGCATCCTGGGCGGTGCCTATGGCGCTTTCTGTTCATTTGACAGTAACTCAGGCATATTGTCCTTCCTTTCATACCGCGACCCGAATCTTGATGCCACGCTCGAAAACTACAACAATGCAGCCGGCTATTTGAAGAATCTTGACGCTGCCTCCCTGTCTGGCAGTGAACTAACCAAAGCCATTATAGGCACGATCGGCGACATGGACTCATACCAACTGCCTGATGCAAAAGGCCACACCTCCATGATGCGCTATCTGACGGGTAAAACAGATGAGATGCGTCAAAAAGAACGCGACGAAGTCCTATCCACCAACGGCGAAGATTTCATCACCTTCGGTGATGTGCTGGAGAAACTCGCAAGATCAGAGGCGGTTGTGGCACTTGGGTCACAGTCTGCGATCGAAGGCGCAAAAGCCGGTTTTAAGGTGACAAAGGTTTTATAAGACGTCAAATATCCAAGGTTGTGAGTCAAAGGTCATAACCCAACTGCGGACTTTTAACCTTTGACAATTGTTAAGATCAAGGAGGCACAATGAACATCACACTTAAAATCAATGGGGTTGACCACGGTTTGGACATTGCACCATCTTCCACGCTTCTCGCTGCCCTGCGTGGATTGGGTTTTCATGGAGTCAAATTCGGCGATGAAGGCGGGTTGAGCGGGTCAGATACAATTTTATTAGACGGCAAACCTGTCAATGCCGGGTCAATTCTCGCTGCACAGGCGGAAGGCCATAACATTGCCACCATTGAAGCTCTCGGTGAACATCCCGAACAAGGCTGGAAGTTGTCCGGTGGACTGCACCCACTGCAAAAGGCGTTTATCGAAACAGGTGCCGTCCAATGTGGTTACTGCACGCCGGCGCAAATCCTCGCCGCAAAATCCCTGCTTGAAAAAAATCCCAACCCTAGCGAGGCGGAAGTCCGTGAGGCGATCTCAGGCGTGCTTTGCCGATGTACGGGTTATCTGAAACCTGTGCAGGCTGTCTTAAAAGCCGCGGCAGAAATGCGAGGTGATACACGCCTGGATTGGGATACCATTAATTGGGATTTTGGAACCCCCAAAGATGACTCCTCACAGAGTGACACTCCCACCCCGACCCTGACAGGCGTGCTGGTTCGACCCCGGGTGGTTGTGACCCCCGACAAGCAGAAATGGCAGACAGTGGGCAAGCCCGAAATCAAGGTGGATGCGATAAAACTCGCCCAGGGCAAACCCGCCTTCGCCGCAGACTTTGAAAAACGCGGGCTGCTTCATGCAAAAGTATTGCTTTCGCCACATGCGCACGCAATCATCAAAAAGATAGACACCAGCAAAGCCAAAGCCTTGCAGGGCGTGGCCGCCGTTTTGACTTGGCAGGATATTCCACGTGTGGTCTATTCCACGGCAGGACAATCGGATCCGATCCCTGGACCGCTGGACACATTCTCATTGGATTACAAGGTCAGGTTCGTTGGTGACCGTGTCGCATTCGTAGCGGCAGAGACCTCAGAAATTGCAGAGAAAGCGCTCTCGCTGATCGAAGTTGAGTATGATGTTCTGCCTGCCATCCTCGACTCACGAGAATCAATGTCCAGCAAAATCCAGATACACGATGAGCCTGAATTTGTCAACTTTGCAGATTCAAATCCCAAAAAGAACCTTGCCGCAGAAATTCGCATTGACATTGGCGACGTCGAAAAGGGTTTTGCCGAAGCCGATAACATTTTCGAAGCTGAATATGAAGTGCCAAAAGTTCAACAAGCGCACATCGAACCGCACGTGGTTGTAACCTATTGGGACGAGGACGACCGACTGGTGATCCGCACCTCTACCCAGGTTCCATTCCACGTCCGCAGGATGATGGCTCCCGTACTCGGTCTGCCTGTAAAACGAATCCGTGTCATCAAGCCACGCATCGGTGGCGGCTTCGGCGGCAAGCAGGAAGTATTAATTGAGGATGTTGCCGCACATCTGACGATCGCCACCAAACAACCTGTCATCTACGAATATACCCGCGAAGAGGAATTTATCGCCGCACGCTCCCGCCATCCGATGCGCGTGAAAATGAAGACAGGCGTAAAGAAAGACGGAACCATCACCGCCAATGCGATGTATGCCCTGTCCGACACTGGCGCAAACGGTGCACACGCATTAACGGTGACAGGGAACACTGGACACAAAGCCATGGCCTTATATGTTGGAGACGGCGAGTATCGCAAAGCACCCAATATCCGTTTTTATGCGGATATTGTCTACACTAACACCCCTCCCTCCGGCGCCTATCGTGGCTACGGTGTGCCGCAAGGCTATTGGCCTTTAGACCGTCACATGGAAAAGATCGCCCGCGCCATGGGCTTTGACCCGATCGATTTCCGCTTGAAAAACGCCATTCACGCTGGAGAGTACCATCCGTTTTCCACAGCATGGAATGAGGGACGCGAACCTCGTCCTGAGATTATCCACACAGTTGGGTTGGAACAATGTGTGGCACAAGGCAGAGCCGCCATCGATTGGGATGATAAGTATGGAAATGAAGAGTGGCGGCGGCTCGCTGCCCCAAATAAACGCAAAGGCATCGGCATCGCGCTTGCCATGCAAGGCACAGCCATTCCCTACCTTGACATGGGCGGCGCATCCATTAAGATGAACGATGACGGCTCATTCAATTTACTCATTGGGGCAACCGATCTTGGAACGGGTTCCGATACTGTCCTTGCGCAAATGGCGGCGGAAGTTCTGGGCGTTCCACTCGAAGACATGATCTGTTACTCATCCGACACTGACTTTACGCCGTTCGACAAAGGCGCGTATGCGTCATCCACCACGTATATCTCTGGTACGGCGGCAACAAAGGCAGCCCAAATCGTGGCGGAGAGGATCAAGATCCGCGCGGCGATGATGTTGAACATGGATAAACATGACGATATCATTCTGAAAGACCGCAAGGCTACCGCGCCCGACGGCAGATCTGTTTCCATGACAGAGATCGCGCTCGATTCTCTGCACAAGAATAACCAGGAGCAGATCATGGGTGTGGCTAGTTACGTCTCGCCTGTATCTCCGCCCCCGTTTGCGGCGCAGTTTGCAGAAGTCACGGTGGATGTAGAAACAGGCCAGGTTACAGTGGACAGGCTTGTTATGGCAGTAGATTCGGGTGTCATCGTCAATCCGCTCACCGCATCGGGTCAGATCGAAGGTGGTATGACCCAGGCTCTTGGCTATGCCGTTTGCGAAGAAATGCGCTACGATGAAAAAGGCCGTGCCCTCGAACGCGACTTTGACCGTTACCACCTCTTCCGCGCTGATGAAATGCCTGAATTGGAAACCATCTTTGTTGAAACGTTTGAACCAAGTCATCCTTTTGGTGTGAAAGCAGTTGCAGAGATCCCGATGGATGGAGTTGCTCCTGCGGTAGGCAATGCCGTCCTCGATGCCGTCGGCGCAAACGTGGACGACAACCCTGTCACACCCGAAAAAGTCTGGCGTGCACTTAGAAAGTAAAATAAAAAAATATGCGGTAGTCAGTGCTCACTGACTACCGCATATTTTTTATAAGGTGGGAAACCTTGAGTCAAAAATTCAATTGAAAATAAATTCAACAATCTCATCACTACCGTCACCGGCGGCCGCACACACAGGAGATCAATAAAAAGCCATTTGCGACCCGGCAAACGGCTTTAGGCATGAAATTAATGTCAGCACACGGCTGACCAGGATTTACGCCCCTCAGACACTGCCTGAGCCGCAAGAAGGCGTTGAACTCGACCCCAGTGAGAACGAACCCGCACCTGCCGCGGGCTTGGATGCAAACGTGGACATCTTTTTCTTCACCTTACTGCCGCCACACGTGGGACAAACCACTTCATCAATTTTACTGATGCTTAGGACAAGGTCTTCAAAAATTTCTTCACACTCGGTACAAACAAATTCAAAAATCGGCATGATCACTCCAGTATAAAATGGCTGTGGAAATTTGCAGGGCGATCGTGAGGCTTTTCACGACACCTACATGTTTTGATGCCTAAAACAGGGTAAAGTTACAACCAATATCGTAATATCAGCACCTCCCGCCCCATCAATACAACATGAAAAATTTTAGAACCATCTCAAACATCATCGAGCCTCAACTCGCTATGGAAGGTGCGGGCGTATTATTGCGCCGCTCGGTTTTTCCGCGCGCAAGTAACGAATTTGACCCTTTCCTGCTCTTCGACCACTTTGCATTTAATAATCCAATGGAAGGTCCCCTGCGCGGATTTCCCATGCACCCCCATCGCGGCATTGAAACCGTGACCTACATCCTGGACGGCTCTGTCAGTCATCGAGACAGCCTGGGTAACTCAGGGGTGATCGGTCCCGGCGACGTGCAGTGGATGACCAGCGGGCGCGGTATCCTCCACGAGGAAATGCCACGTCGGGGAGAAAGCGGAAACATCTTCGGCTTTCAACTTTGGGTCAATCTACCTGCAGCCCAAAAAATGAGCCAACCCCGCTACCAGGAAGTGAACTCGTCCACCATCCCCACCATCCAAAAAAACGGCGCGACGATCCGCCTTGTGGCAGGGGAATTGGATGGGGTATTCGGACCAGTAACCGAGATTGCAGCCTCCCCAATTTATATGGATGTCAAGCTGGAGCCTGCTTCGAAATTCATTTACCCCATCCCGGACGGATATACCTGCCTCGCCTATGTCTTTGAAGGCACGGGCGAATTCGCAGAACAGGTCGTGGAATCTGTCAGCATGGTCGTTTTTAATGATGACGGAAAACAAATCGAAATTACGAGCGAAACAGGAGTCCGCTTCATGTTGATCGCAGGCGCACCATTCAAGGAACCCATCGTACCCTACGGCCCATTTGTCATGAACACCGTTGAAGAAATCCAACAGACATTGGCTGAGTTACGCAACGGTACATTTATCAAATAAAAAAAGCAGGTGGCGGTCTCGTTTATAACCACCACCTGCTTTTTTATTATGGTTCCGAAATCCTCAAATTGTCAAATGAGACTGTCACATTGCCTTCATCAATTGTCCCAACCAGGAAACCGACAGTACCGGTGGTAAAGCGGGAATCCTGCACTTCACCCAGCAATTGGTCGTTCACATAAAATTTCATGCCCGGACCTACAGCAGAAACTTTTAAACGGTTGGTTTGAGCGCCTTGCCTGATGGCTGATGACTCGGCCCATTCAGCAAGGAATTCAGGGTCGGTATGATTTGCACCATCCACAGTAAATGCATAAAAGCCATCGCCGCTAACCATAAATGCGTAAAACTCATCAGACTGAAGCCCATAACGGAGGATCACTCCATAGGCATTGTTATTTGGGCCGCTAACCTGGGTTGCATCCGCCTCGAGGATAAAATCCGCGTATTCAATTTCGGTGCATTCCGTCCACCCAATATATGATGAGTTAGTTACCCGCATCAAAAATTGACCATTTTCCACAAAACGCTCCACATCGATGGTGGATTCTGTGTTGCAGGAATCAACGAATTCGCTCTCCTCAAAGACCACCCTGCTCGGAGTGGGTTGTGAAGCTAAGTTTGTGATCGTGGTACATGCCAGCATGGTTACAAGCAGAAGTATGGAAAAGAAGATCAGTTTTTGGGTTTTCATCTTTGCTCCTGTAAAAATAAAGGTCGAATGGACTTAATACTTAATTGCGGGGATTATACTGTACATATATTCCGTGACCATATCACATATAAAAGGGAAAAATCAACATGTCACAAGTACTATACGGACCGCAGCTTGGCAAAGAAGGAAAATTACGGGTGGGATGCAGCGCCACGATCTTTGACCAAAACAGGAATAAAGTATTACTTACCCGGCGCACAGACAATGGCCGCTGGTGTCTGCCGGGCGGCGCCATGGAATCAGGTGAAAGTGCCGCTCAAGCATGTGAACGTGAGGTGTGGGAGGAAACGGGCTTAAAAGTCCGCGTGATCCGCCTGATCGGAGTCTATAGCGACCCCGATCAATTGGTGATCTATTCCGATGGGAACAAAGCCTTTTTCGTTGTCTTAAGCTTTGAAGCAGAGGTCATAGAAGGTGAACCAGGATTAAGTGACGAAACCACAGCCTTTGGATATTTTTCACTGGAGGATATGGAAACCATGCAGATACATGCAAATCACAACCAACGCGTGAAAGATGCTCTGCTTGGCGGGGATGCAGTAATCAAATAAGAATCAACAACAATGAGAAAAATAGACGCGCCTCCAAACAGAGACCAGGGTGTTTACATTTACGAATTTACCGATGGAGGATCTGTGTTTAAAAATATTTCCGAAAAATTTTACCAATGGAGCAAAGGTTGGGTTATTTTTTTCCTGTTCCTGCTTGACATTTTCTTTTCAGTCTTCTTACTGCCCCTCATCCAGGGTGTGCTGCAGAATGGACAGGGCGGAATTCGAGCGCTTGACCTGATGCTCTTCGCAACTCCTAAAAAGATCTTCGGCATGATCGAAAATTATGGCGAAAATGGGCGCCTGTTTTATCGCAGTGTGGAACTTACAGTGGATATCATCTACCCCATTGTGTATCTGTTTTTCTTCGGACTGCTCATCTCCTGGCTTTTCCAACGCGGGTTTACGAACACCAGTCCCATGCGTAATTTCAACATCCTGCCACTGGGCGCATGGTTCTTTGATCTCCTTGAAAACATCGTCATTGTAATTCTGCTCTCAGCGCATCCCTCACAACCCACAGCGCTCGCATGGATTCTCTCTTTATTGTCCATGATCAAATGGATCTTTGCAGGCGCAAGCATGGTGTTGATCCTGGTTGGGCTTGTCATGACGATCAAGAATGGATTCAAAAAGCAGGAATGAACTAACAAAAAGACCGCCTTGCGAGACCGTCTTTTTATGATATTTCACCCTTGCATTTCCCTCCACCATACCCCCGTACATTCAGGCAAAATCTGCCATTTATTTTCCTTGACCTTATCCCCCAACTCATCACCGAAGAAAAAGCGGGAAAGATATTCGGCTTCGGATAGTGACTCAAATTTGTAATCCGTGCGAATCCACTTGTGTTGAAAACCAGTCTCAGCCAGCCAGGAATAATAGTTTTTGAGATGATCCAACTGTGTCGGTGCCTCGTTACCCGTACCAAGCGAATCGAACAGCACAATATGTCCGTTCGGTTTCAGTACGCGCTTCATCTCGGACATCCATTTTTCCAACTCTGTTCGCCAGGTTTCAGGATTCCACACGGCAAGATACGCCACGCTCCAGCCAGAGACTACCAAATCCGCAGACTGGTCAGCCACAGGCAGTTGACGGTGGTCAGCCACATCCACTTGCCAGTTGATTAATCCGCCTGCTCCAAGCTTTTTACGGCATACCCGCAGCATTTCTTCAGAAACATCAAATGCGCGGATATACTTGACCAATGGTGCCAGAAGACAAGCCAGTCGTCCTGTACCAGCACCGAGGTCGTAAACCACATAATTCTCCACGGACGTGATCTCATACAGCGCTTTCAGGATATTTCCCTGATAATCTTCGCGGGCGATCAACGCCTCATATTGGTCACCTTCAGTTTTGTAGATTTCTTCTTGTGTAGGCATACAACAATTATAATAGAGTCATGCTCACACTATCCCCCTCCGCCCAGAAGATCCAGAACCTGCTATGGGAACTTGGCTATAAGTACACCGTGATCGAACATGCCGAATCCACACGTACGGCACAGGAAGCCGCAGACCGCGCAGGCTGTGAACTTTCGCAGATCGTCAAATCACTTATATTTCGCGGGAAGACCAGTAACAAGCCGGTCCTGGTCCTGACCTGCGGGGCGAACCGTGTGGATGAAAAACGCATCAGCAAATATGCTGGTGAATCAATCGCCCGTGGTGACGCCGATTTTGTGCGGTCAGTTACCGGTTTTGCCATCGGCGGTGTTCCACCCATCGGACATAACCAGCCAATGGAAACCTATCTCGATGAGGACTTCCTTCCGTATCCAACCATCTGGGCTGCGGCTGGAACCCCGAATGCCATCTTTGAATTAACAATTGCCGACCTGCAAAAAATGACAGGCGGAACAATCGTACAGGTGAAATGATGCTGGAAGAAATTTACAACCACCTCCAATTAACTGATTCCCTGCACAGCAGTGGAATGCCGACCCCAAAACAGATACTATCCCTTGCAGAAAACGGTATACAAGTGGTGATTAACCTTGCCACCCTCCATTCAGAAGGATGGATGCCCGATGAGCAGGAACGCATCAAAGCACAAAATATTTCCTATTACAATATCCCGGTGGATTGGGATAACCCCACCACCGATGACTTGAATAAATTCATGGCAGTCATGGATAAACACAAAAGTGAAAAAATTCTCGTCCACTGCCAGGCAAATTACCGCGCCACAGGTTTTATTGCGCTATACCGGGTCATTTTTCTAGGCTGGTCACAGGAAAACGCCTTTAAAGATCTATATAAAATATGGAATCCCGTCGAATACCCCATCTGGCAAAAATTTATCGAGAGAAGCCTCCGGACACAGTCCTAATAAATCCGGCCAGGCAATAATCATTTCCAGGCCATTCACGCCTGTAATATAACAAAAATCTATCCTAAAAATACCGCGACGAGGAACCGCCCTGTATGGAAAAATATTTTGCGCTCCTTTATGAAGGTACATCCTTCGAACTCTTTGGCACACAGCACCTGACTGCACTGGCCATTATCACGGTCTTTTGTTTTTCATATTTATACTTCCGAACCATTTGGGGTGAAAAGGAAAGAAAGATCGTCCGCTGGGTATTTGCGATTGCGATCGTGCTCAATGAATCAAGCCTGCATATCTGGTCCCTGTATTGGGGCATTTGGGATGTTCAAACCATGCTCCCATTACACATGTGCGCCGTACTCATCTGGTCTTCCGCTTACATGCTCATCACTAAAAACTATACCATCTACGAAATGGTGTATTTCATCGGGCTTGGCGGCGCCATGCAAGCCGTCCTCACGCCAGCCGATGCCGCTGCATACAACTTTCCCCATTTTCGGATCATGCAGACCTTCATCGCGCACGGCCTGCTTATCAACATTGCCATCTACATGACCGTCGTTGAGGGCTTCCGCCCCACCTTGCAATCCTTTAAACGGGTCTTTATTTGGACAAATATCTATATGGTGATAATTTTCTTTCTTAACCTCGCCATCGGGAGCAACTATCTTTTCATCGCCTACAAACCGGATTTCCCCACTCTGCTCGACATGCTTGCCCCCTGGCCCTGGTACATCATTGAACTGGAGGTGATCGGGTTTGTTATTTTCTTCATCCTCTACATCCCTTTCCTCGTCAGAGACTGGCGTACAAAAGCACAAATACCATCATAATTTTTTTACATAGATTCCTCACACAGCCTCCTGCATTCATTGTACATCCTAGGTTGAGATAATGAAACTTAACTCGGCATTCCACTTGATAAATATCCCCGGAGGGAAGGAAGAATGAATAGAAATATCCTGGGGTTGGCAATAATATTTTTTTTGATATCGCTTGCTTGCGGGATAGTCACCCCACCCACGCCAATCCAGCCAGGCGTGGAAACAATTGTTGCCGCCACCTTCCAGGCACTCACAGCCGTGCCGCCCCCAACCCAGACAGCCCTCAGCGGCACGCTTGTTTCGGTCAACAACATCTCCTTCACCATTCCCGCCGAAATTGGCAGCGGGTCACAAGTAGAAACCATCGCCGCAGTTTCCCCGTCTGATGACATGCCGTGGTGGGGAATTGCCCCCAGCTATCACAAATATATAATTCAAGGTTATCCTCTATCTGGAACCTTTCATACGCAGACCATCTATGTGTATCCCATCAATGAGTATCTTCAGGTAAATGCAGAAATGGCAAAATTATTTGACGGACTCAAAACCATCCTCAATTCTCCAAGCCAGCCCCTGCCTGATAACCTGCCCTTCCTGCCCGCCTTCAATGCAGGGCAAATGTTTCACTCCAACGAACTAACCTTGAAATTCCAAAATGGACAGGGAATACGTTTCCTGACCCAATACGGACAGGCTCCCTACCCGGTCAATAATAACGGCTTGTTTTATACGTTTCAGGGGTTGACGGATGATGGTATGTATTATGTTGCAGCCATATTACCCGTCAACGCATCCTTCCTCCCGGCAGATGGAAGTCCCGATACACCTCTGCCTGCTGACGGCGTACCGTTTGACTGGGAAAATTTCGAAAACACGGACAAACACTTTGAACAGGCAAGGCAAAAACTAAACTCAACCGACGCTAATGCATTCACCCCTACGCTAACAAAACTGGACGAATTGATCCAATCCATAATGATCAAGTGAATCTTTTCCACGCAAGGTGTTGATTTCAAGTATTAATACCAAGGACAATTCAATCAAATTGGAGAAACCTATGAAAAAAATGGAAGCGCTTACCGGGGATGTTTACAACATTGATGTGTTTCAGGTCCTGTTGAATTACGAAATTTCACGTTCCCGTCGTTATCCATGCCCCCAAACCTTGATCCAGATAGAAATTACACCCAATGGTTTCAATGCGGATACGATCAGCACTGCACCTTTGATATTTTCAGCAGCACTCAACACCCATTTACGCTCTGCGGATATTCCGGCTCGGAATGGGAATCTTTTCACCATTCTGCTGCCCAACTCAGACAAACACGGTGCACAGGCGGTCTGTGAAAGACTGTTGTCGGTATTCAAAAACAAATTCGAGGACACCAATGGCCACTCTGTGACCTTCTCGCTGCATATTGGAGTCACTACGCATCCGGGTGGGCAAACCATCACCAGCACCGGATTGCTTGAAAAGGCGGAAGAAGGGTTGATGCAATCAAAACGAAAAGGACCTAATACCTTTGTCTTTATTGCGTAAAACAGATCGAATTTTTGGAGTATCAATGAATTTATCCACATCAAACATCAAAGATCCTAATTTTAAAAAAGTATCGCAAAAAATAGTCTCGGAAATGAAGCGTTTATCCATTCCGGGTGCAGCTGTGGGAATCTGGTACAAGAACAGGGAACACATTGCAGGATTCGGCGTGACCAGCATCGAGAATCCGCTTCCAGTGACGCCTGACACCCTTTTTCAAGTCGGGTCGATCAGCAAAACATTAACAGGCACCATGCTAATGCAACTTTCAGAGCACGGCAAAATTGACCTCGACGCCCCTGTGCGAAAATATCTTAGTGAGTTGAGGCTCCAAAACGAAAGTGTTGCAAAACAAGTCACGACACGCCACCTCCTGACACACACCGGCGGCTGGGTGGGAGATTACTTTAACGATTTTGGCAATGGTGATGATGCGCTCCAGCGTATGGTAAAGGATATTGCCAGGCTTCCACAGATCATGCCGCTTGGGAAAATTTGGTCATACAACAACGCCGGTTTTAATATTGCGTCACGCATAATAGAAGTAGTGACGGGAAAACCTTATGAACAAGCCGCGCAGGAAATGCTGTTCGATCCACTTGGTCTCGACATGACTTTCTTTTTCCCGAGCGACATACTCATCACCCACCGCTTTGTTGTTGGCCATTACAACAAAGGTAAAAATACACTGGTCGCACGTCCCTGGGCAATTGGCCGCGCAGGAAATGGCGTCGGCGGAGTGGTCAGCACGGTAAAAAACCTGCTCACGTATGCCCGCTTCCATATGGGGAACGGCAGCCGCATCATGCAACGCAAAACGCTCAAAGCCATGCGCGTTCCACAAATCAGCATGGGCAGGCGTGGCAGCATGGGTATCACCTGGTTCATAAGCCCAACCAGTGACCCTGTCCGCTTCAGCCACGGGGGGGCAACTCATGGTCAGCAAGCCACTTTCATGTTCATCCCTGATAAGGATTTTGCCATTTCCATTCTCACCAACAGCGACAGCGGCGGCGTTTTAAACACCAATGCAGTCACACTTGCTCTTGAGTTATATTGCGGCATCAAACCAACCCTGCCGCAAATACTCCACACACACGAAAACGAATTGAAGGAATTTGCAGGGTCCTATCGGATCGGCACAGAGGCTTTTGACTTGAAAATAAAGAACAAGGCGCTTATGCTTTATCCCATTCCACTGGGTGGATTCCCCAAACCAGACAGCCCTCCCGGTCCTGCCACCCCTCCCATGCGGATCGCGTTCTATGATAAAGATCAAGTCATCGGTCTGGATGAGCCGTTAAAGAATGCCCTTGGTGACTTCATCCGTGATGAAGAAGGGCGTGTGGAATTTTTGCGGATTAGCGGACGTGCTCACAAGAAGATCAAATAATTACAGCACGTAAAAATTTTGGAGCTCATCCTGATAATGCCGATCAACTCAGGAGCCGCATAATTAATTTCCTTGCAGTCAAGTTTCCTGAACCCTGTTTTATGAACTGCTGAATATGAGCAGAGGAAAACCATGAAAAAGATCTTAATGATAACCCTTGCATTTGGAGTGATCATTTCTTCATGCAATATGCCCACAAGCAATGCAATAGACCCGCAAATTGCCACTGCCGCCGCGTTGACCGTGCAGGCAGCCCTGGATGCAACAACTCCGATCGCAAGTTCAACCCTGGCAGCCAACCAGCCTGAGGTTACGAATACCCAGCCTGCTGTACCCAAGACAACCAGCACGTCAACTTTCTCCCAACCAATGGCAAGCGTTGGAGATGTGACCAACTGCCGCAAAGGCCCCGCAAAAAGCTATGAACGCGTTACGCAGATCATGCCGTTGGAGTCTGTAAAAATTATCGGCTTCTTCCCGCCAAATTATTGGGTCGTGACTACCAAGGACGGAGATTGCTGGTTGTCCGGCGAATTTGCGACCCCGTCAGGTAGTTTTGCGGCTGTACCGACCGTTACCGCACCACCCACGCCGCTGGGTGGCGCGCCTGATCCTGCCACCTTCTCCAAAAACGGATGGACATTTTTCTGTTACAGCGGGCAGGCAGATATTACCCTCAACTGGAACGACAACTCAAATAATGAAACAGGGTATCGTATCATGCGAAACGGTGAAGCGGTCACCGAATTACCAGCCAATTCGACTAATTTTTCCGAAACAATTCCCCTGTTGTCAGGGCAAAACGTGGGCTATCAGATCCAGGCATATAACCAGGCGGGCGAAACCAATAGTTCAACGGCAAGCATCACCTGCCCATAAATATTTCCTGCAGATAAATAACAAAAATCCCGTGCCCTTCGGGTCACGGGATTTTTTATACTTCACGCTTGTTTATTACTCTTCCCCCAACTGTTCCTTCGCTTTTTTCGTCTGCTTGCCACGCTCATCAGTCGCAAGGATACGCTTACGGATGCGGTAGCTCTCAGGAGTTACCTCAAGCAATTCATCATCTGAAAGATACTCAACCGCTTCATCCAAACTCATGGAACGGGGCGGCGTCAGGCGAATTTCCATATCGCCTCCGGATGCACGCATATTGGTAAGGTGTTTCTTCTTACAGACATTGATCGGAATATCCTGGCCGCGTGCATTTTCACCAACCACCATGCCTTCATAGACTTGCACACCAGGACCAATGAATAACACCCCACGCTCTTCCGCACTCTTCAGTGAGTATGCAGTGGTCACACCAGCTTCCCAGGCAACAATGGATCCCCTTGTGCGTGAAGTTATGGGACCTGCCAATTCGTCATAGCCATTAAAGATCGTGTGCATCACGCCTTCCCCGCGGGTGGAGGTGAGGAACTGATACCGGAACCCAAGCAAGCCGCGTGTCGGGACAATGTAAACGATACGCGTCATTCCCTGGCCGGCATCATGCATTTCGGTCATTTTGCCGCGTCTGCTTCCAAGCATTTCCACCACAACACCGACGGTTTCATTACTGGTTTCAACATGCACTTCTTCATATGGTTCAAGCAAGGCGCCATCATCAGCCTTATGATAGATAACCTCGGGTCTGGATACCTGGAATTCATATCCTTCCCGGCGCATGGTTTCAATAAGAATACCCAGGTGCAATTCACCGCGCCCTGAGACCAAAAAATTTTCAGCAGAATCAGTATCTTCCACACGCAAAGAAACATTGGTGCGAAGTTCTGTGTATAAACGCTCACGCAGTTTGCGTGAAGTTCCCCAGGTACCCTCTCTACCGGTAAATGGAGATGTATTCACGCCAAATGTCATGCGGACCGTTGGTTCTTCCACTTTAATGGTCGGCAGGGCAACAGGAGTTGTCGGGTCGGCAAGTGTCTCGCCGATGGCAATACCTTCAAGACCAGCCAATGAAATAATATCGCCCGCTTTTACTTCATCAATTTCCACCTTATTCAAACCTTTGAAGGTATAAAGATAACGCGCACTTTCAGGCAGGATCGTTCCATCCAATTTCATCCGGGCCATTTTTTGACCCGCCTTAATCGTGCCGGCAAAGACACGCCCAATGGCAGTCACCCCTCGATAATCATCATACCCAAGCATGGTAACCAACAACTGTAAAGGCGCTTCAGGGTCCACTTTTGGCGGGGGAATGTGCTTAAGGATGGTATCGAACATGGGCTGAAGGTCAGGACCTAGTTCTGCTGTAAGACCAGCCCGACCGGCAGTAGCCTGGGCATAAATGACAGGAAAATCCGCCTGATCTTCACTTGCACCAAGTTCAATGAACAAGTCAAAGGTCTCATTCAGTACACGCGCCGGCTCGGCATCCTTGCGGTCCACTTTGTTGATGACCACGATCGCTTTGTGCCCCATCTCCAGCGCCTTCTTTAATACGAAGCGGGTTTGAGGCATGGGGCCTTCCGCTGCATCCACAAGAAGCAGAACACCATCCACCATGTTCATTACCCGCTCCACTTCGCCGCCAAAATCAGCATGTCCGGGCGTATCGACAATATTGATCTTGATCGGCTGTTTGGTAACAGGATCGACCAGTGATATGGCAGTGTTTTTGGCAAGAATCGTAATGCCGCGCTCCCGTTCAAGGTCATTCGAATCCATCACACGTTCCTCAACATGTTGATTTTCACGAAAGGTATGTGATTGAGCAAGTAATCCATCCACAAGAGTGGTCTTGCCATGATCAACATGCGCGATAATGGCAATATTTCTGAGGTCAGTTCTTTCGATTAGCATTTTTACACCTGGTTTCATTTGTCTTTACAATGACAAGTAGTTGATACACACACAAAAACCCCCGACGGGGAAAGCCGAGGGCTTGTAGTCAAAAGATCGGCGTGCGGAATGTATATTATCAGAGAGTGGTGGATTTGGGTAGGGCAACAGGAAAATCGAAGTATTAAAAAGGATACATCCATCCCAAATCAGGGAAAACGCATGATAAAAATGTCATCAAATTGGCATACGAAAACAGACAATTCACATTAAAATCAGGAGCAATGGAAATATACCCATATTATATTGGTTACATCGTTATCCTGCTTGCAAGCAGTGTGGTCGGATTCCTGTTACTGATACGAATTTGGGGACTACGATCCATTCCAGGCACCTACGGATTACTGCTGGCTGTTGGTTGCGCTACACAATGGTCACTGGCATACATCATGGAAATTTTAAGCACCAACCTGGCTCAAAAAATCGTGTGGGCAAAAGTTCAATATTTTGGCATTTCCTACGCAGCGGTGGGCATGTTTGTATTCGCCATGCATTACAGCGGAAAGGGCGGCTGGTTAACCCGCACACGAACGTGGGTTCTTGCATTCAGCGCCGGCTCTTTCGTCCTTCTGGCCATAACCAATGAATGGCATCATCTGATCTGGTCAACAATTCAACTGACCAATGGCCTGCCGTTTGGTCCCCTGGCTCTTGGGCACGAACCATTTTTTTATTTCCTGGTAATTTTCCAATATCTCCTGGTGGCAGCTATAACGATATTGTTTTTCCAAACCGCCACACGCTCACAAAACCTGTACCAAAGTCAATCGCGCACCATGCTGATGGGGATGGCATTCCCATGGGCTGCTAATTTTATGTATATTACAGGCTTGAATCCATTTCCATCCCTGGACTTAACCCCCATTGCGCTTTCGCTTGCCAATCTGTTCCTTTCCTTTAGTTTCCTGCGCTATCGCTTTATGGATCTAAAACCCATCGCGCTTGATTCGGTATTCAATGCCATGCAGGATGGCGTGGTAGTGTTGGACGGCAAGGAACGCATAGTGGATATCAATCCGGTTGCCACGTTCATCTTTCAAGATACAGGCGCCATGCTTGGACGTGATATCAAATCTCTGCTCCCCGATTGGGAGGAATGGCAGACAGTTAACCCGCCAGGGGAAATAAACCGGGAGTTTTCAGTTGAACTTGCCGGGGATACCCTGACTTTCAAAATGCGGACCACATCAGTGTTTGATCACCAGGGGAAACGCAACGGGCGCATCCTGTTGATAAGTGACATTACTGAACAACAGCAAGCTCAGGAACAATTGACGGAGGCAAGCCGTTTAAAAAGTCAATTGCTGGCAAATCTTGGACACGACCTTCGCTCACCACTGGGAGCGATCATCGGCTATGCAGAAATGTTGAAAGATGGTTCATTTGGCCCAATGAGCGAACAACAGGTTAAGGCTTCATCAGAAATTCTTGATGGTGCAAACCAACTTCTTTCATTCATTAACAATCTCGTTGGTCAGGCGCAAATCGAGACTGGCAAGATCATTCTGCGGGAATACCCTTTTGATGTGGGCGAAGTGATCGGTCCGCTGCTTTCCACGTTAAATTTTCATGCACAAAAAAAGGGGTTAATGCTTGTTGAATATATTGACCCGGCCCTGCCTCAGAAATTAATCGGTGATCAATTCTGGCTGCGACAGATCGTGATGAACCTCGTGCATAATTCGGTAAAATTCACCGAAAAGGGTTCTGTGACCGTCCGGTTTATCAGGTGTGAAACGGCGCTTTGGGCGATCCAGGTTATTGACACCGGAATTGGAATCCCCCCTGAAGCACAAAAACGGGTATTTGAAGCATTTGCGCAGGTAAACAGCCCGGAAAACTCAAAACAAGGCGGGTTTGGTTTGGGACTTTCCATTGTTGCAAAGTTAACTTCGATTATGAACGGAAATATCGATCTGGAAAGTGAGGCGGGTAAAGGCTGTACTTTTACTGTTACCCTTCCACTAAAAGAAGTTTAACATTAGAAGACTTATGACGCAGAAAAACTAACAGCAGTCTATAACCTTCCCGCCCTGCCTGCCTTCTTCAGATCACGATAGTTCCACCAAACCTGCCAGATGCGTAATGCCGCCTCGGCCTGGATCCTGAGTGACATTTTTGATTTCCCCCAGCGTCGATCGGAGAAATAAATGGGCGACTCACCGATCTTGAATTCTATACAATGCGCCAGATAAGCCATTTCCACCAGAAACACATAGCCATTGGATCGAATACGTTCAAATGGAAGCTGCTGCAGGGTCTCACGCCGCCACATGCGATACCCCGTAGTAACATCGTGCAAAGGCAGACCTAAAATGGTACGGGCATAATAATTGCCGAAGGCTGAAAGACTTTTCCGCCAGAAAGGCCAGCGTTCATCCACAGAGCCGCCCTCTACATAACGGGAACCAAGCACAACATCATTGGACTTCAACAATTCCGACATTTTGATCAACGCAGATGGCGCATGCGAAAAGTCCGCATCCATCTGAACTATGACCTGAGCGTCGCCTTCCAATACTTTTTGAAATCCATTTAAATAAGCAGACCTCAGCCCCAATTTGTCTGGACGATGAAGAACACTCACACGACCTGGATATGCACCAGCCAGTTCATTTGCAACACGACCTGTACCATCGGGACTGTTATCGTCGACAACCAGCACACATAAATCTAGTGGAAGCGATAACAAAGCAGATACCAGATTAGGCAGGTTCTCCGCCTCGTTATAAGTGGGTATCACAACTGTAATACGCAAAACTCTCCTATTTCTTTAGACGCATCAATTCGGTCTTAATTTGCTCCACCTCAGTGAACCTATCCTTAAAGGATGTAAGCGCGGTTAAATTCAATTTAAGGCCAAATTTACTTCCTGCCATCACCTCGCGGTTCCTGGCAGGATAAAAATATTCCATCGCTTGCTCGAGCCGAACGCGAAGTTTACCACTCATTGCAGCCAGATTTGAAGAGTTAAGAACAAGGATAAAATCAGTACCATCCAGATGGCCCAAAAACTCATCCGGACTGATGGCTTCATGCATGGTATTCACGATCATCATGCTAATGGCACGCAAAACATCATCAGCTGCCACAAAACCATACGTCTCCCGAAAGGAATCCATGTTGTCAATCGAAACAAGCAATAGAGCGATACCATCCCTGCCAAGAGTCTCGGAGAGTTTCTCATCCACCAGGGCGCCTTCCGGTAAGGCCGTAACAATGTTGTTTAATGATCCACGGCTGGCGCGTTTTAGCGCATTCTTAACACGCAGACGCAATTCCTGCAAATCAAATGGCTTGGTTATATAATCATCTGCGCCGATTTCCAAACCCAGCAAACGGTCAGAACGACTTCGTTTTTCAGTAAGGAAGATTATGGGAATTTCGGCGGTACGGCGATCCCCACGCACACGACTGGCTACCTCGTAGCCGTCGATATCGGGAAGGCGGATATCAAGAATGATAAGATCTGGATGAACGGTTTGGCACGAACGGACCCCATCTTTGCCCCAATTCACAGTAAAGACTTCATAACCCTGATCGCAAAAAAAGGCGTTCAGCATCTCAGCCACGTCCAGATCGTCTTCGACGACAAGTATTTTAGGCTTGATGTCTGTCACGCCAACCCTTCGTCATCTCTTTTTTATGAAATTGGTTCTTTTTGGACGATAAACTCACAAACATCATCGCCGACAGCGACGCACTTCGATTCATTTACACGGAATTCATTGCCGCCGGATACCCACTTCAGGCTTTCCTGTAACAAACCGGTGGAAATAAAACAAACCGGTTTGTCTGCGCCTGTCCGTCCCCAGCAGCATGGGCACTTGTGGATCGTCCAGATCCATTCGGTATCTTTTTCTTCCACTGTGGTCAGTTGATCACTCAACTGGGTGAATATCTTTGCGAATGCGGGCAGGCCGATCCTCAATTTGGATTGAAGGGGCAAAACAACAAATGCCAGATCTGCCGCGCCAGCCAGTGCGCCAAAATTCTTCAATGCATCAGAAAATGTTGCGCGTCCCGCCCGAAGTGCAAGGCCGCGCCCGCCGCGCGGACCATACATTTCCTCCAAGGCAGAACCCAAGGCAGAAAGCTCGGCAAAATCAAAACCTTTATCCAGATTATCCAGAGGATAATTTTCGATGTAATTATTTAAACCTGCCAGATTTAAGATGGCATTCAAGCCATTCTTTCCCATCACTTCTTCCAAAGACTTGATGGTAATCATGCCAAATTTATTGGGGTAGTACAAGCCACTTTTTTCAAGGGGGGACATAAAAACTCCGCTAAATCAACTTTGCCAGATCTTCGGTGGCGCGACGCATATCAAGGAAGATCAGTCCAAGTTTGGCTTGTTCGCGTACCAACACGGTAAGTACAGCTTCCTCACCGACAGACATCAGAACAACATACCCCTTTAAACCTTTAATATAAACCTGCTCCAGGGTACCGCGTCCCAATTCGCTTGCAATACGTTCTCCCAATGAAAGCATAGCCGCAGACATGGCTGACACACGGTCTTCCTCTACGCCCTGTGGAAGAGCAGATGCAATACTAAGCCCATCCACACTAACCACTGCTGAGGCTTCAATATCAGGTGACGAAGCCTGAAGTTCACGCAGGCGATCTACCATTAGTTGCGACCGATTTTTTGACAAACCAACCCTCCTAAAGGGAAGTTAAACGCCCGTTTTCTCAGGGCGCTAATATCATTATAGTACAACTATTTTAGAACATGGTTTTCATTGTGTCAAGCTGGATATATTATAGCTTACAAAACAGTAAGTTATCCACATGCTATAATTTGGCCTTATGACGAAAATTATCACCTTATTTTTCATCCTCAGCACCCTTTTTGCCGACCCTCAAGCCGCACACGCGCAGGAATCCACGCCTCCTGCTGAACCCGAAAGCGGCAGCGTGATCTGTGAGCCCGGGGTTTACCTGTTCCAACCAGATGAATGCCTGCCCCTGGGTCCTTCGAGCTATCTAACCGACCTTGCCCGCCAAGGCATACTGATTCCGCCGCGTCCGTTGCCCGCCTCCAAACCGGATCCAAACCTCAACCTGCTCCCTTATAAATATTTCCGATTGGATAATGATTATGTTCCGATCTACAGTTCACCAGGCGAAAAAGGTCCCAGCGCCCAGCAATTCCTGCCTGGTTTCGTTTATATCTCCTACCTTGATCGCGTTGATCAGGGTGGGGTTTACTACCTGATGCCAAACGGCGGATGGATTCCCGGTAAAGGTGCGCGTGTCGGGGAGATATCCAATTTTCAAGGTCTTGTATTCAATGGTGCGCCGCGTACATCGTTTGGTTGGGCGTTTGAACAAATTCCAGTCACAAATGCACCGGGGTACAATTCTAAAAAAACGGGAAGGGAGATAAACCTATTTGAAATCGTACCCATCTATAATGTGCAAACATTTGAAAATACTGATTGGTATTTGATCGGACCCGACCAATGGGTGGAGGGACGAAAAGTGGCACAAGTGACCGTAAACACAACCCCTCCGCAAGGTGTGACAACCAACCGCTGGATTGATGTGGATCTGGCGGAGCAAACCCTTGCCGTTTACGAAAACAACAAACTCGTTTTTGCAACAGTCATTGCCAGCGGAGCAGAACCCTACTGGACGCGTCCCGGGGTCTATCAAATATTTCAGAAAAAAGAATCTGAGACCATGCGCAATAACGATCCCACCGATTTTTATTATCTCGATAATGTTCCCTGGACCATGTACTTTGACGGCGCGCGCGCGTTACATGGCGCATACTGGCGGACGCGCTTTGGTTACCCTCAATCGCACGGATGCGTGAACTTGTCCATTGGCGATTCACATTGGCTATTTAATTGGGCTGTTGAAGGAGATTGGGTATCCATCCATGATCGCACTGGTCAAACCCCCGCTGACCCCTCATTTTATACTGGCGGCGCCTATTGACATTGAGATACCATCATGATAAACTATCGCCCGCTTAGTTAATTGGTCCCGTGGTGTAGCGGCCTAACATGCGGCCCTGTCAAGGCCGAGATCGCGGGTTCGAATCCCGTCGGGACCGCAAAGCGTAACTATTACAGCAGTGACAAAAAACCGACTGACGATGAGAAAACTCATCGGAAGTCGGTTTTTTGTATTCCGGCTCCTGGAGGTTTTATGCCTGCCGGAAAACCAGATTCAGATCAAGAACAACTTTTTAGCATTGAACTTTTAACCATTCAGCAAGTCGCTGATTGGGCAAAAGTGAGTCCAAAAACTATCTACCGCTGGATCGAGATGGGACAAATCCCAGTGGTGA